>CANQQB010000082.1 GCA_947625845.1 uncultured Oscillospiraceae bacterium
ATGCTGGTGCAGTTGAGATCGGGCATTTTCTGCTCCGCGATCTTCCGCAGGTCCTCCTTGGAGATCGTGGCCACCTTATCCCGCTGGGGCACGCCGGAGGCGGTCTCGATGCCGCAGGCCTTCTTGATGAGCAGGGCCGCGGGCGGGGTCTTGGTGATGAAGGTGAAGCTGCGGTCGGCGTACACGGTGATGACCACGGGGATCATCATGCCCATGTCGCCCTTGGTGCGCTCGTTGAAGTCCTTGGTGAACTGGCCGATGTTGATGCCGTACTGACCAAGGGCGGGACCCACGGGGGGCGCCGGAGTGGCCTTGCCCGCCGGGACCTGGAATCTGACGTATCCAACTACTTTCTGAGACATTTTTTAATTCTCCTTATGATCCTCTTCAAAGAGGTCGTTCAAAATCATTCGTCCTTCACCGGCTCGATCTGGTCAAGCTCCAGATCCACCGGCGTCTCACGCCCGAACATGGACACGATGACGCGCACCCGGTCCTTGGCCGGGTCCAGCTCGTCCACGACGCCCAGGAAACCCTCCAGCGGGCCGTCCATGACCTTCACGGTATCCCCCAGGCCGTAGCCCACCACGATCTCGTGGCGCTCCACGCCCAGGTCCAGCACCTCCCGCTCCGTCAGGGGCACGGGTTTGCCGTCCATGGACACGAATCCGGTAGAGCCTCTGGCGTTGCGCACCAGGTGCCAGCTCTCGTCCGTCAGGATCATCTTCACCAGCACGTAGCCGGGGAAGGTCTTGCGCTCGTACGTCTTTTCGCCGTTGTCGGTGTGTTCGGTGACGGTCTCCATGGGGATGTTGACCTCCAGGATCAGGTCCTCCATGTGCCGGTTTTCCGCCGCCTTCTCGATGGAGGCGGCGACGGTGTTCTCATACCCGGAATAGGTATGGACGACATACCATTTCGCGTCCTCAGCCATGTTCTTACGCGAAAATATCGATCAGCGCCCGGACCGTCTGCTGGGCAACCTGGTCGAAGGCCCACAGCACGATGGCGCATACCACGATGACCACCAGGGCCACGCCGGTGTTTTTCGCCGTCTGCTTGGGAGTGGGCCAGACCACCTTTTTCAGCTCGCTCTTCATGTCCCGGAACCATTTCTTGATCCGCTGGGACCGTTTGGGCTTTTCCGTGGTCTTCTTGACCGCGACCGCCTTCTGCTGGGGCGCGGCCTTCTTTTCCTCTGCCATTTGACCGCTCCTCCTTACTTTGTTTCCTGATGCAGCGTGTGTTTGCGGCAGAAGGGGCAATACTTCTTCAGTTCAAGCTTTTCCGTGGTATTTTTCTTGTTCTTGAAGGTATTGTAGTTCCTCTGCTTGCACTCGCCGCAGCGCAGTACGACCTTGATCCTTGCGTCTGCTGCCATATTTTCGGCACCTCCTTGTAAAATTGCCTCCCTATTCCGGCCATAACGGTTTGACCCGTCCGGACGGCAGGTAAACGTTACTTTACCACACCCATACCAAAATTGCAACCGTAACTTTCATTTTCCCCGGCTGTTTCTTGTGCTGCGCGCGGGAAATATGTATAATGACCATATTGAGCAAAGGAGCTGCCATGGACCGTCCCTTTCTGAAGCGTGCCCGATGGGTCACGGACAAGTTCATCCTGGTCATGCTGGGTCTGTTTCCCCTGTACGTGGGCTTTCAAGGCTACAGCGACATAACGGCGTCGAAATTCCGCTTTTTCGCCGCCGCCGCCGGCGCGTGGACGCTGTGCGTGACGGCGCTGCTGCTGTGCGGTCTTGCCCGGGGGGAGCGGTACCACCCCCATGTCCGTCCGGCCCATTTATGCGTGGGACTTTTTCTGGCGGCGAGCGCCGTGAGCGCGTGCCTGTCCGAATACGGCGCGGTGACGCTCCTTGGCTCCGACCGCAACGACGGGTTTCTCACCAGCGTCCTGTACGGCCTCATCTTTTTCGGCGTGTCCATGCTGGCCCGCCCCCGGCGGCGGTACGCCTGGGCACTGGGTTTTTCGGCCGCCGTCTGCTGCGCCATCGCCGTGCTCCAGCTATTCGGCCTGGACCCCTTCCGGTTCTACCCGGAGGGCACCAACTACTACGACAAATACGCCGCCCTCACCAGCGCCTTTCTGGGCACCCTGGGCAACGTGGGCATGCTGGCGGCCTACCTGTGCATCCCCGCCGGCTTTCTGCCCGTGTACGCGCTTTTGTCGCCCCACAAACGTGACCGTTGGCTGCTCCTGCCGGGGCTTTTGGCGCTTAGCATGCTTGGCCTCATCGACGTGGACGCCGGCGTGGTCGCCGCCATAGGCACGGCCCTTGTGGCCATCCCCATCGTGCTCCAAAACGACCGCGCCGCCCGTACCGCCGGCATCATCAGCGGCGGCGTCACATGCGCGGGACTGGCCGGACTCTGGTTCTGGCCGGGAAAGAGCGGGCTTCTCTATGAGGCCGGCCAGGTGCTCCACGGCCGCCTGGCCGACGAATTTGGCTCCCACCGGGGCCAGATCTGGAAGGAGGGCTGGCGGCTCTTTCGGGAAAGGCCCTGGCTGGGAGGCGGACCGGGCACCGCCAGTCTGCGCTACGACATCCTGTGGCACAACGACGTCACCGGCCGGACCGTGGCCGTCACCAACGCCCACAACGCCTACCTGGGCTATCTCATGAACACCGGCCTGTTGGGTCTGCTGCCCTATTTAGGCGCCATCGCCTGCACGCTGATCACCTGGGTCCGCCGCCGCAAACGCGGGCCATTTTACCCGGCGCTGGGCACGGCCTTTCTCTGCTACCTCATCCAGGACTTCTTCGGCCTGAGCCTGCCCCTGACCGGGCCGCTTTTATGGCTGGTCTGGGGTCTTTTGGAGAGCCGGGAGGGCGAACAGGGCCGCTACAAGTTGGTATAAAAGTACAGGGACCGGCGCCGTTTTTGTCGGTTTTATGGATTTTTTGGAAAATCGACCCAGTTCCCATTTTTTCGCTTACAATATCTGTAAAAAAGTGCTACAATATTGCTGGAAAAGTATAAGGATGCAGGATGCGGCAGCCGCCTTGGGCGGCGAATTTTGAAGGAGCGTGGCACTTTGTATCAGATCGGCGACCTCATTTTATACGGCGGCACAGGCGTGTGCCGGGTAGAAGACATCATCTCACGCAAGCCTGGCCGGACGGAGCCGGAGCGGATGTATTACGTGCTCAAGCCGCTCTACCAGACGGGCACCATCACGACGCCGGTGGACAACAATAAGGTGTTCACCAGGCCGGTCATCTCCAAGGACGAGGCCATGGACCTCATCGACCAGATACCCCACATCCGGGCGGAGGCCTACCACAACCAGAACCTCCAGCAGTTGGAAAACTACTATCGCGCCGGGATGGAGGACCATGACTGTCTGTCCCTTCTGCGGCTTACCATGTCGGCCTACCGGAAGAAGGTGGAGCGGGAGGCGAAGAAGCAGAAGTTCGGCGCGGTGGACCGCCGGTACATGGAGCGGGCGGAGAACCTGCTGTACGGCGAGCTGGCGGTGGCTCTGGGCATCGCCAGGGACAGCGTACAGGACTTCATCGCCAACCGTCTGCAAACCCTCTCCGCCGCCGCGGCGGAATGACACGAAAAGCCGGCTCTGACGAGCCGGCTTTTTCCATATGGTGTCCCCGGCTCACGCCGTGGACCCGTTGGATTTTAATATCTCTTCCTTATTGAAAGCCCCCCTTGTCAAAGGGGGTGGGCCGCCGTATGGCGGCTCGGAAGGGTTGTAACAAAGCCGTCCCCGCCGCCGCCAAAGGTGTCCCCGGCTCCCGCCGCGGACCCGTTGGATTATAATGCTTCTCTCCCTCCGTCGCGGCGAAGCCGCGCCACCTCCCCCGTCAGGGGGAGGCGGGGGCTTTGCCCCCGATTCGGCCCCAGCGGGGCCGGCCCCCTCTGACGAGGGGGCTGTCAGCGCCCCGCGCTGACTGAGGGAGAGAATAATTTAAATCTCCTTCCATATTGTTCGGGGTCCCCACGCGGCACGCTTACCGCGTGGGGAGAAGGAGGAAGGATTTCGACCGATGACGGCGCCCGGCTTGCCGGACGCCCGCATCCTCGAAATTCTTCCGACGCAAGCCTCCCCTGTGCAAGGGGAGGTGGGCGCCGCTTTGCGGCGCTCGGAAGGGTTGTAACGGGGTCTCAAGGAGAGACTTTTTCACCCCTCTTTCCCCCGATCGGTCCCGAAGATATATCCCAACACCGTCACGGCGATGAGCTTGAACGCCTCGAAGGCGTTGCCGATGAGCCCGCTCTCCGACCCGCCCAGAGCCGTGTCCGCCAGCACCAGCGCCGCCATCGCGCCCATTGCCGTGAACAGCACCGCCAGCCCGGTCTGGAACCGGAGCCGCCCCATGGTCCTGCGGCCCTTCGCCGGGGCTGTCTGTTTCTCGTCCTCCATACAAGCACCCCCGGACCATTCTATCCCACGCCGCCTCAGAACGTGCAAACCGTCCGCCGCGAATGCGGCAGACGGTTCAGACAGCTTATATATGCGCGCTTTTGCGCCAGTGGGCTGGGGAATCGCCCACGTAGCGGCGGAAGTTCCGGTTGAACGTGGCCACGGAGGAAAACCCGGTCTGCACGGCGATCTGCAGCACGGTGTCGTTGCCGTACCGGAGCAGGTTCAGCGCCCGGTTTATCCGGTAGCGGTTCACGTACTCCATAGGCGACATGCCCATGACGTGGCCGAACACCTTGCGAAAATAACTGGCGCTCATGGCGCAGCTCGCCGCCAGTTCCTCGACCCGCAGCTCCCGCATATAGTTCTCCGACACGTACTTGAGCGCCGGTTCGATGGGCCGGCGGTAGGCCCCGTTCGGAGCCAGGCCGGTCATGGCGGAGGAAAGCGACCGGGCCATGGTGCACAGCAGCAAGAACACCGCGGCCTCCAGCTCCATCCGGGCCGTCTCGCCCCGGCGCTCGGCCAGGTCGAATATGGTCTGCCCCACGGCCCGCAGCTCGCTGTTTTCCTGGCCCGCGTCGAAATATAATCCCTTTCGGCGGGCCGTATCCACCAGCCTCCGCAGAGCCTCCCGGTGGCGGGAGGGAGCCTCCTGCAAAACAACGTCCTCGTCCACCAGCACGTACCGCCAGTGGGTAGCCGGCCAGCCCATGTTCTCCTGCCGATGGTACAGCCCCTGTCCGGCCGCCACCACAGACCCGGGACTGTAGTCCCAGGCGCGGCTTCCCAGCTCCACCAGACCGTGGCCGGCCACGCAGCAGCCGATCTCCATGCAGTTGTGGTAGTGGCTCCTGTCCTCCACGTAGGGCGGATACCACCGGTCGTCGATCAGGCCCACCAGCGGGGTCTCCCCGTCCAGCGCGTAATCCCGCCGCTCCCGGTTGGGGTCCGCGTCGCTGACCGCGCTGGAGAGAAAGATACCCCCCCGCCTGTCCGTTTCCGGGCTGTAGGGCGTCATGACCGGTCGTACCCCGCCACCCGGTCGGGGGCAATTTTCCGGATGCACTCCCGCAGCTCCGGGCCGGGCTGGAAATACACCTTCAAGGGCCGGTCCAGCTCCTTGCCCACCCCGGTCAGGTACATGAGCGAGCAAATATCGTCCGGGTCGTGGGCGGACACGTCATAGGTGATGCGCCTGGCGGGGCCGGCCAGACTGTCCGCCTCCGCCTTTGCCAGCGCCGGGTCGCCCTCCGGTGCCATGATGATAAGTTTGGTCAAATCGAAGTCCCCGAACAGCACGGCTTTGCGCTTGGATCTCAGGCCGCTGACCCGCTCCACCGTGAAGTGGGTCCCCTCCAGCCGGTACTCATAGTTCACCCTGGCCGCGCCCATGAAGTACCATGCGCCGAACAGGGTACCCAGCGCCGGTATCATCCAGAACGCCCCCTCCATGGCGCCGATGACGGTGAACACCGCCACCGCCGCGTATAAAAGCCCCTGGATCACCCGGATGCGGCCGGGTATCTTCCGGGTCACGCTCTGGGTGCAGAAAATGTCCTCGTACACCACCGACCCCCCTTCCTGTCGTCACAGTATAACAAACGGGCCGCCTCATTGCAAGCTGACTTGACACTGTGGCGTATTCTGGATATAATACTTTAGTTATATCCCACATGGACAACGATCGGGACAACCATGGGACAATAAGCGGACAATACGGGACAAAAGGAGACACATCATGAAGAAGACCCGTTTCGCCGCGGTGACGGCGATGATGATACTGGCGCTGACCCTGCTGTGCACGGCGTGCGGCGGCGGCAAGGAACCGGCCGAGGAGCCGGAGGCCACGGACCTGCCCAAGGTGACCGCACCCCCCGCCGACGGGGAGGACCAGGGTCCCGGCGGTCTGGCCGCCGACGACAACCACGCCCCCGAGGGCATGACCCGCGAGGAATGGCTGGCCTCCATGGGTGAGGACCAGCGCAAGGCGGAGGAGCTGGTGGGCCACGACGTGCAGGAGCTGTACGACGCCATCGGCAAGCCCAAGAGCGCGGTGTACACCGCAAGCTGCCTGGTGGAAGGCGGCGAGGACGGCATATTGACCTACGACGGCTTCTTCGTATCCACCACCCGGTCCAACGGGTCCGAGTTCGTCATGGGAACCGGCAACTGATAACCCGCCGGCCCTGTCCGACGCCAACGGACAGGGCCGGTTTTTATACGCGGACGTTGGGAGGGAGCGGCTTGCGGTTTTCGGTCATCGTGCCGGTGTACAACACAAGGGAATATCTGTCGGCGTCGGTGTCGTCGGTGCTGGGGCAGACCTGCGGGGACTTTGAGCTCATCCTGTCGGACGACGGCTCCACCGACGGCAGCGGCCCGCTGTGCGATGCTCTGGCGACGCAGGACAGCCGTATCCGGGTCCTGCACGGGCCCAACACCGGCGCGGGCAGAGCCCGCAACCGGGCCCTGGACCAGGCTCAGGGGGAGTTCGTCCTGTTCCTGGACAGTGACGACACCCTGGTCCCGGACGCGCTGGAGCGCCTGGACGAGCATATCGGCCGGACCGGCGCGGACGTGTACTTCTTCCGCCTCCGGCGGATAACGGCGGCGGGCGAGTCTATCCAGCCGCCGGAGGCTGAGGCCGGCGGGCCGGTGAGCCTTTCTCAGGACCCGTCCATTTTGCTGCGCTGGGGCGCTGGGGCCGGGGGCGCGCTCTGGCGGCGGGCGCTGTTTGAAAGCCGTTCGGATATCCGCTTCGGCCCCTGGCGGGTGGGGGAGGACCTGTACATGACCCGGCGCATGCTGGCCATTGCGGACAGCGCCGTACAGCTTCCCGACGTGCTCTACAATTATTATATCCGCTCCCAGTCCGCCACCCAGGGGAGCCTGGACGGGGGCCGGGACGTGATGGCGGCCATGGACGGCATTTTGGACTGGTACCGGCGGGAGGGTCTGTTTGCGCGGTATGAGCCGGAGTTGTGTGCCCTGTGCGTGCTGCACGTGCTGGTGTACGCCTCCTGGCGGGTGCTGGATATGCCGGGCAGCGGGCCGGTGCTGGACGAGCTGCGGGACTATACAAAGGCCCGGTTCCCCCTCTGCCGGCGCAACAAGTACGTGCGCTCCTGGCCCCTGAGCCGGCGGGTGAACCTGCGGCTGCTGGAATGGGGGCTGTATCCGGTGCTGAGGGGGAAGAGCAGGCGGTGAACTGTCTCTCCCCCAGTCAGCGCGAGGCGCTGACAGCCCCCTCGTCAGAGGGGGCCGGCCCCTCCGGGGCCGATTCGGGGGCGAAGCCCCCGCCTCCCCCTGACGGGGGAGGTGGCGCGGCGCAAGCCGCGACGGAGGGAGAGAAGCATTAAAATCCAACGCGTCCCCGGCAAAGCCGGGGACACCGTATTTATGGCTGCTTCAAATTCCCATCCACGGCCAATTGTCCATTTTCCTGGTCGCCCAGCTGCTTCACCTGCTGCTTAAACTCGTCAAAGGGGAGCCTCTGCTCGTGCAGCGGCGTGAGGCCGCCGGTCACATCGTTCAGGGCGTCGTCGGGCAGCTTTTTCTCGTCGTTCATGGCTGCTCCTCCTTACCCTCGTCCACACCGAACTTCTTCTTCATGAAGTCCCAGGACTGGTCTGCCGCGTCGCACGGACGAAGGGTCATTCCTTCCATCCCGCCAGTCACGGCATCCAGGGCGGCGTCATTTAATTCGGGGTTACCCCCCCCGCGGATTTTTTGCTCTTCGTTCATAGTGGTTCCTCCTTGTTTATTCCCCCGTCCGGGGTGCTCTCAGTATTGAACAAAATGGGAAAAACGTCAAGGGTTTTGTCCTGAATCGACAAAAATGCGACCTGAATTGCAGGTTTTTGGGGGGGTGACAACCCTTCCGTCAGCGCTCCGCGCTGCCACCTCCCCTTACACAGGGGAGGCTTTCCATAATGTGCGGCTGACGCCGTCTTACAGGGAAAACGCGCTTGTGCGCTGGTCCCGCCCATGCTATACTGAAGCGGAACAAGCGCCGCCCGGAGGGGCGAAAAAGGAGGAAAACATGAAAAAACGACTACTATCCACTCTGACAGCAACCCTGCTCCTGCTGGCGCTGGCCGTTCCCAGCTATGCAGCGGAGGGTAAGGTCACATGGCTTTCCTCTGTCGATCTCAGCCAGGGACGCTTAGTGGTGATAAGCTATATCCAGGAGCTTGATCAGTTTTCGGCATCTGTTTCTGGCAGCGGCAACTGTATGGTGGACCGCGAGACCGGAAAAGCCGTGCCGCCGGATGGGTATAACTATATCGGCGGCCCCTTCTCTGAGGGCCTTGCTCTTGCCGTGAAGGACAGTGCGGACGGGAACTACAAATACGGCTACATCAACAAGGCCGGCCAGGTGGTCGTGCCGCTGGAGTATGATTACGCAGACGACTTCTCGGAGGGTCTTGCCTCGGTCGGAAAGCTCGACGCGGACGGGAACTACAAGTACGGCTATATCGACACGACCGGCCAAGTGGTCGTGCCCCTGGAATATGACAGCACATACGAATTCTCTGGCGGTCTCGCTGCGGTCGGAAAGCTCGACGCGAACGGGAACTACAAGTACGGCTATATCGACGCGGACGGCCAGGTCGTGATCCCGCTGGAATATGACGACGCAAGCGACTTCTCCGACGGCCTCGCTCTGGTCGGAAAGCTCGACATGGGTTGGAGCTGCATGTACGGCTATATCGACACGACCGGCCAGGTGGTCGTGCCCCTGGAATATGATCTCGCAAACGACTTCTCCGACGGCCTCGCTGCGGTCACAAAGATCGACGCGGACGGGAAGCACAAGCAGGGCTTCATCGATGCGACCGGTCAGGTGGTCGTACCCCTGGAATACGACAGCGTAAGCGACTTCTCCGACGGCCTCGCTCTGGTCGCGAAGATCGACGCGAACTGGAACGGCATGTGCGGCTTCATCGACACGAGCGGCCAAGTCGTGATCCCGCTGGAATATGACAGCCTCGGCCATTTCTTCGATGGCCTCGCCCCGGCCGCAAAGCGTGACGCAAGCGGGAATCTCAAGTGGGGTTATATCGACACGACTGGCCAGGTGGTCGTGCCCCTGGAATATGATCTCGCACGCGACTTCTCGGAGGGCCTTGCCACGGTCGCAAATCTCGACGCAAACGGGAACCTCAAGCACGGCTTCATCGATACGACCGGCCAGATGGTCGTGCCGCTGGAATACGATCAGTGCGGTCTGGTCGAGGGCGGGACCATGGACACAGCCCGCTTCGTCTACGTGGCCAAGGGCCTCAGCCTGGGCATTTACGAGATCCCAAACGACAATTGACCATCTGGACATATTTAAATATCTCTCCCCCAGTCAGCGCAAGGCGCTGACAGCCCCCTGGGGTCCCCAAAAGGCACGCTTGCCTTTTGGGGAGAGGAGACGCCGCGGGCTACTCGGGGTTTGCCGCTTGCGGCGAATCCCGGCCTAGCCCGGCGAGCGGCGACGACAGAGGGGGCCGCGCTGCGGCGCGAGGGGGCAATCCCCCCGCCCGCCGATGGCGGGCACCCCCCTTTGACAAGGGAGCCGTCAATATGGTAAAGCCTCCCCTTGCACTGCACTGCCCCAGGAAAAGTGGACAGGGAAAAGAAGAGCTCCCTGAGCAGGAAAAAGGAATTAAGCGGAGTGGC
>CANQQB010000083.1 GCA_947625845.1 uncultured Oscillospiraceae bacterium
AACTCGGCATAGTCACGGTCAAAGCGGGATTTTCGCAGATACATGACGTATTGCTCCATTTGGGGCCTCCTTT
Source organism: uncultured Oscillospiraceae bacterium (assembly GCA_947625845.1). GTDB lineage: Bacteria > Bacillota > Clostridia > Oscillospirales > Oscillospiraceae > CAJOIG01. The sequence goes on from CANQQB010000083.1 coordinate 74, forward strand.
CAAGCTCATTATAGAAAACGGCTTAAGCGGTGTCAAACATGCGAGGCGCTCCAAATAATGGAAACGCCGCAAAGTCATTGCGGCGTGGAAGGTACGTTGTCTGTGGTCGGGGGCGAGGGGAGGCTGCGTTTTCTGTACGCCTCCGAGACGATATGGCTTATGGAGGCAGTGCGTATATCATCAAGCGGCTGGCACATCTCGTCATGGATGCGAAGAATGATGGCGCTGGCCTGTATCTCCTTTGCGACTATATGACCGCCTCCTTCTATATTCAGTTTTAATTATACCCAGGCGTATCGAGAAGATACGCTCATGCCTCGTATTCGCACATAATGTCCTCAAAGTCGGCCAGAAGCTCATCCAGGAAGATGGCCTGGAGCTTTCGGGAAGCCATTACCTCGGCATATACGTCCGGGAGTTCGATCCTGGCCAGGCGGATAAGGATGTCGATGATCGTGACAGCGGTGTTCGCCTGATCTGAACCCAGCAGACCGCACAGGCTGTGATAGAAGCGCTGGATATCTCGGATGCTCATGCGGCTATGCAGCAGATCGAACACTGGGAGAGTGATCGCGCCGGACAGGGTGTTAATGGTGTTGTTGTTCATGATAGTACTCCTTTGTGTTTGATTTTGAAAATAAAAGCGGCACGGGTGTTCCGTGCCGTATATGCGATGAAATGGTTATATGTTGTCGTCTACATTATAATGTGGTATAATGCCGTATACGAGAGAGTCACAGATAAGAATGCAATTGTAGATAGAGTTTTGGGGTGATGTAATATGCGGATATATAAGAAGTATCGTGAGGGCAATAAAGCCACACTTTATGATGGCGATTGCAAGAAACTGTTAAGGGGACTTCCGGATGAATCGGTGGATTTGGTGGTAACTTCGCCCCCATACTGTATTGGAAAAGCATATGAAGATCCTAAAGATGATATAGATACATTCAAGAAACTGCATGAGGATATTTTTAACGAATTATACCGGGTCGTAAAAGTTGGAGGAAGCATATGCTGGCAGGTCGGCTATCATGTCTCGGAGACATGTATAGTTCCGCTGGACTGCATCGTGTACAATCTGTTTACATCTCTTAGCCGGGAACTGGCCAATCCGCTGATCCTGCGCAACAGAATAATATGGACCTTCGGGCATGGACTGAATAGCTCAAACCGCTTCAGCGGACGGCATGAAACAATACTCTGGTTTTCGAAAGGGATGCCGCAGCAGTTCAATTTGGATGATGTCCGTGTCCCGCAAAAGTATCCGGGCAAGCGTTCCTATAAGGGGCCCAAAAAGGGAGAGCTGAGCGGTAATCCGTTGGGGAAAAACCCTTCCGATGTTTGGGATATTCCAAATGTGAAAGCGAATCATGTAGAAAAAACGATACATCCCTGCCAGTTCCCCGTAGCACTTCCCCAGCGGCTTATAAAGGCCCTGACCCCGGAGGGGGCACTCGTCTTGGATCCCTTTATGGGAGTTGGGACTACCGGCGTAGCGGCGATGATTGAGAACAGACGCTTTGCCGGCGCGGAGACAGTAAAGGAGTATTACGAAGTGGCCATAGAACGGATAACGGAAGCGGAAAACGGGACCGCAAGAATACGGGAAGATAAGCCCGTCTATATCCCTGATGAACGCATGGCAGTGGCGAGACTTCCGGAGGAGTTTGCAAAGGCCAGGGAGGGAAGAAAATGAGACGAAAGATAACACTGACAGAAGCGCAGAAGAAAGAACGCGCCAAGAAAATCAGAGATGCGGCCTTCAAAAGGAAGATCAGGGATGCGTTCATTAACATGGGATTTACATATTTCCCGACAGCACATAATGAGTTTAAGATCGGGCACAGAAAAGTAGAGCTGGATTATGTGTTTGTCTATGAAAACGTGATCTTGATCTGCGAGGACACCTGCGGAAAAGCAAAAGATAAAGACCACATTCGGAAGAAGAGTGAATCCTTCTCTGAGATAATGTCCAACAAGAAGGATTTTATTGTTTGGTTGAAGGATGTTGACGCCGACAAAAAGCTGTTGATCGAGAAATACAGGACGGACCGTTTTCTGATTTTCTATATTTATATTTCTCAGGCAAAGCTGGAGCTGACGGATGACGAAAGAGCTCTGTATTCCAACCTGCTTTTTTGGGAGCCGGATACACTGGCGTATTTTTACCGTATCGCTCACTGCCTGTATTACTCTGCTCGCAATGAACTGTTCAGGCTGCTGAATATCACCAACGACCAATTGGAGTTCAGCGGCAGTTCGGGGAACAAAACGACCATCAAAGCGCCGATCATTTGTCCCGAAGACGCGACGGGACTGCGGAACGGCGTAAGGGTCGTGTCGTTTATGATGTCGGCCGAGAATTTGCTGCGGACTTGTTATGTGCTCCGTAAAGATAACTGGGAAGAGTCCATGTGGCTTTATCAGCGGCTGATCGACAAAGAAAGGATCAGGGGCATCCGGGCGTTTCTGGCGGAAAAGGGCGCAGCCTTTTACAACAATATCATCGTCGCGCTTCCTGACGACGTGAGTTTTGAAGTACCGGGAGGAGGGATAGTCGGCATTGACCAGATCGGTGACTTCCAATCCTGCTCCCTGATAATCCCGGACGAAATGAACACGGTCTGCGTTATTGACGGGCAGCATCGTATTTTTGCTCATTATGAAGCGCCGGAAACGGAAAAGTACGAGAGGGTGATCGCACCTCTGCGGAAACAGCTTCATTTGCTTGTCACCGGCCTGGTGTTCCCTGAAGAGATGAAGGAGGCGGAGCGAAAGAAGCTGCAAAGCGAGATATTCCTGGAGATCAATTCCAATGCTAAAATAGTCCCGCCCGATGTCCTCCTGCACATTAATATGCTTAAGGATCCGTTGTCCGATGTTGGCATAGCGCGCCGCGTTGTGGAACGGCTTAATAAGAGGTTCGTATTCTTGAACAGATTCGAATTGTCCGCGCTGGACGAGGGAAAAATAAAAGTCGCGTCGATCATCAAGTTCGCGCTCCGTTATTTGGTAACCATTACCCCGGCCGATGGAAAGACAAGTCTTTATGACTATTGGGACGGCGATAAAGAGGCCTTATGCCAAGGCGATGAGGCGGCGCTAAATGCGTACATTGATTTTTGCGCCGCAAACATCAGTATGTATTTCAGCGCGGTTCGGGAAGCCTTCCATAGCGATTGGGATGATCCTGAGTCCAAGCTGCTCTCCGTAACGGCGATCAACGGGTTTGTTATCGCCTACAACAGACAATTGGCAAAAAATGGAATCCGGGACTTCGCGTTCTACAAGGATCATATCAAAAGCCTGTCAATTGACTACGCAAAAGAGAATTTCCCGTATACATCCAGTCAGTACAGGAAGTTTTCAACCCAGATCCTCATGGAAGCGTTTGGCTTCTCGGAAGAAGAAACGGCAGCTACTTGAGCGTGATCACAGTCGTAACGGTGGCGGGGGAGAGTACCAGACCGAGTTTTGCTCTGACCTCTTGGCAAAAACGCCGGAGTATTTCGTCCGGATCAGTATTGCCGGAGCCTTTTTCTCTGCGGCGAAAGGACTCTGAGAAGGTCTTAAGCTGTTCCATTTGCTGGGATGATATGCTATCGAGAAACAGAAACGTGTCTCCGGAGATTGAGATTTCAAAGATGGAAAGCATAAGCATGACCTCCGCTTCTTATAATACGTAATCTAATATGATTTATGTGTTTAAGTTACGCGATGGCGCTTGCTGCGGCGAGTATAAGGATAGAGCGACCGCCTCCTAAGCGGTAGGTCGAACGTTCGAATCTGAATTATAGCATAGACGATCAGGCACTGGCGGTAAAGTTGGGGCCTGGTCGTTTGCTATCGGTGCTAATGGGCGGCTAATGCCTGACACTGCCAGCCTTACAAACTGAGGTGGAGCCATAACTAAGAGCCTCCTTTCGTGTAGTGTAAAATCTAACTGGGGAATTGCCCCCTAAAGAAATCTTCCTCAAACAGCTCCGCGCCGGCACAGCGGTGTTGGTCGAGAATGTGCCCGTAGACCTCGGTGATCATATCCGCTTGGGCGTGCCCGGAATCGCCCTGCACCGCTTTGATGTTGCCGTGGGTGAGGATGAGCTTGTAGGTGATGCTGCTATGCCGCAGACTGTGGAAGGTGACCTTCGGCAGACCGCAGGAGGCAAGCAGTGCCTGGAATCGCTCCAGAAGAAAGCCGTTCTGCAACGGGAGCCCCCGGTCGCAGATGAAGATTAAGTGGGGCGCTTTTTCCGGCGGTGTTCCGCACGATTCCTTCCACAAAAGGAGCGACCCCATAACGGTGGACGGCAGGTAGACGGTCCGGTTGCTGGCAATGGTCTTGGGAGCTTTCAGCACCAAGGCGGTGCTGGCGCTTTTGCGGACAGACGGGAAGATATACAGGATGTCCCGCTGCTCCAGGGCCGCTATGGCGGCACGGCTGGCCCGTGTGAGCGTTTTGTTCACACGGAGGGTGTGTTCATTCCAATCGATATCATCCCATGTCAGCGCAAGCAGTTCCCCTTCCCGCAGCGTACAGGCAAATGCCAGTTCAATGGCTAATTTCAACTGTAAGTCCTTGCAGTTTTCCAGCAACATGTGAATCTGCTCCGGCGCCAGAAACGGCCGCGGAGCAAATTTTGTTTTGGGAGGATGGCCCGCTGGAAGGGATTGCTGGGCACATATTCCCATAGTACGGCTTGCTCAAAGACGCTGTGCAGGAGTTTGTGTACGCTTTTCAGCGTGTGGGGCGATAGCCGCTCCCCCGGATGCTTATGGAATTTGTCGTTATAGCGCTGCTGCCCCAATAGGTCCCCATACATCCATGCCATCATCCTGGGTGACAGCTCGTGCAGCCGGATGCTGCCGAAGTAGAGGATAATGTAGTTGTTGATCAGGCCCAGACTGGCGTCGTGCATGGACAGCGACCAGCGGCTCGTTCCGTAGAGCCGGACGTAGGCCAAGACGAGCTGTTCCACCGTTTCGATCTTGCCGGTCATTTTTCTCTGGCGGACCCGTTACCAGGATTCGACGATCTCCTTGCGTCGGAGCGCCTCTGCCTCGGAGCGATAGGCCTCCCATTTCTGCTTATGGGCACCATTGATGTATGTGCTGTAGACAACGCTGTAGCTCTTGCCGCGCTTGACGATAGATACCATGAGTGATCCCCCCTAAATATGAATTAGCTCAATCATAGCATGGGATGATTTCAAGAGCGCCGCGAGAACGGATTTTTGAGATAGTCGAGAAAATTCGGCCAGTGCAGGCCAACATGCCGAAATGAATTTAGCCAACTCGCCGAAGAATAAACAGCCAACTCGCCGAAAAGTCCTTGCGTTCGACTTTGCCTTATGCTAAAATCGTTGTGCAGTTCCTATGAAGGGAGCAGGGTGCATGAATTATCGGAAGCGGGTCGCGGACCAGATCCTTCTCAATAAAATGGAGGGCAAGGGTGCGGTCCTGATCGAGGGTCCCAAGTGGTGCGGGAAGACAACGACGGCAGAGCAGATCGCCGCAAGTGTTCTCTACATGGATGACCCGGAGACAAAAGATCAGAATATCACCATGGCCAGCATAAATCCCAAGCGGCTCCTGGCGGGCGAGACGCCCCGGCTGATCGACGAATGGCAGTTGGCGCCGAAGTTGTGGGACGCGATACGGTTTGAAGTCGATCACCGCGGAGAGCTTGGCCAATTCGTCCTGACCGGTTCAGCCGTCCCGCCGGAGACAAAGGAGATCACGCACTCCGGGACGGGCCGCTTTTCATGGCTGACGATGCGGCCCATGAGCCTGTATGAGTCGGGAGAATCGACAGGAGAGGTCAGTCTCAAGTCGCTTTTTGACGGCGCGGAAACGGTGGATGGTGCGGCGTATCTGGATTTGGACCGTCTCGCGTTTTTGGTGTGCCGCGGCGGCTGGCCCCAGGCTGTGGGGATGCGGGATGAGATCGCCCTGGAACAGGCGTTTGATTATTTTGAGGGTGTTGTTCGCTCCGACATCAACCGCGCCGACGGGAGCGCCAAAAACCCGGAATGGGTTAGACGGCTCATGCGTTCGCTGGCCAGGAACCAAGGAGCGCAGATCGCCAACACGATGATCGCGGCGGATATGGAGGCCAACGAGGGGATATCAATCAGCGAGGATACTGTGGCGACATATATAAATGCTCTAAAGCGCATCTTCGTTGTGGAGGATATGCCCGCGTGGAATCCGAATCTGCGGTCCAGGACGGCCATTCGCACCTCAAGCACCCGCTATTTCACAGACCCGTCCATCGCCGTCGCCGCGCTGGGGGCGGGACCCAGCGATCTGGTGGGGGACCTGAAAACCTTTGGTCTGCTTTTTGAGACCTTGTGTGTACGCGATCTGCGGGTTTTTGCCGACACGCTGAACGGGCAGGTGTATCATTACCGTGATAAGTTCGGGCTGGAATGCGATACGGTCGTCCATCTGCGGAACGGGGCATACGGCCTGGTCGAGATAAAACTGGGGGGAGATAAGCTGATTGAGGAGGGTGCGAAAACTCTAAAGAGCTTTCGGGCCAAGATCGACACCTCCAAAATGCGTGAGCCGGCCTTTCTGATGGTGCTGACTGGGGTGGGGGATTATGCTTATAAAAGGGAGGACGGTGTATTTGTCGTTCCGATTGGCTGCCTGAAAGACTGATGGAATAGGAACACTATATGCAAAAGACACACCCATCACGGGTGTGTCTTTTGTGGCTCCGGCGGGGTTCGCCGGGCGAAAATCATCTGCTGTGACTGTTCAGTGTGAGGAAACACTTCTGCTATGTAGCTGGCGAGTTTGTGAGTATCATGGCAATGACCCACGTTCTGGTGAACGACCCCACGCGAGGCTACGGCATCTTCATCAACACCATGCTCTCCGCCGCGGCGTGAAGATAAACGAAAAGGCTTCTGACACGGATCAGAAGCCTTTTTGATAAGCTGAGAGCGGTTCCGTCGGGGAATGCCGCTTTTCCAACTCGGCGGTAAGCTGCCCGATCCTGTCCCGGCAGGAGGCAGCTTCGCTCTCAAAGCTCACGTTTTCGATCTCCACCGTGTAGCCCTTTACCCATTGGCGCAGAGCGGAGATGAGCTGCTCTTCAGTCTTGGCATAGTCGTAACTGGCTGTGTGACAGTTGCGGTGGTTGACGCACCGGAACCGGGGGACGCCCCGGTTGGAAACGGTGCGGCCAATGCGCTTGCCGCACTTGGCACAGAAGATGAGACCGGCGAATTGACGTTGTTTCCTGTGATGGTAAAAGTGATGCCGGTGACCTTGCCATCGTCACTTTTCTTGACGATCTTCAAATTGCCCGTTTTCAGGCTGTTGTAGAAGTTGACGGTGGCGGTCTGATCGTATTTCACAGTCACAGTCTGCGAGGCGGCGCTGCTCGAATACCCGTCGGGGACAGTCTCTGTCACGGTATAGGTTCCGGGTTTGAGGCCGGGAACGCTGATAGAGCCGTCCGAGCCGGTGGTGACGGTCTGGTTGACGCTCCCGCCCTTGACAGTGAAAGTGATGCCGCTGACCTTGCCGTCATCCGAAGTCTTGACGATCTTCAAATCGCCCTTCTGCGTGGTACCGAAGCTCAAATGATACCACTCAGCCGGTTTGGAAGCCTTGGCACCGGCGTTTGCCATGAACTCAGCCGTGGAGATTTCCGGGCCCCGGTCATTTCCCACATGGATAATGAAATGGTAGGTGCCAAGGCTGGAACCACTTGTGCGGTAGAGATCGTAGGTGCCAGCATAGACCGCCAAGTGTACCCACGTTCCGCCGTCATTCTTGAACGCGATGATGTCACCGGGAACCAGGTTTGCATAGGCGGTATCGGCGCTGGTGTACCTTGTCACGCCGCTGCTAGGGTCTGACGCAAGAGTGGTCAATGCGCTCACCCAAGTGGACACGACCCGGACGCTGGTGCCGACCTTGCTCAACGCACTGGAAATGGCAGACGTGTCAACGCCCTCGATATTCCGAAGATAGTTGTTGACGTAGTAGTTGACGAAGGAGGCGCAGACAAGGCCGTTGCTCTCAAAGTAGGAGATATTGGGGGCTTTCCCGGTGGGTGTGCCGCCATCCGATACAGTCTCATCGCCGTTGGTGTATTCGCCATATCCGATGTTGGACAGGATGCTGGAATCGTGGGACGGCAGATTTGTACTGATATACTCGTACTTGTATAGCCAGTCGTTATCCTTCAGCTTCTGGACGTTGAAGCCCGTATAGGCCAAAGCGCGGAGAATACTGTTGTCCCACATAGAAGCCGGGATACTGCCTTGGGCAATGGGCATTATTCCGTCTGAATCGTCCAAATCAAACTCTGGCGGGAAGAAGTTGTCCACCGGTTCGCCGTAGGGATAGGGATTGGAAGGGTCCAGCGGATCATACCCAGGAATGGGGTCCGGGAGGATGTTCCGGCCAGTGCGAGGCTTCGCCGTAGGCGCGGGTTCTTCCGTTGGCTCCGGGACGGGCAGCTCGTCGGTCGGTTCAGCCGCGGGTTCGGATTCTCCATCATTGGCCACAGTCTCAGGGGCGGGCGGCTCGGTGAGATCATCCTGGTCTGAAACAGGTTCGTCGGCGGGTCCCTCCGCCGGAGGCAGAGTATCCGGCTGATCGGTTTCCTCCGGCTGCGGGGATGCGGTATCTTCCCACGACGACGTTACAGCTTCTCCGGGCGGCGTGGTCCCCGGTTCAAAAGGTACAACCGGTTCAGGCGGGTCCTCGCTGCCTGTGTCAGCAGACGGTGCTTCCGGGGACGTGGTTGCTTCCACGTTCTCTCCGTTGGCTCCCTCGTCGGGGACTGTCCCATCCCCGACCGCAAACGCGCCCAGAGGGAACAGCCCAAGCGTCAGGGCAATGACAAGCAGGAGGGGGAACATTCGTCTAAGAGCTTTCACTTTATAACCTCCATGCGCTCATAGTGAGATAAAATTGGTATAGCGAACACGAAAAGCAGGGATTGCGTACCCTGCTTTTCGGATTCATAGTTGTTCAGCCGGTTGACGTGCCGTGCTAATTCCGTGCTAATTTGACGCTGCGAAACGGGATGAATTGAGACAATACGAGACAAGACGAAATCGCAAGCGGTTCTCAATTTTTCCTTGTACCATGCGTATTTGCTGGCACGGCAAGACACCAGGCAACACGTTGTAGCATGCGTAAGTTGGCACTCCTAAGCGGTAGGTCGGAGGTTCGAATCCCCTCTGGGGTGCCACGGCAAAACGGCTCTGGCTTTAGCCAGAGCCGTTTTGCCGTTTAGACCCAACAACATTGCGTAAAATTTATATAGCTTGCATAAAATCGTAAAATTTGCCATAATTTTTTTGTGACAGATTGACATTTTGTCAGGCTGGGCTTATAATACGCTACACAAATGGCACGCCGTTCGCGACGGCCAAATCACAAAGGAGGTCTCCCTATGAAACAGTTTCTGTCCCTGATCCTGGCGCTGACCATGCTGTTCGTGCTGGCTATCCCGGCCTTTGCCGACGGCGGCGAGTCCGTGCAGGACATCATTGCCCAGGCCGAGGGCATGACCCTGGAGGAACTGGCCCAGAAGGCCATCGAGGAAT
>CANQQB010000084.1 GCA_947625845.1 uncultured Oscillospiraceae bacterium
AGCACGATGCCGCCAAGCAGCTGCACCCGGAACGGCCGCATGCCCAGCACCCGGTCCGCCGCCTCCCGCACGGCGGCGAAGGCCTCCGGCAGGATGTCGTCCGTTGTCTCCCCCTGGGCAAGGCGCTCTTTAAATTCGTCCGTCTTGGCCCGAAGCTGCTCGTCCGTCAGTGCCTTGTACTGGCCCTCCAGCGCCTCGATCTTATCCACCAGCGGCTGGAGCTTTTTGACCTCCCGTGAGGAATGGGAGCCGAATATCTTATCTAAAAACATCTGTGTTGTCCTTTCCGTTGACCGCCGTATCACGGCAAGCGTAGAATAAATCAATGTATTATAACACACCCGACCGGTAAAAGAAAGAGAAAAAAGCCCCCGGCTCGCAAGAGCCGGGGGTGTTGGTCATAACGTATCTTACTTCGTATACTTCAGGGAATTGCTGGCCTCATAGCCGCTGAGCAGGGTGGTCTTGTCGTTCATGACGCACCGGACCGCGAACTGGTAGTTGACGCCGGACTTGAGGTTTTTCGCCGCGCGGGCATAGCTGGACGCGGCGGTGGTGCCGATCTTGTGCCAGGCGCCGCCGTTTTCACGGTAATAGACCATGTACCGGGGCGCGCCGTCGATCTTGTCCCAGCTGACCTTGATGCCGCCGCCTGCCGTCCTGGCGATGGTTGCCTCGGGGGTGGCCAGATACTTCAGGCTGTTGCTGGCCTCGTAGCCGCTGAGCAGGGTGGTTTTGTCGTCATCCACGCACCGGACCGTGAAGGTATAGGTCTTGCCGCTGGTAAGCTTGGAGGCGGCGCGGGTGTAGCTGGTGGCGACGGTGGTGCCGATCTTGTGCCAGGCGCCGTTGTTTTCCTTATAGTAGACCATGTACCGGCTGGCGCCGTCGATCTTGTGCCAGGCGGCCTTGATGTCGCCGGTGGCGGTGATGCTGATGGACACCTGGGGCACGTCCAGCTGGACCGGCTCTTCGTTCACGGCGGACTCTTCCGTGTCGGCGGCCGGGGCCTGCTGGGCGGCGGGAGCCTTCTGGTCCGTCCCGGACGCGGTGCTCTGGCTCGCCGCAGGCTTGGTCGCCGCAGGCTTGGTCGCCGCGGGCTTGGTCGCCGCGGGCTTGGCAGTCTGGCTCGTCGCGGGCTTGGCAGTCGGCGCGCTCTGGCTGGTCGTGGTATCCGTCACCGCGGACGCGCCGCCGTTCTTCTCAGCCGGGGCCTCGACAGGTGCCGCCGTAGGCTTCGGGGTGGGCGTCGCCGCGGGAACAGCGGGAGCCGGGGGCGCGGTGGGCACAGGCGTGACCGTGGGCTCAGGCGTGACCGTGGGCTCGGGTGTGGCCGAGGGCTCGGGCGTGGCCGAGGGCTCGGGCGTAGCCGAGGGCTCGGGCGTGGCCATGAGCATGGCGATGGGCTTGGACTCCGTCGCGCTGCACATCGTGCAGGCGCGGGTCATGAGCCCCTCCTCCGTGGCGGTGGCTTCCTTCGCCACCTTCTCGGCACCCCAGGTATGGTAGAAGTTGACCGTCGCGGCGGCGTCGCAGGAGACCGTCCTGCCGTTAGAACCGGTGGCCTTGGCGGTGACGGTCACGCCGTAAGACGTCTCGCCGTTGCAGGTGATGGTCAGGGTAAGGCCCTCGGCCGCGGCCCTGATACCGCCTTCTGTGGTGCCGGCGGTCCCACCGGCCTTCACCGTCAGGGTCTCGGGCTTGGCGAACACATAGGCCAGATCCTTGCCCGTGGCGTTCATGTCGCCACCCTTACGGACCACCAGGGTCCAGGTGACACTCTCCACCTGGGCTTCGGTGGGGGTGCAGAAAAGCTCCAGAGAGAAGCTGGCGTTCTTCGTACCGTGCACTCTGCCGGTATTGGCGGTGTTCAGCTTGCTCGTCTTGCCCGTGATGCGCGCGCCGCTCAGCACGGCGGCCGTGGGCGAGGGCTTCTGCCAGTACGTGATGTTGCTCTCGCTGCCCTTCTCCCAAACGGCGTAGAGGATCTCGCCGTTGGCGATCACGGTACCGGCGGTCACGGTGCCGGACGCGGCGTTCTTATCCCTGGCCCAGCCCTTGAAGGTGTAGCCTCCCACCGGGTGGCTGGACCAATACGTCTCCAGGTCGCTCTGGGTCTTCACGGAGTCGACCTTCCCGCCGTCCCAGTTCAGGCCGTTGACGAGCATATCTTCGGCGTCGATCTGATAGCCCTTGTCCGCTTCCTTATACCTGCGGGAGCAGATCAGAGAGGCGGTCTTGCCGAACATGCCGTTCCAGTTCAGCTTATAGGTGACGAGCTTGTCGCTCTCCGCCATATCGTTCGTATCCTCAAACACGGCGTAGAGGGTGGTGACACCCTTGGGGACGCTCTGGCCGGGTTCCACCTTCTGGCCGTTCACGCGCACGGTGCTCCAATAGCTGTAACCGTCCCCGTTCTTCTGCTCCTCGGTGGGCGCCTGGGTATACCAGCCCACAAACCTGCCGTTGGTCCGGGAGGCGCTGATGCCGCTCACGCTGGCGGGCAGTCTGCCGTCCTCACCTTCCAGCGTCACGTCGACCGTGGCATCCTTCGCATGCTCGCCCACGAAGCTGCCGTTGACCACGTGCAGCAGGACGTGGCGGGCGACGAATTCCCACTGGGCATAGAGCTCGGTCACGCCGTCGGGGACAGGGCCGCCGACGCTGACCTGGCTGCCGCCGGTCTTCCCGGTGAACCAGCCCTTGAAGGTATAGCCCTCGCGCTGGGGGGCGCGGGCGCCGGCCTGTTCAAAATTCAGCGCACCGCCCTTTTCCATCTCGACCTCGATGCAGCCCTTGCGCTGGTCAAACTCGTTGGGGAAGGCGCCGCCGTTGGGGTACAGCTTGACGGTGACCTTCTCCGGGCCGTCGTCCGGCTCCGCGCTGAGAGTCATGGTCTCATCCAGCGACGCCGTCTTGATCCCGGCCTCTTCCCCGGACTGTTCGACCGTCTCCGCGGCGGGTTCCTCGACCTGCGCCTCTTCAGCCTCCTCGGACAGGACCTCAAGTTCCTCGGGCAGATCGCCCTGCGGGACCTTATGTTCCTCCATCTGCACGGCCTCGGCGCAGCCGGACAGCGCGCCAAGCGCCAGCACCAGCGCCAGCAGCGTGCAGAGCATCTTCTTCATCTTCATGGTGTTTCTCCTTTCAAGGGGGAAAGTGGTTTGGATATGGCTCAGATCGCGCTTTTCACGACCTCTCTGATAATAAAGACGGGGAAAGACGGAAAAACGGCTCATGTTTTTGCAAAAAAACTGAAAAAATTTTTCCAGCCCGGCCCGTATCATTAAAAAAGGTTATGAAGATTATATCGTACCAGGCGCTGGAATGCAACACATTTCCTCTGCCAGAGCTTCCAAATATTTCCGCACCCGTCAATACTCGTATATCCCGCCGCCGGTGAACTCCCGGAGCATGGCGTCCGCGGGCAGGTATCGAAGGTCCAGGGGCACGAAATTTTGGAAAGCCGGTCCCACCTGCAAAAGCTCCTGATAGGGGATGTCCCGGGGGGCCCTGGCGAACAGCGGCTCGGCGATGGGCCGCATGATACACGGCTCATAGCCGAAGGCGGTGTCCAGCTGCACGTCCGCCTTGTTCTTGAAGGGCGAGATGTTGCGTATCTCCCCGTGGCGGACATTCTCCCACATGCGCATGGTGTCCGCCGGGTCGCAGCCGCGGAAAAGATCGTCCCGCACCACCCGGCGGGTCAGGCGCAGCCAGGTGCCCTTGAAGGCGTACTCCCCGGCGTCGTCCACCACGTTGGACCGGGCGCTCACATAGAGCTTGAACGCCTCCGGGTGCACGTCGGTGATGGAGCTGTTCAGGGCGTGGATGCCCTCGAATATCACGATCTCGTTTTTTTCCAGGCGCAGGCTCATGCTGAACTTGATGGAGCGCATCTGCCGGGCAAACTCGTACTTGGGCACGAAAATGCGCTCACCCCGGCTGAGCTGGGAGAAGTGCTCGTTCAAAAGGTCCATGTCCATGCACAGGGGGCTCTCCAGGTCCGGCTCCCCCTCCGCCGTGCGCGGCACGGTCTCGGGCCGGACGGTCTTGAAGTAGTTGTCCATGGAGATGCTGTGGCTGTTGACGCCGCGGCGGCTCAGCTCGTCCCGGAGCTTCATGGCCGTGGTGGTCTTGCCGCTGCCGGAGGGTCCGGACAGCAGCACGATGGGACTGTGGGCCATATTGGCGATGATCTTCTCCGCCGTCTTGGCGATACGGTCGTTGTAGACCCCGTCGCACTCGGCGACGAAGCCCGCCGGGTCGTCGGTGACGGCGCGGTTGATGTCCTCTAAATCAAATGCCATTTTCTTCCACCCTTTCTATGTACTCTCTGGGGTATTTGGGATTGATATGCCGTGTGACGGACCCGTCCGGCCCGGTGCGCTTGGTGGAACCGCCGGCCCCCATGGCCAGCACCGGGGCCAGCTCTTCCATCATCAGGATATTATAGAGACTTCCCATGCCGGGCTTTGTCCAGCCCACGTTCTCAAAGCCGCCGGACATGTACTTCTGCCGGTAGAGGTAATAGGGCGCATACCCCGCCGCTCGGAGCGCTTCGCCGGCATAGTCCAGCATCTCGCCTACCGCCGTCCCGTCGGGCAGGTCGGCTTTTTGCCGGGCCAGGTAGGACCCGTTTTTGAGGGCCAGGGTGTGCACGGTCACGTTCTCCGGCCCCAGCGCCAGGACCCGCTCCACCGTGGCGCGGAAGGTGTCCGGCGTGTCTTTCGGAAGGCCGGCGATCAGGTCCATGTTGACCGAAAAACCGCCAGCGTCCCGGACCAGGGCCAGCGCGTCCAGCACGTCCTGCGCCGTGTGCCGCCGGCCGATGGCTTCCAGCACCTCATCGGACATGGTCTGAGGGTTCACCGACACCCGGCTCACCCCGTGAGCCCTGAGCACTTGCAGCTTCTCCCCGGTTATCGTGTCGGGCCGGCCGGCCTCCACCGTGTACTCCCGCAGGGCGGTGAGGTCGAAATGCCGCTCCAGCGCCGTGCACAGCCGGTCGAGCTGCTCCGCAGACAGCGTGGTAGGCGTGCCGCCGCCAAGATAGAGGGCCACGGGCCGTTCCCCGGCGGCCTGCACCGCCTGGCCGGTCCGGTCTATCTCCCGCAGCAGCGCGTTTAGGTACGGCTCCACCATCTTCCCGGCGGCGGCCACGTCGCTGGATATGAACGAGCAGTAGGCGCACCGGGTGGGACAAAAGGGGATGCCCACGTAAAGGCCGATGTCCCCGGCAGCCAGAGACGCTTTCGCGTCCAGGGCCGCACGGGCCGTGGTCTCGCACAGGGCCGCCCTGTCCGGGGCCACGTCAAAGTCATGGGCAAAGTCCGCGGCGGACCTGCCCGACATCAGATACCGGGCCATGAGCTTGCCGGGCTTGACGCCGGTGAGAGCCCCCCACACGGGCTTTTTGGCTCCCGCGGCCAGAGCCGCGCGGTAAAAGCTCAGCTTCACCGCCTGCTGCTCCATCCGCACCCGCTCCCGGTCATTGTGCCAGGGACGCACATTTGACCGGCCCTCGTATACCGCGCCGTTTTCCACCAGGCGGCACACCGCCGCGCCGTCCGTGAGCGCCGCCTCCGCCCTGTCCCCCGTCGGGGCGTGGTCCGGGTAGACGGGCAGCCGGTCCGGGTACAGGGTCAGGAGCATCTGCTCCACGGCGTATTTATAGTCGTGTCCTATCAAATAAAGGTCCATTGATGCGGGTCCTCTTGACAGAAATGAATCCGCTGTGATTTAATATCAGTATAGCACAGTTATCGCAACTTCGCACCACTTTTCAAAAGACTGCGGGGAGAGAGCATTGAACACAAACATCGCCATCGTGGGCGCCGGGCCTGCCGGCATCTTCACGGCCCTGGAAATGCTCCGCCGGGGAAGCAAAAAGAAGATCACCATCCTGGAAAAGGGCAAACGGGTGGAAAAGCGCCACTGTCCCAAGGCGGAGACGGGCCGGTGCATGAACTGCAAGCCCTACTGCGCCATCACCACGGGCTTTTCCGGCGCGGGGGCCTTCTCCGACGGGAAGCTGAGCCTCTCCTGCGAGGTGGGCGGGGAGCTGCCCCAGCTCATCGGCGAGAGGCTGGCGCAGGACACAATAGATTACGCCGACAAAATCTACCTGGAATTTGGCGCGGACGAGCACGTGGAGGGCCTGGAGGAGACGGAGGAGGTCAAGCGCATCCGCACACGGGCCATCCGGGCGGGATTAAAGCTGGTATCCTGCCCCATCCGGCACATGGGCACCGAGCGGGCTCAGCAGATCTATACGGACATCGAACACTGGCTGTTGGACCGGGGCGTGGAGATATTATTCGACACCGAGTGCACGGGGCTGCTGATAGAAAACGGCCGGTGCCGGGGCGTTATCTACTCCGACGGGCACAGCGAACACGAACTGCCGGCGGACGAGACGGTGGTGGCCACAGGCCGCCGGGGGGCGGACTGGCTGGAGGGCATGTGCTCCACCTACGGCATCGACCATGTGCCCAGCACCGTGGACATCGGCGTGCGCGTCGAGGTGCGCAACGAGGTCATGGAGACGGTGAACCGGGCCTTTTACGAGTCCAAGCTCATCGGCTACCCCGCTCCCTTCAAGAACAAGGTCCGCACCTTCTGCCAGAATCCCGGCGGCTTCGTGGCCCAGGAGAACTATGACGACGGCCTGGCCGTGGTCAACGGCCACTCTTATAAGGAGCTCAAGAGCGAGAACACCAATCTGGCGATCTTAGTCTCCCACAACTTCTCCGTGCCCTTCAACCAGCCCATCGCCTACGCGCAAAAAGTCGGCGAGCTGACCAATATGCTGGCCAACGGGCAGCTTCTGGTCCAGCGGTTCGGGGACATTCTGGACGGCAAGCGCACCTGGCAGAGGGAGCTGGACCAGTCCAACGTCCGTCCCACTCTGCCCGACGCCGTGGCGGGGGACATCACCGCCGCCATGCCCTACCGGGCCATGATCAACATCATCAACTTCATCAAGGCCATGGACCAGGTGGTCCCCGGCTTCGCCGCCTATGAGACGCTGCTGTACTCCCCGGAGCTGAAGTTCTACTCCAACCGCATCCGCATGGACGAGGACTTCAACACCAACGTGGCGGGACTGCACTGTCTGGGGGACAGCTCCGGTTGGACACGGGGGCTGATGATGAGCTCGGTCATGGGCGTGCTCATGGGACGGAAGCTGGTTTAATAAATCTGGGTATACTACATTTTATACATCGATACAGGAGGCATTCGTATGGCAAAGTCTGTTGTGTATTTCACCAAAGACCTGACCCCGGAAGGGGCCATCCGGCTCTACGACGCGCTGGGCGTGACATTGCCCGGCAAAGTCGCCGTGAAGCTCCACTCCGGCGAGGTCGGCAACCAGAACTTCCTCCGGCCGGACTTCTGCAAGCCCATCGTGGAGCACGTGCACGGCACGGTGGTGGAGTGCAACACCGCCTATGAGGGGGCGCGCAACACCACCGACAAGCACTGGAAGACCATGGAGCTGCACGGCTGGAGCCGGTACTTCACCGTGGACCTGCTGGACGGCGAGGGTCCGGACCTGGAGCTGGCCATCCCCGACGGGAAGAAGATCAAGAAGAATTTCGTGGGCAAGAACATCCAAAACTATGACTCCGTGCTGGTCCTGAGCCACTTCAAGGGCCACCCCATGGGCGGCTACGGCGGGGCGCTGAAGCAGCTTTCCATCGGCTTTGCGTCCTCCTACGGCAAGCAATATATCCACGGCGTGGGCGACATGGACGCCTTCTGGACCAGCGACCACGACAGCTTCCTGGAATCGATGGCCGACGCGGCCAGCAGCGTGGTGAAGCTGTTCGAGGGGAAACTGGCCTACGTGAGCGTGATGAAGAACCTGTCCGTGGACTGCGACTGCTGCGACGTGGCCGAGGACCCGTGCATGGGGGATATCGGCATCCTGTCGAGCCTGGACCCGGTGGCCATCGACCGGGCCTGCCTGGACCTGGTGTACGCCTCCAAGGACCCCGGCCGGGACCACTTCCTGGAGCGGGTACAGTCCCGCAACGGCGAGCACACCATCGACGCCGCCGTGGAGCTGGGCATCGGCAGCAAGGAATACGAGCTCGTCGAGCTGTAAATGGTGTCTCCGTCAAACCGGAGACAGCGTGGGATTTTAATATCTCTCCCTCCGACGCGGCGGAGCCGCGCCACCTCCCTCGTCAGGGGGAGCGTCATAAGACAGTACAGTATCGGATTTTGGAATGGCGTGGCGTTTGTCACGCCATTTCTTCTTGCATCAGTTCGTAGATAGGGATAATGCCCACAAAGTCGTAAGAGATGTGGATGCTCTGCCGGCGCTTGCCGCCGCTATCGTCCGGGGCCTCGATGTAGATGGCCTTAGTAAGATGAGCGACAGAACTTCCGCTGTCGCTCATCTTGTAGTATCTGTTCCTTCCTCACACATCAGCTGAGACCATTCGCCGCGCGGCGCATAGGCTGCTGCGAGGTGATAGATCATGATAGGAAACAAACACCCCACGGCAATTGCCTGTGTGCGCGGTGGAGAGACATATCCAAACCTACGCGGCACGGTCGCGTTCACGCCGCTCCGGGGAGGTACGCTGGTGACAGTGCAGATGGAGGGCCTGCCGGACTCAAAAACCGGCTTCTTTGCCATGCACATCCATGAAAATGGAGACTGTTCCGGGGCCGGCTTTCCCAATACCGGCGGCCACTACGATCCCCATGGTCGGGAGCAGCCGCTGCACGCGGGCGATCTTCCGCCGCTGCTGTCCTGCGAGGGGCGCGCATACCTGGCGGTGGTCACGGACCGTTTTTGCGTGAAGGATGTTGTAGGCAAAGCGGTCGCGATCCATAGCCAGCCGGACGACTTCACAACACAGCCCGCCGGAAACGCCGGGAGCAAGATCGCCTGCGGCGCGATCCACACCATCCGGTAAAAGACACATACTTTTGCGGCAGAAGATGCAAAACATACATTTTCCCGTTGAAGAACAGAAGGAAATGTTGTATAATCTTGGAAACAAGGGATAATATGGGATTATCTTACACTG
>CANQQB010000085.1 GCA_947625845.1 uncultured Oscillospiraceae bacterium
GTCTTCTGCTCCTGCTGGCAGGCGTGGCCGGACACGTGGATGTCGATGCTCCGGTCGTAGATGACCTCCGCGCCCTTGGAGAACAGCTCGTCGATGACCCGGGTCACGGTCCGCTCGTTGCCGGGGATGGCGGAGGCGGAGATGATGACCCTGTCCCCCGCGCCGATCTTCACCTGCCGGTGCTCGGAAAAGGCCATGCGGTACAGGGCGGACATGCTCTCGCCCTGGCTGCCGGTGGTGATGATGACCACCTTCGCCGGCGCGAGGGAATTGATCTGGTTGATATCCACCAGCACATCCTTGGGCACGGTCAAGTACCCCTCCTCCACCGCCAGGCGGATCACGTTCTCCATGCTCCGGCCGGTGACGCAGACCTTGCGCTTATACTTATAGGCGCAGTTGACGATCTGCTGGATGCGGTGGACGTTGGAGGCGAAGGTGGTGACGATGATGCGCTTGTCGCAGCCCCGGAAAAGCCGCTCCATGCTCTCCCCCACGTGCCGCTCGGACTCGGAATACCCCGGCCGCTCCACGTTGGTGGAGTCGCTTAAGAGCGCCAGCACGCCTTCTTTTCCCAGCTCCGCGAACCGGTGGAAGTCGAACACGCCGCCCTCGATGGGGGTCAGGTCGATCTTGAAATCGCCGGTCTGGATAACGGTACCTATGGGAGTGTGCACCGCCACGGCCACGCTGTCGGCGATGGAGTGGTTGACGTGGATGAGCTCGCACTCGAAATTGGTCCCCACCTTGAACCGGTCCCCGGCGGATTTGGTGACGAGCTGCACGCTGTCGGCCAGACCGTGTTCCTCCAGCTTGAGCCGGACCAGCCCCGCCGTCAGCCGCGTGGCGTAGATGGGACAGCTTATCCGGCTCATCACATAGGGCACGGCGCCGATATGGTCCTCGTGGCCGTGGGTCAGCACGATGCCCCGCACCCGCTCCTTGTTCTGCACAAGATAGGTGATGTCCGGTATCACCACGTCGATGCCGTACATGTCCTCGTCGGGAAAGCCCATGCCGCAGTCCACGACCAAAATGTCCTTGCCGTACTCGTACACGTAAAGATTCTTGCCGATCTCGTCCAGACCGCCAAGCGCCATGATCTTCAATTTTTGTGCCATGAATAAACTTAACTCCTTGCTTTATGTATCACAACGTGGGACAGCCCGCGCTGTCCGCTAAAAATCATAACCCGATACGGAAATAATATTCCGTAAAATGCAAAATCACATCTCCCGGCGGCCTTCCAGCGCCCGTACCAGCGTGGCGTCGTCGGTGAACTCCAGATTGGACCCCACGGGTATGCCGTAGGCCAGCCGCGTCACCCGCACCTCGAAGGGCTTTAAGAGCCTTGCGATATACATCGCCGTGGCGTCGCCCTCCGTGTCCGGGTTGGTGGCCATGATGACCTCCCGGACGCCGCCGTCCGCCACCCGCTTGACCAGCTCCGACACCCGGATATCGTCCGGTCCCACGCGGCTCATGGGGGACAAAACCCCGTGCAGCACGTGGTAGACCCCGTTATACTCCCGGCTGCGCTCCAAACTCGCCACGTCCCTTGGCTCCGCCACCACGCAGATCACGGACCTGTCCCGCCGCTCGTCGGCGCACACGCCGCACAGCTCTCCGTCCGTCAGATTCTGGCACACCGGGCAGGTGTGCACGCTCCTGCGTGCCCGCAAAATAGCCTCCGCGAAGGCCTCCGCCTCCCCCTCGGGCAGGCTCAGCACGTAAAACGCCAGCCGCTGTGCGCTCTTGCGCCCGATGCCGGGCAGGGACGCGAACCGGTCGATCAGTTCTTCAAAGGATACGGGAAAAAAGGGCATAGTTCCTACTCTCCGCGCCCGCCGGCCGCAGCTTTGTCATGGACCGGCGCCGCTGCATAATATGTCACAGCCGCGCCGCGCGCGACCAGGCTTTTATATAGGGGATAGGCCGGACCATCCGGCCCGTCCCCACCGTTTCCAAACCGGATATGTCACCATTGGAAGGCAGTATACCACATATTGGGGCAAACAGGCAAGTAATCCTTGACGATGTTGTCTGTTTAGACTAAAATAACGGTATCTTTTGCTGGGGAGGCTTGTCTCATGCGTCAGGTCAAGCGCCGGTCCAACCTGCCGGTCTACATCGCCGCCGCCGTATTCGCGCTGTACGCGCTGGCGCTGCCGCTGTACAAGCTTTGGCACTTTCTCGCCGCCGCGCTGGTGACGGCCGGCGCCTGGCTGCTGGCGGACAAGCTGATAAAACCGAAAATCGAATACGTCCCCGAGCCCGAGCCGGCGCCGGTCTCCTATGGCCCGGACGCCGACGCCGTACTGGCCGAGGCGCAGAAGGCCCGGTCAGAGATGGAGCGTCTGGCCTCGTCCATCCCGGACGGGACCGTGCGCGCCAAGATCGAAAAGCTGGCCGAGCTGAGCGACAGCATCGCCCAGGACGCCGTGCAGGACAAGTCCGACATCCCGCGGATACAGAAATTCCAGAGCTGCTTCCTCCCCGCCACCATCGGCCTTCTCAACGCCTACGACCGCATGAGCGCCCCCGGCGTCGCCGGCGAGAACACGGACAAGGCCAAACAGAGCATCGCCCGGATGCTGGACACGGAGATCAAAGCCTTCCAAAAGCAGTTGGACGCGCTGTACAAAAACGACGCCCTGGACGTGGACGCCGACATCCGGGTCATGCAGCAGCTTCTCGCGCGGGAAGGTCTGGCCGAGGACGACGGTCTGCGGGAGCTTTTGCGTAAAGCCTCCAACGATAATAAGTAACCACACACTTGCGATAAAGGGAAAGGAAAAACTACCATGGCCGACGAAAAAAAGTATGAGATCAACCTGACGCTGGACCCCACCCCGGCCGCGCCGACCGCCGCCCAGACGGCGGCCCAGACAGCCCCCGCCCCCGCGGAATCCGCCGCACCGGCGGATGCGCCCGTGGAGAAGCTGGACATCAACGACCTGTCAGCGGAGGAACAGGCCGCCGTCCGGGAATTTTCCAAGAAGATCGACATCAGCGACACCACCCAGGTGCTTGGCTACGGCTCCGCCGCCCAGAAGAACATCGCGGAGTTTTCCTCCCAGGCCCTGGCGCAGGTGCGCACCAAGGACCTGGGACAGGTTGGCGACATGCTGTCCGACCTTGTCTCCGAGCTGGACGGACTGGACATGTCCGTGGAGCAGCCCAAGGGACTGAAAGGCCTGTTCAAAAAGGCCACCCGCAGCTTTGCCGACATGAAGAACAAGTACGACAAGGCCGAGAACAATGTGGACAGGATCACCGCCGCCCTGAACGAGCACTGGGTCACCCTCAGCAAGGACATCGTGACGATGGACAACATGTACGAGATGAACCAGGCCTATTTCAAGGAGCTGTCCATGTACATCATCGCCGGCAAGCTGCGCCTGGAGGAGCTGAAGGCCACGGAGCTTCCCGCCTTGCAGCAAAAGGCTCAGCAGACCGGCAAGCCCGAGGACGCCCAGGCCGCCAACGATTACGCCAACATGCTTGGCCGCTTTGAAAAGCGCATCCACGACCTGGAGCTGACCCGCATGATCTCCATCCAGATGAGCCCCCAGATACGCCTGGTGCAGAACAACGACTCCCTGATGGTGGAGAAGATCCAGACCGCCATCGACAACACCATCCCCCTGTGGAAGAGCCAGATGGTCCTGGCCCTGAGCATGTATAACTCCCAGCAGGCCATGAAGGCCACCCACGACGTGAGCGAGATGACCAACCAGCTTTTGCGGGAGAATGCCGCGGCGCTGCACACCGGCTCCGTGGACGTGGCGCGGGAGGCCGAGCGGGGCATCGTGGACCTGGAGACTTTGCAGCAGACCAACCAGGAGCTGATCGCCACCTTGGAGGACGTGCGCAAGATCCAGGACGACGGCCGTGCCCGCCGTGCCCAGGCCGAGGAGGAGCTGGGCCGCATCGAGGGCCAATTGAAGCAGAAACTCTTAGAGATGAAAGGCTGACATGGAGTTCTTCAAAAAGAGATCGACCGCAATTGGCATATTTGTCATCGTGGTGGTCCTGTTCACCCTCATCGGCAGCCACCGGAGCCTGAACCGGGTGTGCCGCCAGGCGGAGGACGCCTTCTTCGACAAGAGCCTTCTCCATGCCCAGGACTACCACACCTGCCCCGGCGAGCAGCTTTCCTACTGCGTGGACGACGCCAACCGGCTCCTGTCCGTCATAGGCTCGGACGGGGCGTGGACCGAGCCCTACGAGGCGCTTGCCAGCGCCCGGCGGGACCTGGCCGACGCTCTGGACGCGCGGGACATCCCGGCCATCGGCACGGCCAGTCAGGCCCTTGCCCAGGCCGTGCAAGAGGTGGAGGCCGCGAAGGACAGCGGCGCGGTCCTGCCGGACAGCCATGACGATTATGCCACCATCATCTCCGACCTGCGCAGCGCTCTGGCCCTTGCGGACAACAGCGCTTATGCGGACCACATCCTGGCCTTCCGGGAGGATGTGCTGGACGTGTTTCCCGCCAACGTCCTGCGCCGTCTGACCGGCGTGAGGGCACCGGAGACCTTTCCATGATTCCTTGAGGTGATCGTATGAGAGCTTTGAAATGCACCCTTATCGCGCTCCTGGCCCTGTGCCTTATGAGCGTGCCGGCCTTTGCCAGCCTCCCGGAGGTGGACGCTGACATGACAAGCTGCGTGCTGGACCAGGCCAACGTGCTCAGCTCCGAGACGGAGAACCAGATCTACCTGTACAACGCCTTTCTGGAGCGGGCGTGCGACGGCGCCCAGCTGGTGGTGGTGACGGTGAACTATCTGGACGAAGACGCGGACGTGGCCGCCGCGAAGCTCATGAACGACATCGGCGTGGGCAGCGCGGACCAGTCCAACGGCATGCTCCTGCTGCTGGCGGCCAAAGAGGCCCGCGGCGGCGTCACGGCCGGCGACGGCATAGACGAGGCGTTTTACGACGACTTTTCGGAAGCGTACTATGACGATTTCTGGGACGACGTGGACGCTGGCCGGTTTGACGACGCGGTCCAGGCTCTCACCGGGCATATCTACGACTGGTATCTGGATCACTACGGCGTGACCGACAATGTGTCCTCCGGCGTCAGCGGCACGCCCATGGACGACATCTACGACATGGCCCCCGCCCCCGCCCGATCTTCCGGCCGCAGCGCGTTTATAGGCTCGGTGGGCATGATCCTGCTGTTGGTCCTGATCATCTGGCTCCTGGGTGCGGCCAGCCGGTTTACCCGCATGCGCCGCTGGGGCTATACGGGAGGCTTCTTCCCCATCTTCTGGTTCGGCGGCCACAGGCGGTACAATGATTGGTATCGGCGGCAGCCGCCCCCTCCCCCCGGCCCAGGACCCGGACCCGGACCGGGACCCCGGCCTGGTCCGCGGTCCACCGGCGGCTCCATGTTCCGCTCCGGCGGCGGTTTTCACGGCGGCGGGCACGCCGGCGGCGCGTCACGCCCCAGTGGCAGCTTCCGTTCCGGCGGCGGAGGATTTCACGGCGGCGGTGGCCACAGCGGCGGCGGATTTCGCGGCCGCAGGTAAACAGCATAAACACAGCGGACCGGTTTTCCCGGTCCGCTTCTGCATTATCGGAATGGATATATCTGATAGCCGTAATACCCGCCGGGGCTCGCCCCAAAGCCGGGGTTGAAGTAATAGCCCCCGCCAAAGCCGCCGAACAGCAGGCTCAGCATCAGTCGTATCACGAAAAACATCACCAGCACGGCCAATATGGCCCATATGGGGCTCACCCTTGGCCGGTACTGGTCCCGCCGGCCGTAGGCGAAGGGGTCGAAGGGCTCCCGCCAGGCCGTTCCATAGCCATAGCCATAGCCATAGCCCTGGCCCTGGCCGGGACGGGGGCCTGTCCCCCGCTGGCGCATGGCCTTGATGTCGTCGTAGGCCCGGTTGATGGCGCCCATGCGCTCCGCGGAGGCCGCGTCGTCCGGGTGCAGGTCCGGGTGATAGCGCTTCGCCAGCCGCTTATAGGCCCTGGCGATCTCCTCGTCGGGCGCGTCGGGCGATACGCCCAGCACGTCGTAGGGGTTCATGACTTGCGCTCAAACCGGTTGCCGCACTTCCGGCAGGTCAGCTGTATCCTCCCCTTGCCCCTTGGCACCCGCAGCAGCGCGTGACAGGAGGGGCAGCGGAAAAACTTGAACTCCTTCCGCTGCTGCCACCGGTCCTTCAAGGAGCGGAACCAGCGGGCCACGGCCTGGCGCTTGGCGTAATACCAGGCGTTCTCCCGCTGTCGCTTGAGGGTGTTCCGGGAGAACACCCGCCATATGCAGTAAAGCAGCGCCGCCCAGCTGGCCAGGTTGAACAGGATGGCAAAAAACGGCGACCGGTAAAAGATACGGCCCAGCAGCAGCAGGACAAACGCCGCCAGCAGCAGGAACATGCTGAAGGCGTCGTAGCCGTTGCGGCCCGCCATGAACCGCGCGATGGTTTCTCTGAATCTCATTGGGACCACCTTAAAGATTTCTTAATAGTTCAAGCATACCCCAACCGGCCCGGTTTGTGTTGAACAATTTGTGAATATTCAGCCCTCTCGGCAGGTTTTTCCCACATTCGACACGCCGGTTACCATAATATATACTTGTCGTAATTTTCCGGCCGTGTTTTCGGGCCAAACCCGGAAATGTGTAAACGATTTGTAATTGAAATGGCCGGATATGTGTTTTATGATGGATTATAATCGTACGTACGACTACGCCGGGAACGGGAGGACCATATGAGGAAAGCGGACAAGATCCTGTCCATATTGCTGGCGCTGGGCATGTGCCTGGGCGGGCCTGTCACCGCCCGCGCCGACCAGGCCCCTCCTGCCCGGAACAACCAGCCGCTGGTGCTCTCCGGCGGCGAGAGCGTCACCCTCCGGGGCGAGAAGATCGCCGTCCCCGGCCGGGACATGCTTTCCCGCGGCGGCGAGGGCCTCATCAACGCCCCGGACGGCCCTACGGCCCCCTGGCCTCTGGGCATCAACGGCGACAGCCGGGCCGTCACCCGGACCGGCGAGAGCGGCGATCTCAACCTGGTGGACTGCTCCGTGACCGCCGGCGGATTTGGCGCGCTGAGCATATGCCCACCAAGCGCCCAAAGTGGGACATTTTCGGGACATTTTCGGGACATTTTGGGACATTTTGGGACATTTGGGGACAATACTGTGACATTGTTGGACACCGATCTGCGCATCCTGCCCGCCGCCAAGGGCGGCCTGGACGCCGGCGCCGCGCTGCTGGGTCTGGACCCGGCCCGCTACGGCTCCGGGTACGCCGCCTCCCTGGCCGGGGGCGCCTCGGCGTACTTCCACGGCGCCGCCCTGTCCGGCGGGACCTACGGCGCGGTGCTGAACGGGACCGGCCGGGTCTGGTTCGGCTCTTCCCAGGGCACCGTGCTGCTCTACGACAACGGGAACCTGGCCGGCGCCGAGCGGGGCAAGGGCCGGGTCAGCTCCGTGGACGGGGTGTTCGGCCTGATGATGTGCGGCGACGCCCAGGACGTGACCGTCTGCGACGGCACCGAGCTGTATGCGGCAGACGCGGTGGTCCTCTACAAGGACGGTGGCGGGGCGTTCACCTTCGACAACGCCCGCCTTTCCTCGGACAGCGGCGTGCTCTTTCAGATGATGGACTCAGACGATGACGAGCGCATCGGCCTGCTCACGGAGACCTACGGGTACAGCCCCGTATACGACGAGCGCAACGTCAGCGCCGCGCAGGGCTTCCCCACCACCGACAGGGAGATCGTCCGGGCTCTGGGCGAAAAACTGGCCGACTCGGACGCCCTGCCCCCCGCGGCTCAGAGCCGGCACGTGGACCTGACCTGGCAAAACGGCCTGTACAGCGGCAACGTCTATAACGGCACCGGCTACTACGGCCAGCCGGGGGACAGCCTGACCGTGACCGTGGGCAGCGGGGCCGTGCTGGACGGGGATATCTCCCTGACCTCCACCGCAAAAGCCATCCCCTACAGCCGCCGGGCCGCGGCGCTGCTGGACGGCATGGACGGCGTTCGGTACTGCCTTGTGAACAGCGACGGCGAGCCCTGTAATGCCGCTCAGGCCGCCTATATCCGGCTGACGCGCTATACCATCGACCAGTATTATCTCCAGGGGCACGTGCAGAACCTGCCCTATTATAACGGCGCGGCGGCGCTGGACGTGACCGTGGCCAAGGGCGGGACCTGGGTCGTGGGCGGCGTGTCGCAGGTGACGAGCCTTGTAGTGGAGGACGGGGCGCTGGTATACGGCCAGGCAGCGGATAACGGGGACGGCTCCCTGACCCTCTCCCCCGCCGACGAACTCCTTGCGGCCGGGGCGTATGTCCCCGAGACCGCCGTGACCGCTTTCGCAGCCATGGAACAGGCTCCCGTCCGGCAGACGGAGGTCACCATCGGCGGGCGGGAGTACGCGGTGGACGTGTACGAATACGACGGCAGGCCATACGTGCGCCTGACCGACCTGCTGCCGCTGTTCTTCGGGGAACGCCGGGGGCCGGACATCTGACCGCGCTTTGGACGATTTTGCAGAAAAGTTGATTTTACCGCCGGAAACCCTTGACAAGCCGTGCGGAATCCTGTATAATCCCTAATGCTGTTTGGCGGCGTAGCTCAGTTGGCTAGAGCATGCGGTTCATACCCGCAGTGTCACCGGTTCGAATCCAGTCGCCGCTACCATAAGGGAGAGGCCCCCGCCTCTCCCGGAAAATGAAGATGGAGGCTTAGCTCAGCAGGTTAGAGCGCATGCTTCACACGCATGAGGTCGCGCGT
>CANQQB010000086.1 GCA_947625845.1 uncultured Oscillospiraceae bacterium
TCCACCTTCCGCTTGCCCCGCAGCAGGTCCGCCGCGATCACCGCGGTCTTGCCCATGGGCTTGCCGGCGGCGTCGAGGACATACCACTTGCGGACGACATCGGCAGGCTTTACCATCGTCGTGCTCATTCGTGTTCCTCCGAATATTGAAAAATGTTTTGACAAATTCACAGCGCCTCGTCAAAAAGGCGCTCTATCTTTATAGCACACGGGGAAGAAAGTGTCAACATGAATTTTTAAAAATTCTGTGTTTACTCGAGATATCTTGATTTTACGGCGTGTATCTCGCGAATCCTCGATTTTGATTTTTTTAACTTTGCATGCTATACTATGAAAAACAACAGGGAGGACCGGGATATGGCCGAGCTTGACACCAGGATACTGTTTTTCCAGCATGAGGACAACTGGCAGGACATCAAAAACGCCACCATGAACACCGTGGGCAAGACGAAGGGCGCCTATCCCGATTCGGCCTGGAAGCGCAAACTGATCCTGGCGGAACATTCCCCTATCCGGAAGCTGAAATTCGCCTGGCGGTGGGTGGACCTGCCATACTGGGTGAGCGTGCATTTCGTGCGCCACAAGTTTGGCATCGAGCACTTCGTCAAGACACAGCGGACCGACAGGACCGGTACGGACAGGACCGAGCTTCCCCAGGGCGCGCCGGTGAACCATGAGTGCGAGGCGGACGGCCAGGCTATGATCAACATCAGCCGCAAGCGCCTTTGCAACTGCGCAAGCCCGGAGACCAGGGCAGCCTGGCAGCTCGTCAAGGACGAGGTGGCCAAGGTGGAGCCGGAGTTGGCCTCCTGCATGGTCCGGGAGTGTGTGTACCGGGGCTTTTGTCCGGAGATGTTCTCCTGCGGCTTCGCCGAGACGGAGCAATTTAAAAAAGAACGAGAAGCGTATATCAAAGGCGAATAAAAAATCGGCCCCCTCGTCATGCACCGCCCCAGGAAAAGTGGACAGGGAAAAGAAGAGGTCCCTGCGTAGGAAAAAGGAATTAAGCGGAGT
Source organism: uncultured Oscillospiraceae bacterium (assembly GCA_947625845.1). GTDB lineage: Bacteria > Bacillota > Clostridia > Oscillospirales > Oscillospiraceae > CAJOIG01. The sequence continues at coordinate 1,014 of CANQQB010000086.1, forward strand.
GGCGAAGCGTGAGCGGCGCCACTCCAGTCTTTAACTGGATGCGCTCATGATTGTAGAAGTGGATGAAGCTGTCAATGAGTTCATTGGCCTCCTGGAACGTTTTGGGCTTGTGCCTGTAAATGCACTCCGTTTTGAGGATGGAGAAAAAGTTTTCTGCCATAGCGTTGTCGTAGCAATTTCCACGCCTCGACATGGACGGCGTTATGCCATATTCTTGCGTCAGGTTGAAGTACGCTTGCGAGGTGTACTGCGTTCCCTGGTCGCTGTGGAGGATGAGTGCCTCGTCAGCCTTCTTTTTCTCTTTCTTCATCGCCAGCCGTATCGTGTCCAGGACAAGGTTCACGGTCTGATGTGTCGCCGTCTTGTAGGCCACGATGCTGTTGTCATAGAGGTCCCGGATCATGGACAGAAACAGATCGCCCTGACCGGTATGGATGTAAGAGATGTCCGTTACCCACTTATGGTTGGGCTTGTCCGCTTGGAACTGCCGATCCAGCAGGTTTTTGTACTTGTGTGCCTGCTGTTCCATCTGCGTCCACTTCCTGCGGCGGCGGATCTCGGACAGCAACCCGTACTTCTTCATGACCCTGAGAACGGTTTTCCTGTTTCTGTGGATGCCCTGCATCTCCAGCCAGCGCCACACGCGGCGGTAGCCATATGTCCTGTCACAGCTATCCTGGCACTTTTGGATGATTTTTGCAAGGCCTTTGTCCGCCTCTGGCTTTCCCAGCCGCTTGAGGAAGGCATAATACCCGCTGCGGGAGACTTCAAAGAACCGGCACATCACCTGTACCGGGTACTGGTCCCGGTGGGCGTACATCACATAGTATTTCGCTTTTGGCCTCACATCCTCTCTGTGAATTGCAGAAAATCCCGCAGAAGCTGGTTTTCCATCTGCAACCTGGCGATCTCTTTCTTGTATTCTTCCTCACCGCTCAGCGGACGTTTTCTTGGACGGCCTTTTGGCTTAGGCGGTATCCCCGAGGCCAGTCTTCGTTGTCTTCGGTTATAGCGGTTGATCCAGCCTTTGATCTGCTTCATTGTCAGTCCCAGGTGTTCTGCTATCTCCCGGCGTGTTTTTCCTTCCTCCCGCATTTGCAGGATCACAGACTCGTATTCATCTACATGCGTATACTTTCGTTTGCCCATAACAATACCCCCTGTCGTAGTCATTATCCTACAACAGGGGGCCTTTTGTCTACTGTCCGTTTTTTGCGGGGCGGTGCAGTCAGAGGGGGCTTTTTTGTGCCGTAGGCGCTCATTGCTTTAAGACTGGTAACAACCCCTCCACCGCGCTTTGCGCGGTCCCCCTCCCCTTACACAGGGGAGGCTTTCAAAGCGGAAAAGATATTCTTATATCCTCGCTACGCCGGACGTTCTTGCCGCTTCCGCTACGGCCGCTGCCACGGCGTTGCGGACCCGTGGGTCGAAGGGCTTGGGGATGATGTAGTCCGCGCATCGCTCGTTGTCGCTGACCAGCGCTGCCAGGGCGTGGGAGGCGGCCAGCTTCATGGCGTGGTCGATGTCCCGCGCCCGCACATCCAGCGCGCCACGGAAAATGCCGGGGAAGGCAAGGACGTTGTTGAGCTGGTTGGGCAGGTCGCTGCGGCCCGTGGCCACCACGGCCGCGCCGTTGGCCTTTGCCTCGTCGGGGAATATCTCCGGCGTGGGATTGGCGCAGGCGAAGATGATGGGGTCGGTTGCCATAGTGCGGACCATCCCGCCGGTGAGCACGCCGGGGGCGGACACGCCGATGAACACGTCCGCGCCGCGCACCGCGTCGGCCAGGGTACCGACGAGGCCGGTCCTGTTGGTGACGGCGGCGAGAGACGCTTTGGCGGGGTTCAGACCGTCCCGTCCGGCGGCGATAGCCCCCTTGCGGTCGCAGACGATCACGTCGCCAGCCCCGGCGTCGGTCAAAAATCTTGCGATGGCGGTACCGGCGGCGCCGGCTCCGTTGACCACGATGCGCACGTCCTCCAGACGCTTGCCCACTACTTTCAAGGCGTTCAGAAGCCCAGCCAGAGCGGTGACGGCGGTGCCGTGCTGGTCGTCGTGGAACACGGGGATGTCGCACAGGGCCTTCAGGCGCGTTTCTATCTCAAAGCACCGGGGCGCGGCGATGTCCTCCAGGTTGACGCCGCCGAAGGACCCGGCCAGCAGGGATACGGTGCGCACGATGTCGTCCGGGTCCTTGCTGCGGATGCAAAGCGGCACCGCGTCCACGCCACCGAAGGTCTTGAACAGCACGCACTTGCCCTCCATCACGGGCATGCCCGCCTCCGGGCCGATGTCCCCCAGACCCAGTACGGCGGATCCGTCCGTGACCACGGCCACGGTGTTCCACCGACCGGTGAGCTCGTAGCTCTTGGCCGGGTCCTTTTGTATCTCCAGGCAGGGCGCGGCCACGCCGGGGGTGTACGCCAGGGACAATGCCTCGGCGCTGTCCGCCGGGACCTTGGGCTGGATGGCCAGCTTGCCGTGCCAGGCGTAGTGGGCCTCCAGGGACGCTTGCAGATAGTCCATGTCACTTCTCCCCGGTATAGGTGGCGATAGGCCGGCGCTTGTGCTCGCTGATACGGTGGAACCGGTCGATGACGGCCCTGTCCTTCTCCGTGGCTTCGCCGCGGAGCAAAAACTGGTCGATGGCGGCGTAGCTCACGCCCATCTCCGCCTCGTCTGTCTGGCCCTCGAACAGCCCCGCCGACGGGGCCTTGGTCCGGATGGACATGGGCGCGTCCAGGTACGCCAGAAACTCGTAGATCTCCGTCACGGTCAGGTCCGCGATGGGGTTGAAGTCGTGGGCGCCGTCACCCCACTTGGTGAAGTAGCCCATGTACGCCTCGCTCCGGTTGCCGGTGCCCGCCACCAGCCGGCCCTCGGCTCCTGCGATGGCGTACAGGGTGGTCATCCGCAGCCGGGGAGCGATGTTGGCCACGGCGGCGTCGGTCATGTCCGTGACGCCTTCCAAGGCTTTCAGCTCCGCCTCCCGCACCGGGGTCAGGTCCACGAGCCTCGTCTCGATGCCGTACTTTTCCGCCACGGCTTTTCCGTCTTCCAGGTCGATGTTGAAGTTGCGCTTTGACGCGCAGGGCATGAGCACGCCCACGGTGTCATCGCACGCGGCCTTGCAGAGAATGCCCACCAATGTGCAGTCCTTGCCGCCGGAGTTTCCGTACACGATGCCCTTTAAGCCGCTGGCCGCCAGGGTGTCGCGGATAAACGCGACGCGGTTTTCAAATTCCTGTTTATAGTCTCGCATGATGATATCTCCTTATCCTTATCGAAAGGCCCCCTTGTGAAAGGGGGCTGGCTCCGGCGTCAGCCGGAGACTGGGGGATTGTCCTTAGACCAACGGCAATCCCCCCGGCCCTTCGGGCCACCTCCCTTTGACAAGGGGGGCTTTGGGGTGGGAACGAACTTCGGCACCCCCTTTACACAAGGGGGCATAAGTAGTGCGGCTTCGCCGCATTCCCCTTTGACAAGGGGGCTTATAAAGAAGTGAAAAAGCCCGCTCGCGGAGCGGGCTTTTTCATCATTTCATGTATATGTACTCATCCCGGTCCGCGCCGACGGAGATGTAGGTGAACTTGCAGTCCACCGCTTCCTCCAGATAGCGGACGTAGGCCTGGGCGGCCTTGGGCAGGTCGGCGAACTTCCGGCAGCCGGTAATGTCCCCGGAAAAGCCCTCCCGGTACTCGTACACGGGCTTGCACCTTTCCAGCGCCGGTTCCAGGGGGAAGCGGCCGATGCGCTCCCCGTCCAGCTCATAGTCCACGCACACGGGGATCTTGGCAAACCCGCTGAGCACGTCCAGCTTGGTAAGGGCCAGCTCCGTGGCACCCTGCATCTTCACGCCGAAACGGCTGGCGATCACGTCAAAGCCGCCTACCCGCCGGGGCCGGCCGGTGGACGCGCCGTACTCGCCGCCGGCCTCCCGCAGGGCCGCGGCCTCGTCACCGGAAAACTCGCATACGAAGGGCCCGCCGCCTACGGCGGAGGAATAGGCCTTGGTGATGCCCACCACGCCGTCCAGCTTTTTAAACGGGATGCCCGCGCCGATGGGGGCGTAGGACGCCAGGGTGCTGGACGAGGACGTGTAGGGGAAGATGCCGTAGTCCAGGTCCCGCAACGCCCCAAGCTGGGCCTCTAAGAGCAGGCTCTTGCCGCCGTCCGTGGCAGCGGTCAGATACTCGGTGGTGTCGGTGATATGGTCGATGAACGGACCGCCGAATTTCATCACCCAGTCGTACATCGCGACGGGGTCCAAAGGCTCGTGGCCGTAGCCCTTGGCCACGGTCAGGTTCTTCCACTCCACGATCTCGGCGATGCGCTCTTTCAGCACGTCCGGGAACAGCAGGTCCCCCATGCGGATGGACTTGCGCATGTACTTGTCCGAATAAACCGGGCCGATGCCCCGGCGGGTGGAGCCCTGTTTTCTGGCCCCCATCCGGTCTTCCTCCAGGCCGTCCAGAAGGGGGTGGTAGGGCATGCACACCGTGAGCCGGTCGCTGATCTTCAAATTCTCCGGCGTGATGGCCACCCCGTGGGCGCGCAGGTCGTCCACCTCCTTGGCGAACTGTTCCAGGTCCACCACCATGCCCGGCCCCATGACGTTCACCGCCTCGGGCCGCAGGATGCCGGAGGGGAGCAGATGCAGGATGAATTTGCCCCGCTCGTTGACCACCGTGTGGCCGGCGTTGTTGCCGCCCTGATAGCGGGAGACGATGTCGTATTGGCTGCTGAGCAGGTCCACCATCCGGCCCTTGCCCTCGTCGCCCCAGTTGATACCCACGACTGCTGTGATCATGATGCTGTCTCCTTATCTACACCGCGCAAGCGGCTGTTATACGTTCGTCTCGGCCTCCACGCCCAGGTCGGCGGCGTACTTCTCCAGCACGGGCCGGGCGTAGTCCCGCAAAAACGCCTCGGTCTGCGCCGGGGCCAGCCCCACGAATTTTTTGACGTCCAGCACGCCTTGCAGCGCCTCTTCCGTCAAATGAAACGCCGGGTCCGCCAGGAGCCTTTCCAGCAGGTCGTTTTCCCCGCCCTCCAGCTTGACCTTCACGGCGGCGGCCTGGGAATGGCGGCGGATGGCCTCGTGCAGCTCCTGCCGGTCACCGCCCTCGGTGACGGCGTGCATGAGGATATTCTCCGTGGCCATAAAGGGCATTTCCTCGTTGAGGTGCTTTTCCATGACCCTGGGATAGACCCGCCCTCCCCGTATCACGTTGACGCACAATGTCAATGCCCCGTCCGTTGCCAGAAAGGCCTCCGGCAGGGCGATACGCCGGTTGGCGGAATCGTCCAGCGTCCGTTCCAGCCACTGGGCGGAGGCGGTGTCGGCGGTGTTGCGCACGGTGTTGGTCACGAACCGGCTCAGGGAGCATATACGCTCGCAGCGCATGGGATTGCGCTTATAGGCCATGGCGGAGGAGCCGACCTGCTCGGCCTCGAAGGGCTCGTCGAACTCCTTCATGTGGGCCAGCAGCCGCAGGTCCTGCGCCATCTTGTACATGCTCTGGGCAACTCCCCCCAGCACGTTCAGCACATAGGCGTCGATCTTCCGGGAATAGGTCTGGCCGGACACGGGCATGGACGCGGCAAATCCCATTTTCGCCGCAATCTTTTCCTCCAGCGCCAGGACCTTTTCCCCGTCGCCGCCGAACAGCTCCAGAAAGCTTGCGCCGGTACCGGTGGTGCCCTTGCAGCCAAGAAGCTTTAAGTGCGCCAGCTCAAATTCCAGCCGCTCCAGGTCCATCAAAAAGTCCTGCATCCAAAGGCACGCCCGCTTGCCCACGGTGGTGGGCTGGGCTGCCTGAAAGTGGGTGTAGGCCAATGTGGGAACGTCCTTGTGTTCCCCGGCAAAATCGGCCAGGGTCTCCACGGCGTTCACCAGCAGCTTCCGGATGCGCAGCAGCGCCTCGCGCATTTGGATGATATCCGTATTGTCCCCCACATAGCAGCTCGTGGCCCCCAAATGGATGATGCCCTTGGCCTTGGGGCAGGCGTCGCCGTAGGTGCGGATGTGGGCCATCACGTCGTGGCGCAGACGCTTTTCGTAGTCCGCGGCCTTTTCGTAGTCGATGTCGTGGATATGGGCGCGCATCTCGTCCAGCTGCTCGTCGGTGATGGGAAGGCCCAGCTCCTGCTCGCTCTCCGCCAGGGCGACCCAGAGCCTGCGCCAGGTGGAGAATTTGAAGTCGGGGGAGAAGATGTGCTGCATTTCCCGCGACGCGTACCGGGCGCACAGGGGATTTTCGTACACGTCTTTCATTTACTTTTCGCCCTTTCCCGCCGGGGACTTGTCCAGCGCGGCGGACACAAAGCCCAGAAACAGGGGGTGGGGCTTGTTGGGACGGCTCTTGAACTCCGGGTGGAACTGCACGCCCACGAAGAAGGGGTGGTCCGGGACCTCCACCGTCTCCACCAGCCGTCCGTCGGGGCTGACGCCGCTGATGATAAGGCCCGCGGCCTGGAGCTTTTCCCGGTAGTCGTTGTTGAACTCGTAGCGGTGGCGGTGACGCTCGCTGATCTCGCTCCTGCCGTAGCATTTTTCCATGGTGGTCCCCGGCGTGATGACGCAGGGGTAGGCCCCCAGGCGGAGGGTGCCGCCCTTGTCTATCTCGTCGTTCTGGCCGGGCATGAAGTCGATGACCCGATAGGGGGCGTACTCGTCAAACTCCCGGGAGTTGGCGTTTTCCAGTCCCGCCACGTGGCGGGCAAACTCTATCACGGCGGTCTGCATCCCCAGGCACAGGCCCAGGTAGGGGATCCTGTTCTCCCGTGCGTAGCGCACCGCGGCGATCTTGCCCTCAATGCCCCGGTTGCCGAAGCCGCCGGGCACCAAAATGCCGTCTACCCCGGCGAATACCTCCGGGCAGTTGGCCTCGGTGACGGTCTCGGAGTCCACCCACTTGAGGTCGATGCTGGCGCCCTTGGCGTACCCCGCGTGCTTGAGCGCCTCGTTTACGGAGAGATAGGCGTCGTGCAGCTGGACGTATTTGCCCACCAGCGCGATGGTGACGGAGTGGCGCAGGTTGTGGATGGAGCGGACCATGGCCTTCCATTCCAGCAGGTCCGGCGCCTTGGTCCAAAGGCCCAGCTCCCGGCACACGATCAGGGAGAAGTCGCTCTCCTCCAGCATCAGCGGCGCCTCGTACAGCACCGGCACCGTGCGGTTTTCGATCACGCAGTCGGGCTTTACGTTGCAGAACATGGCGATCTTGCGGAAGATGGTGGGGTCCGCGATGGGCTCGTCGGAGCGCAGCACGATGATGTCCGGGGCGATGCCCATGCCCTGCAATTCCTTCACGGAGTGCTGGGTGGGCTTTGTCTTGTGCTCGTCGCTGCCGCTGATGAAGGGCACCAATGTCACGTGGATGTACAGGGAATTGTCCTTGCCCACCTCGTGGCCCACCTGGCGGATGGCCTCCAGAAAGGGCTGGCTCTCGATATCGCCGGTGGTGCCGCCGATCTCGGTGATCACCACGTCGGCGTTGGACTTCTTGCCCACGTTATAGATGAACTCTTTGATCTCGTTGGTGATGTGGGGGATGATCTGGACCGTGGAGCCCAGATACTCGCCCCGGCGCTCCTTGTTGAGCACGTTCCAGTACACCTTGCCGGTGGTCAGGTTGGACCA
>CANQQB010000087.1 GCA_947625845.1 uncultured Oscillospiraceae bacterium
CCCGGATGTAGTCGTTCATCTGCTCCGGGCTGGACACCTTGTCCAGGCTCTTTTGGCGAAACAGTCCGCTGTCCATAATTGATCTCCCCTTGCTGTTTTTTTATTTTTCGCTGCACTCAGAATGTCAGTTACAGTCGTTTTTCCACGGTCAGGATGTTCTGGCCCTCTTTGTACTCATACCTGACGTCGTCCATGGACTTCTTCACCATGAAGATGCCCAGGCCGCCGATCTGGCGCTCCTCCGCGGACAGCGTCACGTCCGGGTCCGCCTTCGCCAGGGGGTCGTAGGGCTTGCCGTGGTCGATGAACGTCACCCGCACCGCCAGCGGCTCCCTGTCCACGTCCACACGCACCGTCGCCGGACCGGAGGGGTCGTAGGCGTACCGGGCGATGTTGCTGAACAGCTCGTCTATGGCCACATCGATCTGCACCTGGGCCTTCATCGGGCAATCCAGCGCCTCCAGCCGCTCGTCCACGAAGGCCGTCACCGCCGGGATGTTCTCCAGCGTGGCCTCCACCGTCATCTCATTGCGTTCGTTCATTTCATCTTCTCCTTATATTCCAAACTGAGCATCGTGATGTCGTCGAATTGCGGCGCGTCGCCTACGAAGGCGTCAATGTCCGCCTTCACCGCCGGGAGAAGCTTATCCGGCGCGGCGGCCGCGTTCTTATTCAGCACCGCCTCCAGCCGCTCCATGCCATAAAGCTCATTGTTGGCGTTGGTAGCCTCGGTCACCCCGTCCGTATACTGGAAGATGGCGTCCCCCGGCTCCATTTGCAGCGACCCCATGCGATAGCGGGTCATGTCCATCCCCGCCAGCACGAACCCGGCCCGTATCTTTTCCGGCGTATACCTCCCCTGTCGGCGGATGAACGGCATCTCATGCCCGGCGTTCACAAAGTTGAACTGGCCCGTCTTCAGGTCCAGCACCCCCTCGAAAGCCGTGATGAACAGCTCCTCGCCGTTACCCTCGCACAGAAGCTTATTGACCTCCATGAACACCTCCCCCAGGTCCCGCCCCGGCGTGGTGTGGTCCTTGATCAGCGTCTTGCCTATCACCATGAACAGGGCAGCGGGTACTCCCTTGCCCGACACGTCCGCCATCACGATCGCCAGGTGGCTCTCGTCCACCATGAAGAAGTCGTAGAAGTCGCCGCCCACCTCTTTCGCCGGGTTCATGGACGCGTAGATATCGAACTCCGACCTGTCCGGGAAGGGCGGGAAGATGCACGGCAGCATGGACGCCTGGATATGCGTGGCGATGTCCAGCTCCGCTCCGATACGCTCCTTCTCCGCCGTCACCGCTGTCAGGTTGTCAATGTACTGTTTGATCTCCGCCTCCATTTTCAGGATCGAGCTCGCCAGCACGCCGATCTCGTACCGGTTCTCCGTGGCCCGCAGGGACGCCACCGGGTTCTCCCCATCGTTGGCGAAACGCTTGGCCTCCCCCGTGATCTCCGCGATGGGCCGGATCACCATCCGGTTCAGCCACAGCAGGTACGCCAGCAGCGTCAGCGCCACCATCGCCGCCGCGATGGACACCACCCAGCGGACGTAGGTGCTCCGCGCACCGTACAGGACCGTCATGGATTTCTCCACCCCGATCACCGCCACCACCTTGCCTGTGGAATCCTGCACCGCCAGGCCCGCCGTGGTGTGCGCTCCCGACTCCGTATAGGAGTACAGATACTTCTCCGCGCGCCCGCCCGTGGTCAGGATGTGCTTCAGGTCGTCCACGTACTTCGGGTCCGTGTCCCTTGACACATAGCCGAACTCATAGCGGCTGAAACCCGTGGCCGGGTTGACCGAGTCGTAGATGTAGGTGGTCGTCATGTAATCCGTTTCGTCGATCTTCGCCACGTAGATGAAATTGCAGTTGCTGCTCACCACCAGCTCGTCCAGGCGTGCCAGGATGGCGTCGTACTCCTCGTCCGTCTGACCCGATTGCAGGTAGCCCTCCAGCTTATCCGGGTCCAGATAGGTCAGCGCCGTCTCCGCCACCTCATAGGCCGTGTCGTTGTACTGCCGCTCCAGCACGTGGGTGAACTGTTGGTAGCCCGTCGCCGCCACGATGACGCTCAGGATCACGATGACCGCCACGATGCTCGCCACCATCACCACCGCCAGTCTGCGGTTCTTCTTTTTCATATCGCTGCCTCTCCCTTGAAAAAGTCTTTCTGCGCCTGGGTCTGTAGGATGTGAATGGGCTTGTTCTGCTCCATGCGGTAGCCCTGTCCCGCCAGAAATTGCCGATACGCCTCAAAAGCGCCCGGCCGCAGGGGCACTGCCCGCATGTCGCCGATCTGCCCCAGCTCCCGGGCGCCTTTGTATCCAAAGCAGCTCTCCCGGAAGCACTCGTCCAGAAGCCTCTCCGCGCCCTCCGGCAGCGCGCCCGTTTTTATTTCCAGGTACACCGTATAATACGGCGTGGAGCCCCGCTGGCCCGTGTCCACGCAGTACCCCTCCGGCGTGCAGCCCGAACGGCGCCCAAAGCGCTGTATCGCCCTTTCCAGCTGCCGCATGTCCATCTTTTCGTCCGCCACGTTCAGCACCTGGCTCTTCCGCCGGCACATGCGGACGATGGGCGCCTGGCCGTAAAACCCCGTCACCTCCACCACGTCCCCCATCACGTACCGGTACAGGCCGGACAGGGTGGTGACCACCAGCTCGTAGCTCTTGCCCACCTGAACCTCCCGGAACGTCAGGGTCCGCTCGCTTGTCTCGTCCTCCGGCAGGAATTCAAAGAAGCAGGACTCGGGTATCAGCACATAGCGGGCGTCATCCTCCCGCAGCGTATAGACCGCGCCCAAGGTGCTCTCCGAGGACGCGTAGGCGTAATAGTGGATCGGCAGCTCGCCGATGTACCGGCGCATCTCGTCCATGTACCCCTGGAAGATGCTCCCGCCGGCCATGCGGACATACCGCAGCTCCGGCCAGATGCGGCGGGCAAGCCCGTCCGGGCCGTCCTTCGCCGCGGCGCGCAGCTCCTCCGCCCGCATAGGGTCCGGCGCCAGGCGCTCTCGTATATAGCGCTTCCAGGCGCCGCTGACCGCGAAGCACTCGCTGACCTCCCCGCCGGCCACGTCCTGCACGAACGCGTCCCAGTGCTCCAAAAGGTACTGGAACATCTGCGCCAGCGCGTGCACGAAAACCCCGTGGATGGCGGTGACATCCCGGCACGCCAGGGCAAAGCGCAGCTTTGCGTACTGCATGTTCTCCATCCGCTCCGGGAACATCACCTCTCTGGGCGACGTATATTGAGAGAAGTCCAGCTCGTCTCTCGATTCCAGCCACCGCATCAGCACCCCGGAGCGCACCCCGTTCATGGTGCCGTCCGGCATGGCCGTGCGGTAAAACTCGCCCGTCTCAAAGATCTTGCCGAACAGCTTTTCGTCCGGCACGCCGGCCAGCTCCTTGCGGATGACGTCCCGCACCGCGTCCAGCTGGTATATCCGGTGGATGGTCACGTCCCGCTCGGTGACCGGCACATACTTGGGCTTGGAGGTGCTGCCCGCGCTGATGCAGTAAAACACCGCCTCGTCCGCCGTCAGCAGCCCCTTCTCTCCCTGTATCTGCCGCTCGATGAGCGGTCCGTAATCGTCGTATCGGCTCAGGGGCACATGCCTGCGGTAATCCTCCGCCGTGTGGATATCGGCAAAGCCCCATTTCTTTCCATATTCCGTCAGGGCGTTGCGCCTGAGCAGCTCCAGCAGGAACCGCTCCTGCACCCCTGCGGCGTCGCCGCACACGGCCTCCATCCGCCGCAGCCCTGTCTCACCCTTCATGTCCCGGCCTCCCGTTCTCTTTTCTCTCATCCGGCGCGGCGTCCGCCTACAGCACGATCAGGAGGGTATTCATCCCGAACGTGTCCTGGTAGTCCACCTGCTTCACCAGCTTTTGCAGCATCCGCATGCCCATATAGAGCATGTCGTCGTCCTCTCCGTCCCCGGACGCCAGGGGATTGAACTTCTTCCCGTTATAGCGGATACGGATGCCGATCTCGTTGGGCACGGCGTACACCCGGATGTCAAACAGGATACACTGGGGGTCGTTGATGCTGGTGATGAGCGTCATCATCTCCTCCAGCGCCAGGCTCACCCGCATCACCTGCTTGGCCTGCATCCCGTTTTCCTGGCAGAAATCCGTGATCCTCTCGCTGGCCTCGCAGATCTTCTCGTTGTCGCTGATCATGGAGAAATTGATGACCCGCCCCGCCTTTTCCAGCGTCTGGTCCATGAGGAAATACCGGCTCGTCATCTCGCCCCGGCGGTGCAGCGCACCGGTGAGCACATACCACACGCAGATGGTGAGCGCCTCGCCCGCCGTGAGAAACAGCCACGGCGTCACCCCGGACGCCAGCAGCGCCCACAGGCTCAGCGCCGCAAACACGTACGACTTGAGGATGATGATCAGGTTGGAAAGCCCCGCGTGGCCGGAAACGCTGTAATAGGAGGACAGGATGTTGTTCCACAGGGAGGGTATCAGGCTGACGGCCAGGCACAGCATGGGAAAGCGCATGGGCTGCGCCAGCCCGTAGGCCCTCGCGATCAGGTCCGCGCCCGCCACGATGACCGCGCCGAACACCAGGCTGTACAGGACCCCTTTTTTCAGTTCCAGCTTCAGCAGGATGCAGATGCTCTCGTTGTCCCTCTCGCCCCGGTACACGCCCATCATGGCCGTGCCCGCCTGGGGAACGCCCACCGTCACGGACTCGGCGAAGGCGCTGATCCCGTTCACCACGGAAAACACCGCCAGCATCATGCTGCCGCCGTATCGCTGCAAAAGGCCGTTCACGCACAGCAGCCGCAGCGTCTGGACCAGGTTGTTCATCGCGGCGGGACTGCCCGCCACGGCCAGCTCCCGAAATTCCGCCTTCCCAGGCAGCGCAGGTCCCGGCCCGAAATGGAAGGTCCCCCGGTGCAGGCTGGCAAAGCCCACCACGCACGCAGCCGCCGTGGCGATCACGCTGGCCAGCGCCGCGCCGAACACGCCCATGTCCAGCCCGTACAGGAACGCCACGTCCAGCGCCACGTTCCCCGCGCCCATGACCGTCATCATCACGGTCACCGTCTTGTTCCGGCCGTCCAGCCGCAGGTACCAGAACGGCACATACAGGAATATCTTGGGAAACGCGCCCGCCAGCGTCACCAGCGCGTAGTCCTTCACCATGGGAAGGACCTCTCGATCGCTGCAAAGAAACGCCGCTATCGCGTCGATCAGCCCCACGCCGGCGGCCGTCATGACCACCGAGGCGATCAGGCAGAGCGTGACCGCGCAGCGGTAATACAGCGCCGCCCGGTCCCGGCGGTTGGCGCCGATCTCCCGGGAGCTGCATATGGCCGCGCCGGACACGAAGAAGGACCCGGCGATGCACAGCGCCAGATAGACCGGCACGCACAGATTGATCGCCGCCAGGCCGCCCGCTCCGATCTTCTGGCCCACCAGCACCCCGTCCGCTATGATATTGACGCAGCCGCTCAGGATCGACAGCATCCCCGGCCACAGCGCCGCCCGGTATGTCTTTCCCAGAAATTCCTCGCTCTGTACCAGGATGTTCCCGTCTTCCACTGCCGTTGCCATGCCCGCTCTTTTATGCAATGGTCAGAATGTCCGCAAAGCCGGTGACCTCAAAGATCTCCATGATCGTCTCGTTCACGTTCTTGATGACCATGGACCCCTGCCGGTTCATGACCTTCTGGGCGCTCAAAAGCACCCGCAGACCGGCCGAGGACAGGTATTCCAGCTGGGAAAAGTCCAGCGTCAGCTCCGTGACGCCGCCTACGCTCTGCTTCAGCTCCGCCTCCAGCTGGGGCGCGGTGGTGGTGTCCAAGCGCCCTTCCAGGGCCAGGTCCAGGTGGGTACCGTTCTGATTTTTCGTGATAGTCATTGTTCATATCTCCCTTTGATAAATTGATACTATATTTTTTGGCGTCGTCAGCCCGTCGCCTCCGGGGCGAGCATCTGCCCCAGCCGTTCCAGCGTCCGGCTGTGGCACAGCTTCACCGTGCTGTAGGCCAGACGCATATGCGCCGCCACCTCCTTCAGGGTCAGACCGTGGTAGTAGTGCAGCACGATCACGTCCCGCTCCCGCTCCGGCAGAGCCTCCAGCGCCTGGGCCAGCGCCTCCAGCTCCATGTCAGGCTCCGGGGTCGGCAGGCTCTCGTCCAGCTCCGCCGTCGGCCGCCGGGCCCGGTAATGGTCGATGACCGCGTTGTGGGCAATGGAGAACAGCCACGTGGACACCGAGGACCTCTGCCCGTCAAAGTCCGGCAGCTTCGCCCACGCCTTCATAAAGACCGTGGAGCAAAGGTCCTCTGCGTCCTGTTCGTTTGCCACTCTGGCGCGGATGTAGGCCAGGACCTTGCCCCGGTATTGCCGGTAGAGCTCTTCCCCGTCCATCATCCGCGCTTTTTCCATGGTTCTTTTCCCGCTGGGGCGTCCGGCTCGCCCGCCGCCGCCACCAGCTCCAGGTCCTCGTCCGCCACGGGCGCTCCCCACCGGGCCTCGGTCTGCCCGATGAGCCGCGCCAGTCGGGGGTCGTTGACCTTCCTCTGGCGGTCAAACAGCGCGGCCAGCCGCGCGTCCATGCCGCTTGCGTTCATCTCATCCCTCCCGCCGGTACCGTCCGGCCTTTTTTCACGGCTGCGCGTACCCGTGCTGTCTCTTTATACGCGCCGGCCCGCGGAAAGGGCCGGCAGGCGGCAAAACTTTTTTGCGTCCTTCCGGCGCCGCCGCGTCAGACGCCCTCGGACATATTCAGCCGGACGCGGGCGGTGAACATCCGCTTCTCGGCGTTATACCGGAATTTGGCGCTGCCGCCGTATTTCTGGGCAGTCCGGGCGATGCTCCGCAGACCGTACCCGCCGCCGGTCCGCTCGCTCAAAAAGCACTCCGCCGGCAAAAAGCCGTCCCCGGTCTGCTCCCGGCGGCCCAGACGCACGCCGTCGCAGGCGTTGGATATCTCGATGGCCAGAGACCCCTGCACCGTGCCCACGCGCACGCTGATCCACTTGTCGTCCCGGCACTTCTTGCAGGCGTTGACGGCGTTCTCCATGGCGTTGCCGAATATCACCGTCAGGTCCGTGGGGTCCACGGTCACCCTGTCGCACTGGGCCAGGATGTCACAGCGGACGCCTTCGTCCCGTGCCACGCCTGCGTAGTATTGCAAAAGCCCGTTGACCGCGATGTCCTCGCAATAGACCTGGTTCATGCGCCGGGCCGTGACCTCCAGAAGCTGGGAGAGGTATTCCCCCATTTCCTCCAGCCGGCCCTCCCGGAGCATCTCGTTCAGGGCGCTGTAGTGGTGGCGCAGATCGTGGTCCATCCGCCGGGTGTTCTCCATGTCGCCCACGATCTTTTCGTACTGCATCTGCTGTATTTCAAGTGCCCGCTGGTAGTCGTCGTCCCGCTTGCGCCATACGGACTGCCGGAAGATCAGCCAGTAGATCGCCAACTGGTCCAGCAGCGCCACCAAAAGCAGCGGCAGCTCGCGCACATATTCCCGATATCCCACACGGTAGTAGCGGATGTCGGTGGCCATCACCAGCAGAAAAAAGACCATCGTCGTCACCGCCAGGATGAAAAACTCCCGGCGCATCTTCTTTATCTCGATCTCCTGGAGGTACTCGCTCAGCGGCCGGATCACCAAAAGCAGCATCAGCGGCAGAAAAGCCACCGTCGTCGCCGCGTACACCGCCAACCCGCAGGGGGAATATACCGACCAGCTCTCCAAGACCCTGGACAGGGAAAACAGCGCGGACGCGGGGCCCAGCAGCATATTCGCCGTCCAGTATTGGCTCACCCCGTAAAACACCACCGCGAACACGACCATGATCTTTTTGATCGGAGCCTCCCGCACCAGCCAGCCCTGGGCAATGAGCGTGAGCAATATGGCGGCGCCCATGAAGACGTTGGCAGCCATCGCCACGCTCCCACGCCGCGCCGCGGCGTATATCACCGCCGGGAAAAGGGCCGACAGAGCCGTTACCGCGGCCGCCTGACACAGAAGTACCCGCCTTCTCGGGAAGCGGAACGCGTCCTGGGCAAAGGGTAAAAAGACCATCATCACGCAGGGAAATATTTCCAGAAAGAACCCGGCGGCGTTTCTCCCATATACGCCCGCGCTCATGGCCGGTCCTCCGAAAAGCTCCTGCGCCGGGCAAGCTGCTCGAACACATAATCGTCATAGGCCGCCCGGATGGCGGCGCTCTGCCGCACCGCGATGGAAAGGCGGCTGCCGTCCCGCAGCACGCACGTGTCCGCACCCATCCGGGCGATGTAGTCCATGTTGACGACGATGCCCCGGTTGACGCGCAAAAAGCTCCCGCCCAGCTTTTGCTCCAGCTCGCCAAAAGGCCGCCAGACCTTCAGCCGCCGTCCGTCCGCCAGGGTGACGGTCACCACGTGATTGTCGTTTTCCAGCAGGCAGATCTGGTCCATAAACACCGTGATACGGTTCGCTCCCACGGGGAAGGAGATCGTCTCCCGCCGCTTGCCCCGAAGCTCCGTCAGCCGGCGAAATGCCTCCACCACACCCTGGGTGGTCACCGGTTTGACCAGGTAATGCAGCGCGTGCAGGGAAAACGCCTCCACCGCGTGCTCCGTGCTGGTGGTGACAAAGGCGATCCCCGTCTCAGGGGATA
>CANQQB010000088.1 GCA_947625845.1 uncultured Oscillospiraceae bacterium
ACACGGCGGAGCTTTTGGGAAACGAGACGATCTCCGCCATCGCGGCAGACCACGGCGTGTCCTCCGCGCAGGTCATTCTGCGGTGGAATCTGCAAAAGGGCGTGGTGGTCATTCCCGGCTCCAGCAACCCGGACCACATTCATGAGAACCTGGACCTGTTCGGTTTTGCGCTTACCCAGGACGAGATGGACGAGATCAACAGGCTGGACCGGGGAGAGAAACACGACTGGTATTGAGTAGTACAAGCACCCATAGCAGAAGCCGCCGTTGCTGCCAATGGTCAAGATGAACGGCTCTCTGAGCCGCCATTGACAGCCCCGCCCGCTTCCACTCCCTCTTGCAGTATCTGTTCCTTGCCCAAACATCAGAGGGTGATGTCCGCATTTAGGTGCTCTGGACCCGTTCTGCCGCATGGGGTTGAACGCGGCAAATGCAGCGGGGTAAGGGTAGTATATGGCGACACCGGAAATCGGGGGGCTATATGCGGACAAACTTAAAAATGTTTTGAAGATTTACAAAATAAGAGCAACAGGGTAAAGAAAAACGGTACTTGTAATGCTATGAGTTCATGGGGTCCTATGTCACGCTTTAGGGCTTCTCAAACCCTTGCGGCGCAGGGCCTTCAGAACGCCAAAGTCAGGGGGGTAAGGGTAGTATATTGCGTACCCCGAAAACAGGGTTCTATTGCGTGACATGCTTCAAAAGTTTTAAGTAAATCACAACAAACAACGGCTGGTGCATTTCGCACCAGCCGCTGTCTGCTCTGCCGATTCCAATTCTGTAAGACAGTTGCCATTTTTCAATTTTTCGGTGTCATACTGTCTTACGGAACCCCTCCATTGCGAGGTCCTGGCATCTCCAGAGCCGTTCTGACGTGCAATTCACGTCGCATTTTCTGCATTTCAGGACAAACCCCTTGACGTTTGCCCCGTGTTGGACCATACTGTTGGCAGAAAAAATTTGAAGGAGGCATTTACCATGAACGAAAAGCTTACCCCCCCGAGCAAAATGACGCTATCCTGGAAAAGGTGACCGGCGGCAGCTTGGAGTACACGACGTTCCTGTATCGCTGTCCCAAGTGCGGATGGGAGACCCGCGGTATTGCGGGCAGCAAAACAAGGCCAGTATGTACTGTCTGCTTTGTGACAATGGAAAAGGTGGAAGGCAGCCTGCAGTTGGACGAATTTTGATGATATGAAAACAAGGGCCTGTTTTGCAACAGGCCCTTTCCTTTTCACTTCTTTTCCAATCTTTTCTTGATCTTCTCGAACACCAGGTCCGCCTGAGCTTCCCTGCCGTCCAGATCCTCCTTAAGCTCCGAGCGGATCTGGTCCAAATGCTCCCGCAAATGCTCCGTCAAATCCTGCGGCGTGGCAAAGGGCTGGAAGAAATGATACTTCTGCGCGTTCTGCTCCTGGAGCGCCAGGGCATGGGACTTGAGGTTCTCGTACTTTATCACCACGTCGTTCTCCTTGGCGAAGTTCTTGAGCTTGGTAGCCAGGTGGAAGGAGTGGCACAGGTCGATGATGAACACGCCGTAGAACATGCCTATCACGAAGGAGAACGCCAGGTTCTGAGCCAGCCAGTCCAGCGCCCCCAGGATGTGCGGGTGAATGAGGAAGTAGTACGCCGCGCCCAATATGGCCCAGGCCAGGGAGAACTTGGGGCATATGATGCCCTGGATATTGCCCCACTGGTCCGAGTAGTCCCACAGCCGCACGTGCCCCACCTTGATGCTCAGGATGCCGGCTATGTACTCTATCACGGTCATGCACACCGCCATCCAGGCGAACAGCAGGACCTTCTCCCACACGGGGTTTGCCAGCTCCAGGGGCTTTTCCAGGCTGGCGATCAGGAACAAAATACACAGCCCCGCTCCGTACAGAGGCAGGTACGGCCCCGTGCAGAAGCCGGGGTTGATCCACTTCCGCTCCGGGTTGGCCGACGAGATGAACCGCCGGAAGAAAAGCTCCAGCACCCACCCGAACACCGAGCCGATGAAAAAGAGAAACGCCAACGTCAAAAACAGATTCATATTAGTTCCACTCCCCGCGCCCGCTGTTTTTTTCGCCGGACGCTGTGCGTTAGTATAGCACAGCCGCCGGTCTTGGGCAATAGATAATAAGAAAACCCCCAAGGCAAAAGCCTCGGGGATCGTCTTTTTTACGGAATGGTCACACAGCGCGCTGGACCTTGCCGCTGCGCAGGCAGCGGGTGCACACATACACATGCTGGGGCTTGCCGTCCACGACCGCCTTTACGCGCTTGACGTTGGGCTTCCACATGCGGTTGGAGCGCCGGTGGGAGTGGCTGACCTTGATGCCGAAAGTCACGCCTTTTCCGCAAATCTCACATTTTGCCATCGTAATCAGCTCCTTCCTGCCGCCCAAAGGACAGCTTTGATATAATACCAGACTGTCCGGCAAAATGCAAGTATTTTTTTCATTTCCCGAAAAAATCCCGAAAATTTGAAAAAAGTCCCGTTAGCGATTGCGGAAACGGCCCTATGTGTATTAAAATATACGCAATGGAATACTTATGAAAAGGGGGTCCCCCTGACTATGCGATACGACGTAAAGCTGTCCCAGATCGCCGGGGAGCGGGAACTGCACTTAAAGGTGGTCCAGGCCTCGACGGATTACGAGACGGTCCGCATCCACTCGGTGGACCTGAACCGGCCCGGCATCCAGCTGATGGGGTATCTGAAGCACTTCGACTCCTCCCGGCTGCAGGTGATCGGCAAGAGCGAGACCACCATGATGGAGGAACTGGACCACAAACGGCGGCTGGCGGGCTTTGAGGCGGTCATGCGCCAGCGGGTGCCCGGCGTGATAATCGCCCACGACGAGGTCATATTGCCCGAGTGTCTGGAGATGGCGGAGAAGTACAATGTGAGCGTACTGGCCACCGACATGGACACCTCGGAGTTTTTCGCCCGGCTCAGCGGCACCCTGCGGCGGCACCTGGCCCCCCGTGAGACCATCCACGGGGTGCTCATGGAGGTCTACGGCGAGGGCATGCTGATCATTGGCGACAGCGGCGTGGGCAAGTCCGAGACGGCCCTGGGTCTTTTGAAGCAGGGCCACCGGCTCATCGCCGACGACGCGGTGGAGCTTTTGCGCACGGACAGCTTCCGGCTGGAGGGCCGCTCCCCCGCGCTCATCCAGCACTTCATGGAGCTGCGGGGCATCGGCGTCATCAACGTGCCCAGCGTGTTTGGCGTCGGCGCGATCAAAATGAGCTGCACCGTGGACCTGGTGGTGAAGATGGAGCCCTGGGACGACAACACCCACTATGACCGTCTGGGTCTGGACACCAGGACGACGGAATACCTGGGTGTGAGCGTGCCCCTGGTGACCATCCCGGTCCGCGCCGGCCGGAACCTGGCGGCCATATTGGAGCTGGCCGCCCTGACCAACCGGCAGAAGAAGACCGGCTACAACGCCGCCGAGGACCTGGCCCGCCGCGTGGACCAGAGCGTCGACGCGGGCATCGAATTCTAGTCGTTTGAAAGCCAGAGGCTTTCAAACGAGAAGGCTGCGGCCCGCTGCAGCGCACGCGCAAGCGCGCACGTTTGCGGGCCGAGAAGTATGATTTCCGAGGTACACGCCCCCGGAAATCATATCCCACTTTATTCGGCTCTGCGGAGCCGAACTCTGCGAGGCTTTTATGGAGCATCTTTCCCATCTTATAACCCACATACGCGCCGCACTGCCCGCGCTGGACCTGCGGGAGCACGAACCCCTGGCGGAGCATTGCTCCTTCCGCATCGGCGGCCCCGCGGCGGTGATGGCCCTGCCCCGGTCCGGGGAGGAGCTGGAAGCGCTGTGCGCGCTTTTACGCGCCGCCGGCGTGCGGCCGCTTCTCATCGGCAACGGCACCAACATCCTGCCCCCGGATGATGGCCTGGACCGGTTCGTGATCGCCGTATGCCCCGGCGTGGGACGTGTGGATATCTCCGGCGACAGCCTGACGGCGGACTGCGGCGCGACCCTGGCCCAGGCGGCGACGGCCGCGGCGGAGGCGGGGCTCACCGGCCTGGAATTTGCCCACGGCATCCCCGGCAGCGTAGGCGGCGGCGTACTGATGAACGCCGGAGCCTACGGCGGGGAGCTTAAAGACGCGGTGGTCGAGACGGAATACCTGGACGAGGACCTGGTCCGCCGGACCGTCACCGGCCCGGCGCATGATTTTTCCTACCGCCACAGCGTATTTTCGGGCCGTGAAGTGGTCCTGCTGCGCACCCGCTTTGCCCTCGCGCCCGGCGACAAAGACGCCATCCTTGGCAAAATGCGCCAACTTGCCGCCAGACGCCGGGCCAGCCAGCCTTTGGAAATGCCCTCCGCCGGCAGCACCTTCAAGCGGCCCGCAGGGGGGTACGCCTCCGCCCTCATCGACCAGGCGGGACTGCGGGGCTTCACCATCGGCGGCGCCCAGGTGTCGGAGAAGCACGCGGGCTTTGTGGTGAACACCGGCTCCGCCACCTGCGCGGACGTGCTGCGGCTGATGGAGCACATACAGAAGACGGTCTACGCCCGGTCCGGCATCGCGCTGGAGCCGGAGGTGCTGGTCCTGGGGAGGTAAGCATGGAATTTCTCATCATCACCGGCCTGTCCGGCGCGGGCAAGACCCGCGCGGCGGACATATGCGAGGACCTGGGCTATTACTGCGTGGACAACCTGCCGGCGGCGCTGCTGGGCAAGTTCGCGGCGCTGTGCCTGGCCACCCGCGGCCGGTACGAGCGTGTGGCGCTGGTCATGGACGTGCGCAGCGTATCCAGCTGCGAGGAACTGGACGAGGCTCTGCGGGAGCTGGAGGCGCTGGACTGCCAGGTGCGGGTGCTGTACCTGGAGGCGGGCACGGACACGCTGCTGCGCCGGTACAAGGAATCCCGCCGGCCACACCCCCTTGGCCAGCCGGGGGAATCCATCCGCCAGGCTGTGGAGCGGGAGCGGGCATTCCTGGCCCCTCTGCGGGCGCGTGCTGACTTCATCATCGGCACGGACAGCTCGGCCCTCAACCGCCTCCGTGCCGAGATATGCCGGTGCATCCGGGCGGAGGACCGGGACTTCGTGGTGAACGTGCTGTCCTTCGGGTACAAAAAGGGCATCCCGCCGGAGGCGGACCTGGTGTTCGACGTGCGGTGTCTGCCCAACCCCTTTTATGAGCCGGATCTGCAACACCTGACGGGGCTGGACGCGCCGGTGGCGGAGTACGTATTCCGCAGCGGCAACGCCCAGACGCTTCTGGACAAGCTCACGGACCTGCTGGCATTTCTGCTGCCCCTGTACGAGGCGGACAGGCAGGAGCTGACCGTGGCCGTAGGCTGCACCGGCGGCCGCCACCGGAGCGTGGTCATGGCCCAGGCCCTGGCCAACGCCCTGGAGGCCGCAGGCCGGATGGTGAACGTGAGCCACCGGAACCTGGAGGCGTAACCAAAGCCTCCTTTTTTCGGGGGCGAAGCCCCCGCCTCCCTCTGACGAGGGAGGTGGCTCGCCCGCAGGGCGAGACGGAAGGAGAGATACACCAGCACTGGTGGTGACCTGTCTCTCCCCCAGTCACCGCCTAACGGCGGCGACAGCCCCCTCGTCAGAGGGGGCCGGCCCCTGCCGGGGCCGATCATCTCGCCGCTGATGCGGAAGGATACAACATGAGCTTTTCGTCTGACGTAAAAACCGAGCTGTGCCGGGAACCGCCGGGGAAGCGCTGCTGCGCCCTGGCGGAGGCGTACGGCGCGCTTCTTTACGCCAACACCTTTACCCCCGGCCAGATACGCATCATGACGGAGTGCGACGCCTTTGCCGCCCGGCTGCCACGCCTGTTCCGCCGGGCTTTCTCCCTGGACTTCGACGTGCTCCCCCCGGCCGACGCCGCCGGCAAGCGCTCCTTTCTCATCACGGACGCTGACAAGCTCCGGACCGTCTTCTCCGCCTTTGGCTACGACCCGGCCAGGACTCTGGTCCACCACATCAACCTGGCGGTGGTGGAGTCCGACTGCGACAGGATATCCTTCCTGCGGGGGGCATTTCTGGCCGGCGGCAGCGTCACGGACCCGGCGCGGGGCTATCATTTGGAGCTGGCCACCGGCCACGAGAGCGTGTGCCGGGAGGTCCGGGCATTGCTGCTGGACATGGGCTTTGAGCCGCGGGAGGCCGGCCGCGGCGGCCGCTGGCTCACCTACTTCAAAAAAAGCGCCGCCATCGAGGACCTGCTCACCACCCTTGGCGCGCCGGTGGCGGCCATGGGTGTGATGCAGGCCAAGGTGGAAAAGCACATGACGAACGCCATGAACCGCCTGACCAACTGCGATATGGCCAACGCCGACAAGGTCACCGGCGCGGCGGCGGAGCAGCTTGCCGCCATCCGGACCATCGAGGCCGGGATGGGTCTGGACGCGCTGCCCCCCGCGCTGCAGGAGACGGCGCTGCTGCGCATCGCCAACCCCTCCTGCTCCCTTTCGGACCTGGCCCAGCTCGCCTGGCCGCCGGTGACGAAAAGCTGCATGAACCACCGCCTGCGCAAGCTTCTGGAAATAAGCCAAAGCATGGAATAAGGAGACGATCATGTCCTTCGTACACCTGCATGTCCACAGCGAATACAGCCTCCTGGACGGCGCCTGCCGCATCAGCGAGATGGCGGTCCGGGCCAAAGAGATGGGTCAGCACGCCCTGGCCATCACCGACCACGGGGTGATGTACGGCGTGGTGGACTTTTACCGCGCCTGCCGCGCCGCGGACGTGAAGCCCATCATCGGCTGCGAGGTGTACGTGGCCCCCCGGGAGAGGACCAGCAAGGAATACGGTCTGGACAACAACTACTCCCACCTTATCCTGCTGTGCAGAAACGAGACAGGATACCACAATCTGTGCAAGCTGGTCAGCGAGGGATACGTGAACGGCTTTTATATCCGGCCCCGTATCGACTGGGACCTGCTGCACCAGCACGCCGAGGGGCTCATCTGCCTGTCGGCCTGCCTGGCCGGGGACATCCCCCAGAAGATCGTGAACGGCCGGTACCAGGCCGCCAAGGCCCGCGCGTTGGAGCTGCAAGAATTATTCGGTCCCGACGGGTTTTATCTGGAATTACAGGACCACGGCATCCCCGACGAGCGCCGTGCCGCCCAAGGCCTTATCCGCATCCACGACGAGACCGGCATCCCCCTGGTGGTCACCAACGACGCCCACTATCTCCGAAAAGAGGACGCCCGCATCCAGGACGTGCTCATGTGCATCCAGACCGGCAAGACCGTGGACGACCCGGACAGGATGAAATTTGAGAGCCAGGAGCTCTACCTCAAATCCGAGGACGAGATGCGCGCGCTCTTCCCCGACCTGCCGGAGGCATACGACAACACGGAAAAGATCGCGGCGCTGTGCGATTTCGACTTCGAGTTCGGCCACTACCACCTGCCCCGGTTCCAGCTCCCCGCCGGCGAGACGGACAGCTTCGCCTTCCTGCAACGGCTGTGCTACGAGGGCCTGGCCCAGCGCTATCCCGGCTATGGCAAGGACCTGTCCGACCGGCTGGACTACGAGCTGGACGTCATCCGCCAGATGGGCTTCGTGGACTACTTTTTGATCGTCTGGGACTTCATCTCCTTCGCCAAGGGGGCCGGCATCCCGGTGGGACCTGGCCGCGGCTCCGGCGCCGGGTCCATCGTCAGCTACACCCTGCGCATCACCGACGTGGACCCCATCAAGTACAAGCTCTTTTTCGAGCGGTTCCTGAACCCGGAGCGGGTCACCATGCCGGACATCGACATGGACTTCTGCGTCCGCCGCCGAGGCGAGGTCATTGATTATGTCAACCGTAAATACGGCTCGGACCATGTGGCCCAGATCGTCACCTTCGGCACCATGGCGGCCCGCGCCTCCATCCGGGACGTAGGCCGGGTGCTGAACGTGGGCTATGGGGAGACGGACGCGGTGGCCAAGCAGGTGCCCTGGGCACTGAAGATGACCCTGGACGAGGCGCTGCGCCTGTCGAAGCCCCTGAAGGAGATGTACGACGGCGACGAGAAGATCAAAAACCTCATCGACACCGCCCGGGCTCTGGAGGGCATGCCCCGCAACGCCTCCACCCACGCCGCCGGCGTGGTGATAACGGCCAGGCCTCTGACGGACTATGTGCCCCTTTCCCGCAACGACGACACGGTGGTCTGCCAGTTCGGCATGGTGACGTTGGAGCAGCTTGGTCTTTTGAAGATGGACTTTCTGGGTCTGCGGAACCTGACGGTGCTGGAGGACGCGGCGGAGCTGGTCCGCCGGACGGACCCGGCCTTCCGCGCGGACGGCATGCCCGAGGACGACCCGGACACCTTCCGCATGCTCACCGAGGGCCGCACCAGCGGCGTGTTCCAGTTGGAATCGGCGGGCATGACCGGCGTGTGCGTGGGGCTAAAGCCCAGGTCCATCGAGGACATCACCGCCGTCATCGCCCTGTACCGGCCCGGCCCCATGGAGTCCATCCCCCGGTTTCTGGAGTGCGCCGCCCACCCGGAGCGGGT
>CANQQB010000089.1 GCA_947625845.1 uncultured Oscillospiraceae bacterium
TCTCAGTCCCAATGTGGCCGTTCAACCTCTCAGTCCGGCTACTGATCGCAGCCTTGGTGAGCCGTTACCTCACCAACCAGCTAATCAGACGTGAGCCCATCCTTCAGCGATAAATCTTTGATCACAGGAAGATGCCTTCCCGTGATGTCATGCGGTATTAGCAGCCGTTTCCAGCTGTTGTCCCCCTCTGAAGGGCAGGTTGCTCACGCATTACTCACCCGTCCGCCACTAAGTCTGCGCTTCAATTGACCGAAGTCTCTATTCACGCAGCTTCGTTCGACTTGCATGTGTTAGGCACGCCGCCAGCGTTCGTCCTGAGCCAGGATCAAACTCTCAATAAATCGTATTCAAACAGCCCTTCCGGACTGTCCAAACCATTCATCGATCGCTATTTTCTAGCTCTCAAAGAAATTCATAAGACCGATCGCTCGATCTCGTAAAGAACCCTCTGCTGGTGCTTATTTGCATAAGCTTTGTTTGCATTGTTTAATTTACAAGGTACACCACGCGCTCTCTTGGGTCCCCTCAGGGCTCCCCCGCAAGGCGCTTTGCTAGTGTAACACCACATTCTTTCTTTGTCAACACTTTTTTTGCAAATTGTGAAAAAATTTGAAGGCTCCCCCGCTCGCCGGGAGAGCCCTCCTTCTCACGCGCAGAACCTATGGTTGCCGATGGTGGTCAGGATCCGTCTGGACAGTATCCACTTGCTGGTAGCGGTCCTGGGATTATAGTAATAGAGCGCGCCGCCGGAGGGATCCGAGCCGTTGATGGCCTCCCGTGCGGCCCGGTACGCGCTGTCGGCCACCGGCTTCCAGAACTGGCCGTCGTTGATGCAGCTAAACGCCCCCGACTGATATATCACGCCGGAGATGGTGCCGGGGAACGCGGGACTCTCCACCCGGTTCAGGACCACCGCCCCCACCGCCACCTGGCCGGAATAGGGCTCTCCCCGCGACTCGGCGGATATGAGCCGGGCCAGCAGGTCCACGTCGCCGGAGGTGCTCTGGCTCGTCGTGCTCACGTTGACGCCCAGCGCCGCCAGGGTCTTGGGACCGCACTTGCCGTCCACGGACAGGCCGTTTTTGCGCTGAAAATACTTGACCGCCTCCACCGTCTTGGAGCCGTATATGCCGTCCACCTTGCCGGAATAATAGCCCCAGCGGGACAGCTTGGTCTGTATCGTGGTGACCGTAGAGCCGGTGGAGCCCTTCTGATAGGTCACGGCGTCGGCGTCCTGAGCCAGGCATATGAACAGCACGTTCACCGCAAACAGCACCGCCAGCGCCGCGCACAATTTCTTTCGTGCTCTCGTCATGAAAAACAAACCCCCTCGTAAACTGCAAATAGTCTACGAGGGAGCCTGTCCGATTATGCCATGTCAAAAAAGCGAAGTTCTGGACATGGAAGTTATCTCTTCCTGCAGCTTTGCCATGAACGCGTCCAGAGGCATGGCGCCCTTGTCGGCGTCACGGGTCCGCACGGCCACGGTGCCTTCGGCGGCCTCCTTGTCGCCCACCACCAGCTTGTAGGGCACCTTCTCCATCTGTGCCTCGCGGATTTTAAAGCCCAGCTTCTCGTTGCGGGTGTCCACCTCGGTGCGGATGCCGGCGGCCTCCAGCCTGGCGGAGACCTCTTTGGCATAGTCCATGGTCCTGTCCGTGATGGGCAGGATCTTCACCTGCACGGGACTGAGCCAGGTGGGGAATGCCCCTGCGAAGTGCTCGGTTATCACACCGATGAACCGCTCGATGGAGCCCAGCACCACCCGGTGGATCATCACAGGCCGGTGCTTTTCCCCATCCGCGCCGATATACTCCAGATCGAACCGCTCGGGCATCTGCATATCCAGCTGGATGGTGCCGCACTGCCAGGTCCGGCCCAGGGAGTCGGCCAGGTGGAAGTCAAGCTTGGGACCGTAGAAGGCGCCGTCGCCCTCATTGATGGTGTACTCCTTGCCCATGGCCTCGATGGCCTTTTTCAGGGTATCCGTGGCCAGGTCCCATGTCTCTTCATCGCCGATGTGGTCCTCGGGCATGGTGGAGACCTCGATCTGATAGGTCAGACCGAACACGGAATAGACCTCGTCGAACAGCCGGACCACGTTCTGTATCTCGTCCTGCATCTGGTCCCAGGTCATGAAGATGTGCGCGTCGTCCTGTGTGAAGCAGCGCACCCGGAACAGGCCGTGGAGCGCGCCGGACAGCTCATGCCGGTGCACCAGACCCAGCTCCCCCACCCGCAGGGGCAGGTCACGGTAGGAATGGGGTTCATTTTTGTACACCAGCATGCCGCCGGGGCAGTTCATGGGCTTGACGGCGTAGTCCTCCCCGTCGATGACGGTGGTGTACATGTTGTCCTTATAGTGGTCCCAGTGGCCGCTGCGGTGCCACAGCTCCTGGTTGAGGATGATGGGGGTGGAGATCTCCACATAGCCGTACTTCTTGTGCACCCGCCGCCAGTAGTCGATCAGGGTGTTGCGCAGCACCATGCCCTTGGGCAGGAAGAACGGGAAGCCCGGACCCTCGTCGGCCAGCATGAACAGGCCCAGCTCCTTGCCCAGCTTCCGGTGGTCCCGCTTTTTGGCCTCCTCGATACGGGCCAGATACTCGTCCAGCTCCGCCTTGGTGGGGAAGCAGGTGCCGTAGATACGCTGGAGCATTTGCCGGTTGGAGTCGCCCCGCCAGTAAGCGCCGTTGACGGTGGTGAGCTTGATGGCGTTGCCCTTGATCCGGCCGGTGGAGTCCAGGTGCGGGCCGGCGCACAGGTCCGTGAAGTCCCCCTGCTTATAGAAGCTGATCACCGCATCCTCGGGCAGGTCGTTGATGAGCTCCACCTTATAGGGCTCGTTCCGCTCCTGCATGAAGGCGATGGCCTCTTGCCGGGGCAGTTCGAACCGCTCCAGCTTGATCTTCTCCTTGCATATTTTGCGCATCTCCGCCTCGAGCGCCTCCAGGTCCTCGGGGGTGAAGGGCTTGTCGATGTCGATGTCGTAGTAAAACCCGTCCTCGATGGCGGGACCGATGGCCAGCTTGGCCTCGGGATACAGGCGCTTCACCGCCTGCGCCAGCACGTGGCTGGTGGTATGCCGGTACATTTTCCGGTATTCGGCGTCATTGAAATTGTATTCCATACTGTCCTCCTAAAAATAAAAACACCCCTGACAGCCTGTGTCAGGGGTGCGTAAAATACACACGGTCCCACCCTAAACTTTCACTCAAAAGCGCTTCACGCGCGCCGCACGGCGGGGCTTACTCGTCAGCCTTTGGGTCCCGCGGCTCGGGGATGGTCAGCGTCCGGTCCGTTCACCGAGAGGGCTTCCAGCCCATGACCCTCTCTCTCTGGGGCACGCACCCCGGCGCAATTCCCGTCATCGCCTTTGTTCCTATGCAATATAGCACGGTTGAAAACTGTTGTCAAGTCAAACTCTGGCGTCAGACGTATTATCTGTTTTCTTCTCTTCGTTCGTCCGTGCGGGCTGCGCTGTCTCCCCAGGTTTCACTATTTCGGCGGGCCGCTCTGTTTCCACAGTCCCCTTTTTCTTCTCATCCCACGCTTTGCACAGCGCTCTCGCCGCATAAAAAGCCGCCAGGTACAGCAGAAGCATCGGTATCACACCCAGCCGGAAGAGCGTATTGACCACACTTACCACCAAAATAAAGCCGACCCAAATCAGCACTTTCATGAAGTTTTCCTCCAATAGCGTTTTTATGAATAGCGCTCCCTTAACATTCAGGATGCGAACTCAGCGCTGGCCAGCAGGGATTCAAAATCCTTAAGAAGCTTATCTGTGTTTTCACCCGTGCCGCCGAAGTTGAACATGAACATATATTTACCGTTTATACAAATCGCTGTCTGCATTGGATATGTAATTCCAAACGTGCTGCCTGACCCTGATATCACATAATACTCATTATCACCATATGTGACGCTCTCGGGCTCGCTATCTGGCATCAGCAATTTTAAATACTCCTTGATAAGTCCGCCGTATCCTCCATAGATCGCCAGCTCTTCAGAGGATAGTTCTTCCGGCAGCTCCTGCCAGCCGTACATGATCGAACTGTTGACGTTCGCCCCCTGCGGCGCAAATTTTGCTTTATAAAACTCCTTCGGCGTGTTGAACGGCACCTCTGCCCAGTCTTCCGGCAGCGTAAGGACAGTCCCAGTCTCAGCATCTTCATATGTAAGCGGTCCCGCATTCTCTTCCGGTGCAGAGGTGGGCGTTCCCTGCTCAGGAACGGCAGTAAAGCGAACGCTGTCTATAAAAGCCTTCAAAACCGTTTCTTCCTCATCGGTGACACTGCCCTCATTGTCATATATCGTGAAATAGATCAAATGATAACCATTGGCGGTCAAATACATATATGCGTCTTCTGTCTGTCCGTCATTGTCCATTGTCACCCGTGATCCCACGAATTTTATTTCCGCGCTTTCGTACACCTCCGGAGCACTTGCTGTTATTCCCGTGTTTACGGTTGCCGTTCCATAACTATCTACAAACAGTTCCAGCATCTCATCACTCATCGACCGAAAATCGACTCCTACTCCCTCTTGGGCCATAACAACGATGTTCCAATGGGTGATCGCCCCTCTCTGGTCCCAAGCTTCGAGATACACACCCTCCTGCTTATTCTTCTCTGCCAGCTCCGGAGCCAACCTGGACAGTTCATCCAACGTCATTACGAAGCACGCAGTCGGCAAAGATACGGTCATGCCCAGATCCTTCAGTTCATATTCCGTCATATCCGTCATATCCGTCATATCGTCCGCATAGGCAGGCAGCGTCACAGATAACAACAACAGACAAACCAGCAGCACACAAACACAGCGTCTCATCTCAAATCCCCCTATTCATAATTCAGGCAGACCGTCTCTATTTGATTATACCCGATATTTCGGGAATATTCAAGTCCCTTTCATCAAAATATAATGAGTAGTTATGGAGGTGGTTCCAATTCTATGATCGTATACACACCCTTGTGGGCGACCATGAGACGCAAAGGCATCACCACTTATGCTCTTATTAAGGATCACTCATTCAGCCGAGGCACATTGGATTCCTTGAAGCATAACCGGAACATCTCCACCGCCACGCTCAATGACCTCTGTAAGATCCTCTCTTGCAGCGTTGAGGACATTTTGCAATATATCCCGGATGAATAGTCGACCCCCCCGGCAAAGCCGAGGGGTCGACTATTCATCAACAAAGTCCCGCATAATGGAAGCCGGAACATGCCGGCAGCCTGTCTTGCACATATTCCTGGCTCGTTACAGACAACGTTTCTCTCTCTCACCCCAACGCCGCATGCGCCGCCCAACATGCCCCATACAGCACCGGCTGGTGGACAAGGTACACCAGCAGCGTCCGCCGTCCCACCCAGGCCAGCCATTTTGGCGCGCCCGTGGTCCGCAGACGGCTGTCCGCCGGCGCTGCCGTGAGCTTTTTCCCGAACCATGCCCCCAGGAGGAACAGAAAGATGTTGGGGAAAAACGGCTCCCAGTCGTAGGACACGAACCCCCGATACCGCAGCCCCAGCCAGTAAAGCCACCGGCTCTGCACGAACACGTTGGCGCTGACGGCCCGCGCCGCCAGATACAGCGCCGTCCACAGCCAGGGTGCCAGCGCGTCCGGTACCCGCTCCACGTACTTTCCCAGAAAATGGTAAAGTATCATAGCGCAGCCGAGAAATTCCAGCATGCCGTACCGGATAGGCGCGTCCGCCACATAGGACGCCGCCGCCACCACGGCCCCCGCCGCCAGGGTCACGAGCCCCCGGCGCAGGTTCGACCGTGTGAACCGGGAGCTGACGCCCGCCAGAAAGATGAAGCTCAGGGCCACGAACCACTGCACGAATACCAGCGGCCACCGCTGCATGACGCTGGCCGGCGCGTAGCCGAACATGGTCAGGTCAAACAGCAGATGGTATCCGACCATGAGCACGCACACCAGCCCCCGCCAGCCGTCCAGCCAGCGGACGCGCTCAGACATTGAACAGGAAGTGGGTCACGTCCCCGTCCTGCATCACGTACTCCTTGCCCTCGGCCCGGAGAAGTCCTTTTTCCCGCGCGGCGGCCTCGCTGCCGCAGGCTTTCAGGTCGTCGAAGGCGATGATGTTGGCCCGGATGAAGCCCCGCTCGAAGTCGGTGTGTATCTTGCCGGCGGCCTGGGGGGCTTTGGTGCCGCGGGTGATGGTCCAGGCCCGGCACTCGTCCGGCCCGCAGGTCAGAAAGCTGATGAGCCCCAGCAGCTCGTAGGAGCACTTGATGAGCCGTTCCAGGCCCGGCTCCCGGATGCCCAGCTCCTCCATGAACATCTCCCGGTCCGCCGGGTCCTCCAGCTCGGCGATATCCTGCTCGAACCTGGCGCACACCGGCAGGACCATGCTGCCCTCGGCGTCGGCGATGGCCTTGACCTGTTTATAATACTCGCTCTGCTCCGCCTGTGCAAAGCCGTCCTCGTCCATGTTGGCGGCGTAGATGACGGGTTTCAGGCTGAGAAGATCGGACTGAGCCACCATCTCCGCCTCGTCCCCCTCGCAGGGGAAGCTCCGTGCGGACTTGCCGCTGTCCAGCCAATCGGCCAGCCGTGCCATCACCTCGGCCTCCTTGGCGTATTTCTTGTCGCCGGATTTTACGTACTTCTGAGCCTTTTCCAACCGCCGCTGGACCATCTCCAGATCCGCCATAATGAGCTCCAGGTCAATGGTCTCGATGTCGCCTTTGGGGTCGGTGGAGCACTCGTGGCGGATGATGTTGGCGTCGTCAAAGCAGCGCACCACATGAATGAGCGCGTCGGTGCCCCGGATGTTGCCCAGGAATTTATTGCCCAGGCCCTCTCCTTTGCTGGCGCCTTTCACCAGCCCCGCGATGTCCACGAACTCGATGGTGGCCGGAGTGAACTTCTTGGGGTGGTACATGTCCGCCAGATAGTCCAGCCGCTCGTCCGGCACCGCCACCACGCCCACGTTGGGATCGATGGTGCAGAAGGGATAGTTTGCCGATTCCGCCCCGGCGTTGGTCAGGGCATTGAAAAGCGTGCTCTTGCCCACATTGGGCAGACCCAAAATTCCAAGTTTCATTCTTTTGTCCTCTCTAACAACATTCCAGGTTTCATCTTTATTTGCCTCTCCAATCAGCAAGCCGGGAGGTATGTCCCGGCTTGCGTTTTGTTCCTTATTGCGTATCCTCGCCCGTCGGCGTCACCGGCGGCGTGTCCGGCTGCGCAGGCTGTTCCGGCGTCTCCGGCTGGGACGGCTGGACCGGTCCCTCCGGCTGCTTGGGCGACACGCCCTGGGGCTGCTTAGGAGGCAGCGCGCCGTGGTCGCAGAAGTAGTCGAAGTCCGCCCCGTCCATGGACTCGTGGGCCAGCAGGTATTCCGCCACGGCGATCAGCTGATCCCTATGCTCGGTGAGTATCTTCTCGCACATAGCGCTGGCCTCGTCGAAGATGTTCTTGACCTCCTCGTCGATAATGCCGGCGGTCTCCTCGGAATAGCTCTTGGTGGTGCCGAAGTCCCGGCCGATGAACAGGCTGTGGCCGGAGTCGTCGAAGCTGATGGGACCGAGCCGATCGCTCATGCCGAACTGCATGACCATCGCCCTGGCGATCTTGCTGGCCTGCTGGATATCCCCGGACGCGCCGGTGGAGATATCGTCCAGGAACAGCCTTTCGGCCGTGCGCCCGCCCAGAGCCATGACGATCTGCTCGAACATATCGCTCTTGGCCCGGAAGGATTTGTCCTCGCTGGGACGCATGAGGGTAAAGCCCCCGGCCTGACCTCTGGGGATGATGGTGATATAGTGCACCGGGTCCACATGGGGCAGGTACTTGGCCGCGATAGCGTGGCCGGACTCGTGGTAGGCGGTGAGCCGCCGTTCCTTTTCGGTGATGACCCGGCTCTTTTTCTCCGGACCCATAGCCACCTTCAAAATGGCCTCGTCGATGTCGTCGTTGACGATGAACCGCCGATGCCGCCGCACGGCCAGCAGCGCCGCCTCATTGAGCAGGTTTTCCAGGTCCGCGCCGGAGAAACCGGCGGTGCCCCGCGCGATGGAGTTGAGGTTCACGTCGTCGCCCAGGGGCTTATCCTTGGCGTGGACGCGCAGTATCTCCTCGCGGCCCTTCACGTCGGGCAGGCCGATATAGACCTGCCGGTCGAAGCGGCCGGGCCGGAGCAGGGCGTTGTCCAGGATGTCGGCCCGGTTGGTGGCCGCCATGACGATGACGCCCTCGTTGTTGGTAAAGCCGTCCATCTCCACCAGCAGCTGGTTCAGCGTCTGCTCGCGCTCGTCGTGGCCGCCGCCCAGGCCGGAGCCGCGCTGACGGCCCACGGCGTCGATCTCGTCGATGAAGATGATGGCGGGCGCCACCTTCTTGGCCTGGTCGAACAGGTCCCTCACGCGGCTTGCGCCCACGCCCACGTACAGCTCCACGAAGTCGGAGCCGGAGATGGACAGAAACTGCACCCC
>CANQQB010000090.1 GCA_947625845.1 uncultured Oscillospiraceae bacterium
ATCACGACCAGGTTCGGTACGCTGACCGTGACGGCGGCGGCCGTGGTGCCCGGCAACAACACCGGCAATACCGGCAACACTGGCAACACTGGTAATACCGGCAACACTGGCAACACTGGTAATACCGGTAACACTGGCAACACTGGCAATGCTGGTAACAACGCTGGCAACACCGGCAACAACAATGGCAACGCTGGTAATACCGGCAACAACAACGGCACGACCAATATCCCCGACAACAAGACGCCTCTGGGCGGTCGGCCTGCCACCACGGCGAAACCCGCCGCGACGCGTCGGCCTACCACCACGGCGAAGCCCGCCGCGACACGCAAGCCTGCCACCACGGCGAAGCCCGCGACCACGGCGAAGCCTGCCACCACGACCAAGCCTGTGACCACGGCGAAGCCCGCGACCACGGCGAAGCCCGCGACCACGGCCAAGCCTGTGACCACAGCCAAGCCTGTGACCACGGCCAAACCCGTGACTACAGCCAAACCCGTGACCACGGCCAAGCCTGTCACCGACGAAACGACCGAACTGCCTGACGACGACGTGATGGCGGAACTGCCCGACGACGACGTGATGGAGCAGGTCGAGATCGAGGATGACGACACGCCTCTGGGTGCGCTGCCCGTGATGAAGGACGACGACAACGGCGGCAACGGCAACGGCGGCGGTAATGGCGGCGAGCCCGCGTACACGCTGGAGGAGGAGACGGTCATCGAGGAAGATGAGACGCCTCTGGCCGGCAGCCCCGTGGAAGAGCGCGAGTGCTGCGCGCTGCACAGCATCCTGATGCTGGGTGCTCTGGCGGTGGCGATGTACTTCGCCAGCGACAGGAAGAAGCGGCAGCAGCGGGAATTTGAGGTCCGCGCCGAGCTGGCCGGGTAAGCCGCTGAGAAAGGAAACTGGCAATGCACGAGTATTTTCACACGAAATTCGGTTTCTGTATGTGGGACGTTGGCGCGCTGGTCCTGCTGGCGGCGGTCATCATCGTGCTGGCCGTGCACATGGTCCGGCAGAAGAAGCGCGAGCGGGAGTTTGAGGCCGAGCTGGCCGACAAGATGGCCCGCTCCGCCACCCACCACGACGACAAAAACTGAACAAACGCAGACCAGGCTGCCCGACGGAAACGTCGGGCAGCTTCTTTTTGTCTGAACTATGCGCAAAATGCCGAAATAGCAAGAAAAATTAAAGAGCAAATTATT
This sequence comes from uncultured Oscillospiraceae bacterium, assembly GCA_947625845.1. Lineage (GTDB taxonomy): Bacteria > Bacillota > Clostridia > Oscillospirales > Oscillospiraceae > CAJOIG01. The sequence goes on from CANQQB010000090.1 coordinate 1,209, forward strand.
GATTTTCCCAGTTTAAAGTGCTATAATGCCGTTGCATATACAAATTATACCGTACACGTTCCAATTTTTGGATATTGTTTGTTCACACTGACGGAGAAAGGAGCTTATCATGCGCAAGAGTACTCATTACGGACCAGGCAAGAGGCTGATGGCGGCGGCGCTGGCGCTGCTGATGATCCTGTCCCTGTGCGGCTTTGCCCTGGGGGACGAGGCGCAGGCAGAGCCGGGGCCCGCGGCCGGGGAAGGAGGAACGCCGAATGAGGTCCCGGCCGAGCCGGAACCCCTGGCCGAGGAAGGCACGCCGGAGCTCACGGTCACGCTCACGCCGGATCCCGGCAACGTTGTGGCTGAGGGCAAGACTCTCAAATACACCCTCACCGTGAAAAACGCTGGCACGGGAGCGCTCACCGGCAAAAGCAAGGCGACTCTCAAGATCGGGACCGATCCGGAGATGGAGCTTGGGACGGTGAGCGGCGACAGCGGCGTTACGGCGGAGAGAAATGCAAAACGCATTAAGATCACGGCTGGCAGCGACGGGGTCGTTCTGCCTGCCGGAGCTTCCGTCAGCGGCGTGTATTCAATAAATTGCCAGGAACTCCCGTTTGATATTACGGTCACTTTTGAATCTTCCAATGATAGCAGCGGTGACGATATCACGTATGGTTTCCCGAGCGTTACATTCACCCAAGCGGCGGACGGCCTTACGTCCAACTCCGGCGGCGTGGTCGGTCCCGGCGGCTCCGGCGGCACCACTGGCCCTACCGAGCCGGGACCCGCCCCCAACACGACGGAGTACAAACTGGTCTACCACCTGAACGCGCCCGGTACGACGGAAGAGACGGCTGCGGATATCGTCACCGAGACCAGCGAGACCTCCGGTGCCTTTTCGCTGAAGAGCGTGAGCGAGGTTTTCTCCAGCTGCGCTGGCGGCCAATATAAGGTCAGCGGCGACTGGTATTTTGCCGGCTGGAGCAAGACGCAAACAGGTTTCTCCAGCTATGGTATCATCGACTATCCCGTCTCCGCGCTGGGCAGCAACCGGGGCTTCCTTACGCCGCCCCCGGTGACGGTCGACGAGAACGAGACTGTGGACGTATACGCCGTGTGGGCGCCGGAGACCAACGCCGGCCTGTTCGGCTATACGCTGACGGTCCCGGGGGCTGATTTCTCCGGTTACACCGGACCGACGCTGGCCCCGAACGGCCTGACGAGCGACACGAACGCGCAAAAATACGTGGTCTATGACGGCGGCTACAGTACGACGAGTCCCAACGGTTTCACCGTGACGGACGCAAAACCGACGGCGTCGGGCTATACCTTCATCGGCTGGTATGAGAAGACCCCAAAACTCATCGCCCTGGGCGGGGACACGGTCCCCTACGGCGGCGCGCACAGCATCTACAGCCTGGACGCCATCTGGGGCACGGTGTCCGGCGCCAAAGACGTGTCCTGCGAGGCGGACGGCGAGCCTCACAGCATCGACATCAGCACCCTGACCACGGCGTTTACCGGCGGCGGCGTGGGCGCCTTGGACTCGCTGAAGCCCGACACCCAGGCCAGCCGCAATTATCCGTACGTCGTATATACATACGAGGTCACGAAGGACGGCAAGTCCGTCACGGCCGACAGTGTAACGGCGGACGGCGTGCCCCAGTTCAAGGACGCCGGCGTGTACGAGTACGCCATCACCGCCACGCTCCATGACGCGGCGCATATTCGCAGCGCCGCCGCCCAGGCCAGCGGCATCACGGTCGGCACGGTCAAGGCCACTCTGACCATCGCCAACGCGGCGGAGCTTACATACCACCTGAACCTCCCGGACGGCACGGACGCCACCGTGGTGGACGCTTCTCCCACGAAGAACGGCAGCGATTACACATTCGCCGTCCAACAGATCGGCGACGTGTTCAGCAGCGTTACGGATGGCCGCGTTACCTCGAATGGCAAAACCTATTACTTCGCCGGCTGGTCCAAGAACAAAAACACGTCGACCTATGACGCGGTAGAATACCGGATCGCCAACCTCGCTTCGGGCGATCGCCTTCTGGCCGACGACCTGACCTGCACCACCACTGGCGGTTCGAGCCATCTGTACGCCATTTGGCTGAAACCCGCCCTGCTGGGCTACACCATGTCCGGCGTCAGCGCGAGCTTTCCTGCGGAACACCTGAGCCTCGAGGGCGGCGGCTACGTGGTCCTGGACGGCGGCTACGCCGAGGGCGACAGCGTTACCGTGACCACGGTCAAACCCAGCAGCACAGGGACTACCTTCGTGGCCTGGTACGACGGCCACGGCACGCCGACCATGCGCTTCCCCGGCGACACGTTCACCTTTGGCAGCTCCCAGAGCGTGTATTCTCTGAACGCCTTCTGGGCCAAGCTGGTCGCCAAGACCGAGCCTGAGCGCGTGCACTGGACGGGCAAGCCCCAGACGCCGAGCTTCGTGTTTCTCGATGTGGACACGCCGGGTGATATGGGCCAGAGGCTCAACAGCAACGAGACCATCGCTGGCATGATGTCCAGTTGTACCGTCACCGTGACCGACAGCAACGGCGATGTCATCGGGAGGACCACCTCGGATCCCCCCGTCGGCGGGCACATTGACCTGCCTGCCCAGACGGACGTAGGCGAATATACATATACCGTTGCGGTGACATTCGCGAAAGAGGACGGCAGCAAGCCGGTGACCCTGACCGCGACGCAGAAGTTCATCATCGACCCGGTGCTGCGGGTGCAGGTGGGCGCCAGCCTCACGGACAAGGGCACGGAGATCGACTGGGGCAGCCGGACGTTCCGCTTCACCATGGACGGCGCGGCGCACAGCGCGGTCATGGACCTGGACAACAGCAAGAGAAGCGGCACGTTTGCCGACGTGGTGTTCGCCGCGCCCGGCACGTATACCTTCACCGTGGATGAGGCGAGGACCGCGGGCGAGGCCCTGCTCTATCCCAACGCCCAGACCTTTACCGTTACGGTGAGCGACGCGTCCGGCGCGTACGCCATGGCGGTCGACGGCGTGCCCCTGCCCCAGGACGACGACGGCAGCTATGTCAAGACCCTGGCCTTTGAAAACAAGATCGCCTACGGTACGCTCACCTTTGACCACACCGTCACCCACGAAAATCCCGGCGCTCACGAGGCCCCCACGGACGAGAAGTTCACCTTCCGCCTGACCACGGACCCGGCCCAGGCGAACGCCGCGTTCACCGTGTCGGTGGACGGCGCTGCGGCACAGACGGTCCGATTCGACGGATCCGGCGTCTATGCCTTCACGCTGGACAACTACGTGTACGGCGCGGTGCCGGGGAAGCTGCTCGCCTCCAAGACCGTGACCTTTGATGGCCTGCCCACCGGCGTGACCTATACGATCGAAACGGCCAGCGGCGGGGACAACTATTCCACCAGCGGCCCGGATCAGGCGGAGCTCACCAGCGCCAACCTCACGGACGATATCGCCATCGGCCACAGCCACATCCCCGGCGGCCTGGTGATCTATAACAAGGTCTCCGACCCCTATCTGAGCAAGATCGGGGAAGGGGAGAGCCCCTTTGGGACGACCTTCACATTCACCGTCAAGGCCACCCGTGACGGCGAGCCGGTGGAGCTGAGCGATCCGGGTCTTACAGAGGCGGGGAACGGAGCCTATACCTTCACGTTGCGCGACCGGGGCTACCAGGTCATCTCCCGCCTGCAAAAGGACGACGAATACGAGATCACCGAGACGCCCTCGGTCTACTACAGCGCCTCCAACGACAGCGGAGCGGACGCCGCCACGATCGCCTCCGGCGCCGTCGACTTCGGTACCAGCGGCGATAAGAGCATGCAGGTCCGGTTCACCAACACCCTCCGCTCCGGTAACCTGTCCATCACCAAGCGGGTATCCGGCGCGGGTGCTCCCGGCCGGCAGTTCCAGGCGGTGCTGACCCTGACGGCCGGCGGCTACGAGGCGGCGGGCTGGCGGACGATCGCCGGACTGATCACGAAGGAGAATCTGGTCCGGGAGCTGGGCAGCGGCGCTGTGGCCAGTGTGGAGGACGTGACGGCCTCCGGTGTCGTCACCGCGAAAAAGCTCACTCTCAACATCACCGACGGCCAGACCCTGACCCTGCACGACCTGCCCGCCGGCCTTGATTACGCCGTGACGGAGAACGCCTCCGGCGGCTTCACCGCCAGCTACGCGGGCGCCACAGGTACGATTTCCGAAAAGCCCGCCGCCAATTCCGTCACCATCACCAACTCCTACAATACCTCCGGCCTGACCGTCAAATGCGTGATGGGCGAGGGTGGCAACGCCTACCGGGCCTTTGACATCCGCGTCGCCTTGTCCGGCGGCGGCTACGGCGGCTTCCTGAACGGCACGTACGCGGTCAGCCTTACCAAGGGAGGAACCGGCCCCCGTGCCGCCGGGAATGACATCACGTCCCTGACCTTCCACAACGGCGCGGCCTCCTTCAGCCTGTACGGCGGCGAGGCGCTGACGATCGCGGGTCTGCCCCTTGGTGTGGGCTATACCGTGGAGCAGACGGACGACGCGGCCCGCCTGGGCTATCTGGTCACCTATCCGGAGGGCCGGACCGGCACGATGACCGCCAGCGGCAACAGCGTCACCGTGCAAAACGACTACGGCGCCGGCGCTCTGGCGGTCACCAACCGGGTCACCGGCGCGGGTGGCGATAAAGACAAACCCTTCCGCTTCACCGTGACGGTGAACGGTACCCCGGCCGTCAACGGTCCGCGGGGCGAGCTGACCTTCACCGACGGCGTTGCCACGTTCACCCTGGCTGACGGCCAGACCGTGACCGCCCCCGGCCTTCCTGCCGGCGCGTCCTACACGGTCCGGGAGGACCCGGCGGACAGCGAGGGATATACCGTCACCTATGCCGGCGGCGATACCGCTGACGGCGCCGGCGGGACCATCCTGCTGGGGGAGACGGCTGCGATCACGGTGACGAACCACCGGGACGAGCCCGCGCCCACGGCCTCCCCGGAGCCCACGGCCACGGCGACCCCCCCGGCCTCCCCGGAACCCACGGCCACCGCGGCCCCCGAGGCCACGCCTGGACCCACGGCCGCGCCTACGCCTACACCCACGGCTGTGCCCACCGCCGCACCCACCGCCGTGCCCACGGCGCAGCCGACCGACGAGCCCCCGGCCACGTCGGAGCCCTTCCGGACCCCGGAGCCTGACGCCACGGCCTCCCCGGAACCCACGGCCAGTCCGGCCCCGGCCGCGCCTACGGCCACCAGGGACCCCTCGGCCCCCGCCACCGGGGACGGGACGGACGCCGCCCCCTGGGCAGCCATGCTGGGCCTGTGTCTCATGGGCCTGGCGGCCGTGCTGGTGTTCCGCCGCCGTCGGCACAGTTGACAGCTTACAAACGAATAACGAGTCAAAACCTCCGGCGAAGCCGGAGGCTTGAATAGGCCCTAGAAGGGCCTGGGACCGGCAGGCGTCTCAAGACGCATCGAAATTTTGCCTCTTGCATCGCTTGCCCTGCAGCCCGTAAACGGGCGATCCCTTTTCTCGTTAGTGCTCTCGTTGTTTAAGTTTTTTGCTTGTAGCTCGCTTCGCTCGATGCTTGCAGCTAAAGCTTTTTGCGAGACGCCTCCACTGGCATAGCCAGTGGTTTCCGAAACCAATAAAAGATCACCCCGGAGCCGATTGGCTCCGGGGTGATCCTGTGCTTGCTAGTAGCAAAGACTCCCACTAGCTATGCTAGTGGGAGTCACAGTCTGTCAAAGAACGAGCGGTTATCAGGGAAGGAGGACGGCTCGTTTTTGTATAAAGGCGGGAAATGGCCAGAAGATATGGGAAAAGCTGGGCTTTCCCCAACTCCATACCGCCACCTTTTTCAAGTTCATTGCAGCAAACTTCAGCCTCACCCAGGTTGTCACCCGGGCCAGACCTCGGTGCTGTGAGTATCGCATCGCGTGCTTCTCCTTCGCGTCTGCGAACACGCTCTCGATCGTCTCTTTTCTCCTGGCATATATCGCCTTTCCAGCCTAGTTTCCATCGCCTCTTCGTCAACTTTTTCAGGTTCATGCATGCAAAGGTGAGCGCGGCCTTCACTTCCATCCGCGCTTGCCCATATTCCTGTGTATACCGAAATCCGTGAAGTTCCTTTGCTAATCGTTCAATCGTTTCCTGCCTCTTTGGATAGTATTCCCGCACCCCTACCGTATACTCGTTTTCTTCCGCTTCCTCCAAATACTCCGCCCATACATGCCGTGTAACTGTCTTTACATGGTCCTTGCTCTCTGTGCACTTCCTCAGATACGGACACCCTGCACATTTTTCCCCTTCGCTCCTGTATTCCCGGTATCCCTCCCGGTTTGTCGTGTAGTACGAAAGCACTTGGTCATTGGGGCATAGATAACAATCATGGTATTCATCATACACATACTCATGCTTCGGAAAGAAACCCTTCTTCGTCTGCGGCCGCTTGTATGTACTCAGCAGTTGGATCCCCTTGTCATGCAGCAGCTTCGCTATCGCCGGCGTCTTGTACGCCGTGTCACCTACCACCATCTTTACCGGCAGTTCTTCCAACTTCTCCATTACCGCCGGGAACGTCTTTCCGTCATTGTCATTGCCTGGATGTACGCTGTACCCCAGGATCACTCCGTTCTCATCACATGCCGTCTGGATGCTGTGCGCAAATACATGCTTATGCTCTCCCTTCCGGAACCACCCGCTCTCCGGGTCGCTGTTGCTCACCTTCACATGCTTCTCCCGCTTCTTCCTCTTCTGCTTCTTCTTCGACGTGTTCGGATTCATTTTCCCTGCATTCCCACTCTTCGGCGGCTGAGGCTCATCCTCCGCTTCCTCTCCCAGCGGCTTCTTCCCGTGCGCCTCCCGGTCTTTGTTTATCTCCTCCGTCAGTTCTTTGCTATACCATAGCGCCTGCTCCTGTGCCATCTCATCATGATATTTCCGGCTGTTCGCTCTCGCCTTCACATGCGTCGAATCTACAAATACCACCCCGGGTTCCACCAGCCCCGCGTCCATGCACTCCCTCAGTATCCGTTGAAATATCTGCTCGAACAGGTCCGTATCCTTGAACCGTCTTGTATAGTTCTTCCCAAACGTCGAGAAGTGCGGCACCGGGTCCTGCAGGTCCAACCCCAAAAACCAGCGGTATGCATTGTTCACTTCCACTTCCCGTATCGTCTGCCGCATGCTCCGTATCCCAAACATGTATTGCAG
>CANQQB010000091.1 GCA_947625845.1 uncultured Oscillospiraceae bacterium
TGGTCCGCCGGCTACAGCGAGGGCGCCAACTTCATCTTCCCCCTGAACGAGTCCATCGTGGCCGAGGGCACCGCTGAGAAGGTTGCCGAGGTCGAGGCCGCTATCGCCGACGGCAGCCTCCAGGTGTTCGACTGCTCCACCTTCACCGTGGAGGGCGAGCATCCCACCAGCTTCATGGCCATCGACCTGGACGGCGACTTCGTGGGCGACGAGGGCGAGGCCATCCGGGACGGCGTGTTCTATGAGTCCGACCCCGAGCTGCGCTCCGCGCCGTACTTCAGCCTGCGCATTGACGGGATTACAGAACTGGGCTAAGAAGTGAAACCAGGGCCTGTTGCAAACCCTGTTTTGCAACAGGCCTTTACTATTTTGACCGCGCCGCAGGCGCACAGGCCCCCCTGTGCAAGGGGGGGCTGGCAGCGCGAAGCGCTGACTGAGGGGTTGTAACTGTGGACAATAGACAACCATTCCACCGCGCTACGCGCGGTCCCCCTCCCCTTACACAGGGGAGGCTTTCCCGCGATTTTTCCAAGGTGGATGACAGACAACCCTTCCGAGCCGCCTGACGGCGGCCCACCTCCCCTTACACAGGGGAGGCTTTCAAAGCGGTGTGCGGCTGACGCCGCAAGTCTCCTTGCACAGGGGAGGCTTTCCCGTGATTTTTTCCAAGGAGGACCATTCATGGCAGAGGAATTTGCCGTCCGCATGGTGGACATCACCAAGACCTTCGGGCACGTGAAGGCAAACGACAAGGTCTATCTGGAGCTGCGCAAAGGGGAAATTCTATCCCTGCTGGGGGAAAACGGCAGCGGTAAGACCACATTGATGAACATGCTCTCCGGCATCTACTTCCCCGACAGCGGGCATATATACGTCCACGGTAAGGAGGTGGTCATCGCCTCCCCCCACGACGCCTACGCTCTGGGCATCGGCATGGTGCACCAGCACTTCAAGCTGGTGGACGTGCTCACCGCGGCGGAGAATATCGAGCTGGGCCTGCCCGGCAAAACGATGGTGGACCGCAAGGCCGTGGCCGCCAAGGTCCGGCAGATATGCGACCGGTACGGCTTTTCCGTGGACCCGGACAAGAAGGTCTACGATATGTCCGTGTCGGAAAAGCAGACATTGGAGATCGTCAAGACCCTGTACCGGGGCGCCAATATCCTCATCCTGGACGAGCCCACCGCCGTGCTGACCCCCCAGGAGACGGAAAAGCTGTTCGCCGTCATGCGCAATATGCGCGACGACGGCAAGAGCATCATCATCATCACCCATAAACTCAACGAGGTGCTGGCGATATCCGACAGGGTGACCATATTGCGCAAGGGCGAGTACATCGGCGACATGGACACCGCCAAGGCCGACGCCAGGTCCCTGACCGACATGATGGTGGGCAGGACCGTGACGCTGAACATCCGACGGGACACCCCCGTGGACCCGGAGAGGCGGCTGGAGATACGAAACCTGACCGTCAGGGACGCCGAGGGCGTGACCAGGCTGGACGACATCACCATGGACGTGTACGCCGGGGAGATATTGGGCGTGGCCGGCATCTCCGGGTGCGGACAAAAAGAGCTGCTGGAGTCCATCGCGGGGCTGCAAAACACCGTGTCCGGCTCCAGCGTCAAGTACCGGCCCACCGGGCCGGACGGGCCGGCCGAGGAGCTTATCGGCCAGAACCCCAGGACCATCGCGGAAAAGGGCGTGCGGCTGGCCTTCGTGCCGGAGGACCGGCTGGGCATGGGCCTGGTGGCCAACATGACGCTGGTGGACAACATGATGCTCAAGGAATACCGGGCCGGGAAAAGCCCCCTGGTGGAGCGCAAGCACCCCCACGACATGGCCCGGCAGATCGTCCGGGAGCTGGAGGTGGTCACCCCCAGCATCGAAACGCCGGTGCGGAAGCTGTCCGGCGGCAACGTGCAAAAGGTCCTGGTGGGCCGGGAGATCGCCATGGAGCCCACCGTGCTCATGAGCGCCTACGCCGTCCGGGGCCTGGACATCAATACCTCCTATACCATCTATCGGCTGCTGAACGAGCAGAAGCGCCGGGGCGTGGCCGTCATTTACGTGGGCGAGGACCTGGATGTGCTGCTCCAGCTCTGCGACCGTATCGCGGTGCTGTGCGGCGGCAGGCTCAACGCCATCCTGGACGGCCGCAAGGCCACCAAGGAGGAAGTGGGCTATCTGATGACCAGCCTGAGAAAGAAAGGAGAGGTGGGCGCATGAACCGTCACGAACCGCTCATCCATATCGCCAAACGGGACGCCTTCGCCTGGTGGCGGGCCTGGCTGGTCCGCCTGGTGGCGGTGGTGCTGGCGCTGCTGGCCAGCGCGCTGTTCATCTACGCGCTGACCAAATTAAATCCCGTGAAGGTGTACAGGGCCATGTGGGAGGGCGCCTTCGGCACCCCCCGCCGGGCCTGGATCACCGCAAGGGACACGTCCATTTTGCTGTGCATCGGCGTGGGACTGGCGCCGGCGTTCATGATGCGCTTCTGGAACGTGGGCGCGGAGGGCCAGGTGCTCATGGGCGGGTGCGCCACCGCGGCGGTGCTCATATACTGCGGCAGGAGCCTTTCAACGCCGGCGCTGCTGGGGGCCGGTCTGGCGGCCAGTCTGGTGGCCGGGGCGCTGTGGGGCATCGTGCCCGCCGTGTTCAAGGCCAAGTGGAACACCAACGAGACGCTGTTCACCCTGATGATGAACTATATCGCCATCCAGCTCACCTGCTTTTTCGTCACCAAGTGGGAAAACCCCAAAGGGTCCAACACGGTGGGCATCATCAACCAGAAGACCCAGGCCGGGTGGTTCCCCAACCTGGCCGGACAGCAATACCTGCTGAACGTGATCATCGTACTGGCCGTGACGGTGTGCATGTATCTGTACCTGCGCTATACGAAACAGGGCTATGAGATATCCGTTGTGGGTCAGAGCGAGAATACGGCCCGGTACGCGGGCATATCCGTGCGCCGGGTGATCGTCCGGACCATGGCCATATCCGGCGCGGTGTGCGGCCTGTCCGGCTTCATCGCCGTGGCGGGGGCCAGCCATACCATCTCCACCAGCACCGCCGGCGGCCGGGGCTTCACCGCCATCATCGTGGCCTGGATGGCAAAATTCAACACCTTCGTCATGATATTGATCGCGCTGCTGCTGGTGTTTCTGGAGAAGGGAGCCATTCAGATCGCCTCTCAGTTCCATCTGAACGACTACGCCTCCAACGTGGTGGAGGGCATCATTTTGTTCTTCCTCTTAGGCAGCGAGTTCTTCATCCAATACTCTGTCCGGTTCCGCTCCCGCAGGAACAAAAAGGAGGCCGAGGCATGACACAGCTCATCTCCCTGCTCACCAGCGCCATCGTGTTCGGCACGGTCATCCTGTACGGGGCCGTGGGCGAGATCGTCACGGAAAAATCCGGCAACCTGAATCTGGGCGTGCCCGGCATCATGTACCTGGGCGGCATCGCGGGCGTGGCGGCGGCGTTTTTCTATGAGATGCACGCAGGCCACCCCATCGGCATCGTGGGGCTGCTCCTGAGCTTCGCGGCGGCCGTGGCCGCGTCCATGCTGGGCGGGCTCGTTTACGCGTTCCTCACCATCAGCCTCCGTGCCAACCAGAACGTGACCGGCCTGACGCTGACCATCTTTGGGGCGGGGCTGGCAAACCTCTTCGGCGGGAGCCTCAATACCCTGGCCGGCGGCGTGGGCCAGATCAGCGTGGCCGTCACCAGCCGGGCATACCGGGCCTATATCCCGGCGCTGGCCGGGCTGGGCCGGGTGGGACAGCTTCTGTTCTCCTTCGGGTTCATGGCGTATCTGGCCATCGCGGTGGCACTGGGGGCAAGCTGGTTTTTGAACCGGTCCCGTGTGGGCCTGAACCTGCGGGCCGTGGGCGAGGACCCGGCCACCGCCGACGCGGCGGGCGTGAACGTGACCAGGTACAAGTACACGGCCACCTGCGTGGGCGCGGGTATCTCCGGTCTGGGCGGATTATACTACGCCATGGACTACATCAAGGGCACCTGGTCCACCGACGGCACCATCGAGGCGCTGGGCTGGCTGGCCGTGGCGCTGGTCATCTTCGCCACCTGGCGGCCGGCGCGGGCCATCTGGTCGGCGTATCTGTTCGGGGTGCTGTACTGGGCGTATAACTACATCACCGGCCTGAGCCGGGCCAGCATCGAGCTTTTCAAGATGCTGCCCTACGTGGTCACCATCCTGGTGCTGGTGGCCGTGAGCCTGCGCCGGTCCAAGGAATCCCAGCCGCCAAAAAGTCTGGGGCTGAGCTACTTCCGGGAGGAACGATAACATGAAATACGAACACATTTTCTTTGACCTGGACGGGACGCTGACGGACCCGGCGCCGGGTATCACCAACGGCATCATCTACGCTCGGAAAAAGTGGGGTCTTGACCCAGGGCGCAATGAGGATTATTATAAGTTCATCGGCCCGCCTATGCCCTGGAGCTGCGAGCATTACTGGGGCATGAGCCATGAAGACGCGGTCCGGTTTTTGCAGACGTACCGGGAGTATTTCGGAACGGTGGGCCTTTTTGAAAATGAGGTCTACCCCGGTATCCCCGCGCTTTTGAAAGCGCTCAAAGACCGGGGCTGCAAGCTCTATATGGCCACCACCAAGCCCACGGGCTTTTCTACCCGCATCGCGGAAAAATTTGGGCTGCTTCCCTATTTCGAGATCATCTCCGGCAGCGACCCCAACGGCGACGACCAAAAGGCCGACGTGATACGCCACGCGCGGGACAAGTGCGCCGTGGACATGACAAAGGCCGTCATGGTGGGCGATCGGCTCTACGACGTGGAGGGCGCGCATGCGTGCGATATCCCGTGCGTGGGGGTGTGCTACGGCTACGGCGGCCGGGAGGAGCTTACCCAGGCCGGCGCGGACTTCATCGCGGACACGGTGGAGGAATTGGGCGCGCTGCTGTTGGGCTGATACAAATTTTTGACTAAGTTTACCGCAGCGAGGGATTTTTTCGCGAGGCGAGAAAGGCGGCGCAGGGAATACTTTGTGTATTTCCAAGCCGCCTGACGAAGCATCACGGAAAAAGACCCACTGCAAGAAAGGAAGTGGGGAAATGGACGCTGGCAGTAGTAGTAGCGGCACAGAACGAGGCCGAACGGGGCGGGCGTCCATCGCCCGCTGACCTGACAGCGGCCTTTTTGTGCCTTCCCAAACCTGAAAAAAGGAGGAAGGACAATGGCTGAACGCAGCGTTTCGCTGGAGGACACCATCGTGGCTCTGGCGGAACAGAAAAAGTATACGACCTTGCGGGACATCCTGGTGACCATGAATCCCGCGGACACCGCCGCGCTGTTCGACGAGCTGGACGAACACCTGCTGCCGCTGCTGTTCCGGCTGCTGCCTAAGGACGAGGCGGCCGAGACGTTCGTGGAGATGGACCCGGACAGCCAGGAGCTGCTGATCCGGGGCTTTTCCGACAGCGAGCTGAAGGAAGTGGTGGACGAGCTGTACGTGGACGACGCGGTGGACCTGGTGGAGGAAATGCCCGCCAACGTGGTCCGGCGTATCCTGCGCCAGGCGGACCCGGAGACGCGTAAGCTCATCAACAACATCCTGCAATACCCCGACGACTCCGCCGGGAGCTGGATGACCACCGAGTTCGTGGACCTGCGGCCGACCATGACCGTGGCCGACGCGGTGAAGCGTATCCGCCGCACCGGTACGGACAAGGAGACCATCAATATCTGCTACGTCATCGACGAGGGCCGCCATCTGCTGGGCACCGTCACGATACGGGCCATCATCCTGTCCGAGGACGACGAGGCCATCGACCATATCATGAACGAGAACGTGATCTCCGTGGGCACCCTCACCGACCAGGAAGACGCCTCGGCGGTGTTCGCCAAGTACGATTTGACCGTGGTGCCGGTGGTGGACAACGAAAACCGGCTGGTGGGCATCATCACCGTCGACGACGCGCTGGACGTGCTGGAGACGGAGGCCACCGAGGATATCGAGATCATGGGCGGTATCACCCCGTCCGATAAACCGTACCTGAAGACCTCCATCTGGGAGACGTTCAAGGCCCGGTTCCCCTGGCTGCTGCTGCTCATGATCTCCGCCACGTTCACCGGCCAGATTATATCCAACTTCGAAAACGCCCTGGCCGCCGCCGCGGTGCTCACCGCCTACATCCCCATGCTCATGGACACCGGCGGCAACTCCGGCTCCCAGGCCAGCGTCACCGTCATCCGCGGCATTTCCCTGAACGACATCGAGTTCGGCGACTATTTCAAGGTGCTGTGGAAGGAGATACGGGTGGCCGTCATCTGCGGCTTGGCCCTGGCCGCCGCCAATTTCGTCAAGCTGATGCTGGTGGACCGGATGCTCTTCCACAATCCGGAGGTGACCGTCACCGTGGCCGCCGTCATCTGCATCACGCTGGTGTGCACGGTGCTGTGCGCCAAGGTGGTGGGCTGCACGCTGCCCATGCTGGCGGAAAAGCTGGGCTTCGACCCGGCGGTGATGAGCTCCCCGTTCATCACCACCATCGTGGACGCGCTCTCGCTGCTGATCTACTTCCGCTTCGCCGTGGCGATACTGAAGCTGTAAAATGCAGAAAAAGAGCCTTCCGCAATGCGTTTGCATTGCGGAAGGCTCTTTTTATTTTTCCGTCATACGATGGACCGGAACACCGGCAGCTTTTTCATCACCATATCGGTGACGTAGGCCGCGGCGAAGGCGGCCAGCACCACCAGCAGGATGCCGGGCACGCCGCCCAGCCCCAGGCTGTAGGGCACGAAGTGCAGGTGCTTATAAATGAGCCGCACATAGGCCATGTGGATGAGGTAGATGCCGAAGGAGTGCCTGTCGATGTTGGCCAGTACCTTCTTCACCGGCGCGAAGCGCTCCCCGCCGCAGCGGAAGAACCAGCCCGCCACGCCCGCTGCCTGGAGTATCACCAGCGGGGAGGAATAGCTGAACAGGCGGTCCAGCGCCTCCACGTTCCAGCGCAGGCGCACATATGTCAGCGCCGCCAGCGCCGCCGTGCCAGCCAGCGCCATGGCACTGTACGCGCCCCGGGGCAGCCTGCCGCCCCAGGCGTACAGGTAATAGCCCAGAAACAGCCAGAAGGGATAGATGGAGGCCATGTGGATGGTGAAGCCGCAGGGGATGTTCCATATGCCCAGCAGCGGCAGCAGGGACTGGAACAGCCCGTACACGATGAGCAGATACCGCACGTCCCGCTCGACCGCTGTCGCCGTGAACGCCTTATACAGCGGCAGCAGCAGATACAGCCCCACCAGGCAGTACAGATACCACATGTGCGCCCAGGTGTTGCCGGTGAACACCTCCGCCACGCCGCCCAGAAACACGCTCCAGGTGCGCATGGAGGGGTTGAAAATGGCCTCCAGCACCGCGAACAGCACCCCGAACACCACGATGGCCTTCAGGACCCTGGCGATGTACTTGGAAAACAGCTTCTTGTAGCCGATCTGCCTGGACGGCTGCAGCAGCAGCGCGCCCGTCACCATGATGAAGCATGGCACCGCCCAGTAAAGCTCGTTGATCGCCGCCCGGGTGCCCGCAGCCTGCCAGAAGGACATGTTCACCAGCATGGGATACATCTGGCTGGTGGCGTCCGTTGTGTGCAGCAGGACGATGAACAGGCACGCCACCGCCCGCAGGCACTCGAATGCCGCAGAGCGCCCCGGCTGTCCAGCCGGGGCGTTTTCTGATGTCGGATACCGGTCCATCAATAGAGCAGACCGCTGCTGCCGACGCAGCCCTCAGAGGAGCCGCTGGAGCTGCCGCCGGAGGAGGAACTGCCGCCGCTGGACTGGGTCTGCGCGTTGGCATAGAACTCCGCCAGGGCGATCTGCTGCTCGGCGTCTTCCATGTCCACCTCTTCATCGGTGGCGATGCTGGTATAGACCAGGTAGGGGATGCTGTTC
>CANQQB010000092.1 GCA_947625845.1 uncultured Oscillospiraceae bacterium
ATGCTATCTAACATACATCAAAAAGAGGTAAGATAACGCCCTCTGCAAAAAAGGTTACGTTATCTTACCTCAACAAAGTTGGTGCCGGAATACCCGTCGTCCACAAAGAAAATCAGGTTGGTGAAGTGACGTTCCTGAGCGAATGTTTTGAGGATCGTTTTTTGATTGCTGATGGAATTGCTCTCGCCGTCCAGGGAATCCTCTTGACTTAAACGACAATATAATGCTGTGATCTTGTCAGTTGCCCGTGACATTTTCGATACCTCCTTTTTGGGGGCAACTGCCTCAACAGAATTGGTTCGTTTGTTCATTCCTCCGCCTCCGCGCCGATCATGTTCTGTCCCATGACACGCTCCAGCTTTTTATCCAAAAACTCAATGCCGTCATAGCTGCCAGTGACCGTGTAGACGGTTCCGCCGATCTCTTTGGTCAGCGTGATCTCCGGCAGTTCGTTTGCAGAAAAGTTCTGGACGTGAAGTGCGCCGGATTCATCGCGGCGCGTTTTGTGCGCAGAAGGAAGCGGCTCCCGCGCAAAGTACGGGTCGGGGTTGGAGAAGTAGTATGTGGGTATCTCGTCGCTGGGTTTCTCGCTCATGGCGGACCTCCAAGACAGAATAACAGAGCAATTGTTTCGCTTTAAATCATGATAGCAGAATGAAAGCGGTTTTTCAAGTGCCGCAAATGTGGCGGGGCAAAAAAGAGCAGCCAAAAACCTGGCAAGCAGGGCATGTGGCAAGCCACACGCGGAAAATGGTCATTTCGGCTCGCCGCTGAAATGACCATTTTGCTTGTTAGGGCAGCAGCCCTAAGACCCTTTGATCGCACGATAGATCGTGCGGCTGTTGTCTTATTCAGAACAGGCGCTTATGTCTCACCAGCGCGGCCAGGCATGCGCCGGACAGGAGCAGCAGCGCCAGCCAGGGCAGGACCTTGGCGTCGTCCCCGGTGGGAGGCGACTCGGGGCCGTCGCTGCTGTTGCCGGGTACGGGCGTGGAGATGGGTTCGGGGGTGGCGCCCGGCTCAGGCGAGAAGAAGGGCTCGGAGGTGACGCCCGGTCCGGGGGTGGCATCGGGACCAGGGGTCCCGAAGGGTTCGGAGGTGACGACGGGCGGCTCGGTAGGCGCCGGGCTGGCCGTGGTCATACCGGGTCCGTCCGTTGGCGCAGGCGTATCCGTAGGCATGCCGGGGCCGTCTGTGGGCACAGGCGTATCCGTGGGCGTGACGGGGCCGGGACCGCCGGGTCCGGGCGTGGCGTCCGGCGCGGGTGTGTCCGTGGGCGCGTCCGAGGGCGTGACGGGACCGGAAGGCGCCGGCTTTTCATTGGTGAACGCCGCCGTCGCCGTGCCGCCAGCGGGTATGCGCCCCGCAGCGCCGACAGCGGTGGTGGCATAGCCCTCCGTGTCGGCCTCCGCCTCCGTCACGGTGTAGCTCGCGTCGGCGGGAAGGCCGGTGATGGTCACGGTCCGGCCGTGCCTGATCGTAAGCGTCGCGATGCCGCTCCCGTCAAAGGACACGTCGCCGTAATGATCGCCAGCGGCGTCGGGCACGGTCACCGTGAAGTGGAAGTCCCTGTCCGTCTCACCCTCAGCGCCGGTGACGGTCTTGGATATGGCAAGGCTGCCCGTCTTTGGTCCTGACGGTCCGGGTCCGGGTTCGCCGCCACCGCCGCCGGAGGACGGCTTGTTATTGGTGAACGTCACGTTCACCATACCGCCCTCGGTGATGGTCCCGGTGGCGTTGCCGGTGACGGTCGTGTTATAACCGTCCGCGTTGGCGTCCGTCTCGGTCACGGTGTACGTCGCGTTTGCGGGCAGTTCAAACGTCCGCGACCCGTTGTGTTTGAGGGTAAAACTCACTGGGCCGTCCGCAAATTCCCCTTCCGTGTAAGGCGCGCCGGAGGCGTCATTCACCGACACCGTGAAGTGGAAATCCCTGGTCCTGTCGCCGTCGCCGGTGACGATTTTGGATACCGTCAGATCGCCCGTCCCGGCCGGTGGCAGTTTGGTATTGACGAACGCCGCCACCGCTGCACTGTCGGCGGGTATGGTCCCGGTGTCGTTGTAGGAAGTGGTGGTATAGCCCATTGCGCCGGTCTCGGTCACCGTGTAGCTTGCGTCAGCGGGCAGACCGCTGATGGTGACGCTCTCGTTGTGATGGAGAGTGACGGTCGCGTTGTCAGAGGCGTCAAAGGTCACAGAACCCGTCGTGCCAGCGGAGGTTGTGGTATAAGGCCCGTCGGCGCCATCCACATGCACCGTGAAGGTGAAATCTCCGCTCGTATCCTCGCCGGTGACGGTCTTGGATATGGTCAGGCTGCCCGTCTTTTCCGGGATCGTCACGGGGTTCTGAACGATCTCAGTCAGCACCGGCGTGAGAACCCTGTTGACCATGCACGCCACGCTGGCCCGGTTGTACACGGTGGGGTCTGTTTCCGGATCCGTTCTCTGTGTTGCGTTAAGTCCGCTGCTGGTATAAGTCCAATCCAGCGCCGCGTCCTCATTCACCTGGGTCGTGATCTCAATGGCGCCGGTGTCGCCGGGATTCTGATTGGTAAAGGTCCAGGTGTACAGGTTGTCCGCCGGATGACCAAAGTCATACGGGAACGGACCCGTGAAGCGCGCCGACTTGAAATCCACGCCGGGGTCGAACAGGTCCGAGACGACCACGCTTGTTCCAGGGGCCTTGGAGAAGTTGGCCCAGCTCACGTTGTATTTCAGCGTGTCACCCACCTCGACAGTGTCGCCAGCAGTGGTGCTGGTCTTGCTGATGGTGGTGTTGAGGAACAGGAGGGAACTCTCGGCGCTCGTACTCTCGATCGTGACCGTGGGCGCGCCGACATTCATGGTACCAGCGGGGTCTCCGGTCACCACGAAAGTGACCGTGTAGCGCGTCGTATCGTAATATGTGCCCGCCGTCGCGGGGCTGGGTATGTCCTCATACACGGTATAGGTATAAGTACCCGCAGCCTCAAACGTGATGGGGCCGAAGGAGAACGAGCCGCTGCCGGTGGTGGTGACCTTGGTCTGGTCCCCGGACACACCATCGGGCATGGGTGATTTATCGCCGTCGCTGATGATGGGCATGATCTCGCCGTCCCCGTCTTCCGCGGGTTCGGCGGGGGCGGGCGCTTCGGTCGCCTCGGGCTCGCCGTTCCCTTCGGGTATGCCGTCCCACTCCGGGCTGTCAAGGCCGGCGTCGCCGGACAGGTCCGTGGCGGACGGGTCCATGACAGGCGGCTGCGTCTCGAAGGGCTCGGACTC
This sequence comes from uncultured Oscillospiraceae bacterium, assembly GCA_947625845.1. Taxonomy (GTDB): domain Bacteria; phylum Bacillota; class Clostridia; order Oscillospirales; family Oscillospiraceae; genus CAJOIG01. Next base: position 3,261 of record CANQQB010000092.1, read on the forward strand.
CACGGGCACGTCGGGCATGCCCTCGCCGTCCTGGGGAACGCTCTCGTCGATGGGGGCGCCTTCCGACGCCTGCCGCACAGAGGCGGTCTGCTCCAGGTCGAAGCTCTCCGCCTCGCCGTCAAAGCCGGGTCCCTCGGGCAGTTCGGGCTGCACCTCGGGCACGGGGACCTCGGTGGCCTCCGGTATCGCTGTCTCCTCCGGCACAGGCGTGGCCTCGGCGGCGGGCGTCTCTTCCGGTACCGCCGTGGCCTCGGCGGCGGGCGTCTCTTCCGGTGCCGCCGTGGCCTCGGGGATGGGCGTCTCTTCGGGTATCGCCGTGGCCTCGGGTATAGCCGTGTCTTCCGGCACAGGCGTATCTTCCGGCACAGGCGAGCCATCGGGCAGAATGCCCGTATCCGGCGCTGCCTCGGGCTCATCCACGGCTACGGCCATGGTCCCAGGCTCGGCGGTATAGGTCCCGGCCTCCAGCACGAAAGTGGCGGTGGTTCCCTCACCGTTGGCGAATATCTTCGTGCCCGTGATGTACCCGACGCCGGGCGTCGTGATCGTCTCGTTGTTGAACGTAGCGAGATTGCCCTGTGTACTACCGCTCTGAATCGCTCCGTCCAGCGTCACCGTCACGGATGCGACGAACAACTCTGTTGCGTATGCGGAATCGGAAGACGGCTGCTCGTTCACGGTCACGACGACCGTATATGTGTTAGTATCATATTCATAATTGCCGGCGCCGGCCTCTTCATAGAGGGAATAGGTATATGTACCGGCCTTGGTGTATTCGATCTCTTTGAACGTGATCTGTCCCGCGGCGTTATTCTTCGCGGTCAGGTTAGCCCCGTCGCCTGTCAGGCGGAAGGTGAACTGACCATCGGTCAGCCCGGTGGTACTGCCGTCCAACTGTTTCGTGGCGCCGAAGGTGGCCTCGACCGGTTTCGCGTTCTGGAGCGTGTATGTGTTCGTGAACGCCGCCAACGAGGACAGGTCGAAGGAATGCTCACAGCCCGTGGAAGTTCCCGTAACGGCCGTGCCGTCCACCGTCACGGTGACGGTGCTGCCGTCGGTGACGGTGATGACCACCGTATGGGTCGTCTCGTCGAAAGTGAACCCGTCCCCCGCCAGGTCATCCTGCTTCTTCTCGGCCAGAGTGTAGGTATAGGTGCCGGGACGGTCGAACGTCAGCGTTTCAAACGTGGCCGTCTGCGTATCCGCACTTGTGCGGGGGGTGAAGACCGCCGTTGCGGTGCTGGCGGGCACGGTGCTCCCATCGGCCGTCAGCGTGAGTACAAAGCTCACATGCGTATCGTTGAGCGAACTGTAGGTGAGCGTCTTTTGGGTGGTCAGGGTGACCACCGCCGGCGGAGTGATGGTGATGCCCACCGACCCCATGCCCAGCCGGGCTTTCAGGTAGTCGGGCAAATCGACCCCGCCGTCCAGGGTCGGATCCAAGGCCAGCGCGTTCAGCTTACTCTGGTCGTGTTTTTCATCGACCGTCAAGCTGCTGTCAGTTATCTTTTTATCCACCCACGCCGCCAGCTTTTCAGCCAGGTCCGCGCGCAGGTCGTCCATGTCCGCGCCCTCTGCCGCGCCGAACTGGAAGTTGACGCCTGCCCCGGCGCCCGTGGCCATATATTCGGTCACGTCGGCGTCCGATTCCAGGCCGAACGCCCGCCATTGATAGTCGGCGTCCCCAGCGGCGTCCAGGTCGGTGAAGCCGCCCGCGGCCGCGTCCAGCGCCATGGTATAGCTGCCCATGGGCAGGACCTTGTCCGCGGTGAGATAGACGGTCTTGGCGCCGTTGATCTCCGGCGCGTTGTTCAACTCGTCCGGGGCGAGCGTGAAGGTGACGCCGGTCGGCGTTGTCCCGTCTTCTGTCACGGTGACGTTGAGCGTTTTGCCGCCGTTCACGAGCTCTTGCAGCGTCCCGGTAGGCGCCTCGGCCTTCACCGCAAGCCGGCCGCCGACCACGTAGGTGGTGTGCACAGCATCGGTGGTGAGCGCGGCTGCCGCGTCGCCCACGGCGGGCTTGAGGTCCGTGTAGGCGGTGTCACTGATAAGACCGCTTTCGCTGTGGCCTGCGTTTGGCGTATAGGTCACCGTCAGCTTATATTGCTTGGAGTCGGTGTCCGTGATTTCTGTGTCGGCGTCGTTGAAAAGCCCGTCGGTCACGGCCGACCACTGGTAGGTGATGGTACCCAGCACGTCGCTCTCATATTTCGCGCCGCCGGTCTGGGTGCCGTGCTCATGGTCGCCGGCACCGACCACGGCGGGCAGGAAGCTGTAATCCAGCGTGATCGGCGTGCCTTTGACTAACTCGTCCAGGAACGCGTCCAGGTCCGCATACGCACCGCTCTCGCCTTTATGCTTTTCTATGTACCGCCGGACGTACTCGTAATAATACCCGCTGCCGTCCCGGTTTTGCCACTCAGCCGACGAGACGTCCAGGTGGTCCAGGTCGCGCATCTCCCCGGACGCGCTGTCGAACAGGGCCGTCAGCGCCTCCTTGGGGTCCATGTTCTCGCCCAGGTAGCGCACGTCTATGGTGGGGTCCGTGACCATGCGGTAGGGCTTCACGTTCACTTGGGTGCGGGGGAAGCCCTTGGAGGGCGTGGCGGCTGTTGCCTTGTCCTTGCCGGAGCTGGGAGCGCCGTCATCCTTGTGGAACACCATGTTCTCGCCGCTGTCAGGGCCGTTGGTAAGCAGGGCGCTGCCGCCGATGAAGTCCTCCTTGGCCCGCAGGGTGACCTCGGCGCTCCACACGGACAGGCTGTGGGAACCCTGGCGACAGAGGGGGATCGGCTGGTCGTCCCACTCAAGGTAATATAGATTCTTGTCCGTATCGTATTTCAGCAGCGCCCTGGTATAGCGCTCCGTGTAGCCGCCCTCGCCGTCGCTTTCCGCGGTGGCGAAATAGAACAGGTGGCCCGCGGAATCGGTTCCGGCAAGTCTGTTCCCGTCGCATAGCGATCGCCGTCCACCGGCCCAGCAGATGCGCCCTCCACAGCCCCGTTCTTGAAATAGTCAGGATCACCCGAACCGTCATGCTTGAACTGATACAGCCCCACCAAGCCGGTCTGCAAAGGGTTATCCGCCCCGTCCATCGTGCCGTCCCAGTAGGCCAGGGGCACCAGCTCCTGCACCGTCTCCCGGCTGTCGTAGACATAGTAGCTGTAGTTGGTATAGGCCAGGGGCGAGTTGTCCGTGTTGCCGGGGGCCATAATGTCGGCATCAGAGAAATGATTATCACGCTGCAGAGTGTCCCAGGGGATGGACAAATAAAAGCTCCTATCAAAGTCCCCAGCATAATCTTCTACTTTATCATACATTTTATCGTTCTTAGTGATCACACGGGGCTCCACGCCAGTTCCGGCACTGGTGGGGTCGGGGACGAAGGCCATGGAGCCGGAGGAGTCCAGGATGAAGCCCACGTTCGCCGCGTTGTTGGGAGCGGCGTACCAGGACTCCAGGCCCACGTCGAAGGTGCGGCCGTCCTCCAGCACGTCCGCCGAGACCCGCTTTTCCGTGTGCAGCCCCGCGCCCGTGTTGTAGATCACGTCGCCTACCTCTACGTCCTCTAGTTCCTCGATTTCTTTATCCTCGGCGGCCTTTTTGATATCGCCGATATTATCCTCCGTCACTTCCAGAACGTCCTGGTCCGCGCTGACGCCGGGCACGCCATCCAGATCGGTGCCGAAGTTCGCGCCCAGGAGGGTCTGGCCGTCGTAGCTGTAAAAGAGGTAGAGCACCACGTTCTGCACGTCTGCATTGTACTTGATATGGAAATGGCCGGCGTCTCTCCCCGTTTCGTCCCCCGTCGGCTCGACCCATTCCACCGCCTCGTTGCCGTCGGCGATCTCGTAGCCGGTGTACTTCTCCGTTACTTCCGCCATGAACGTGTCGTCGAAATAGGTCTGCTCCGTGGGATAGATAAAGGCGCCGTAGTCGTTCATATCCCCGCTCTTAAAATCAAAACTCCCATAGCTTTCGCCTGGCTCCACTTTTGCGCCGCGCGTTTCAGAATCACATCTGCCGCTGCCATATGGAGTTCCATATGAATCGTAGGAGATATTGTTGATATAGCCTGACTGTGACAGGCCTACATTGCCCAGATAGATGTGCTCCACATAGAAGTTGGTAGAACTCACTGCGCCAGCCGACGCCAGCGCCGGCAGGGCCAGCTCCGCCAGCCCCGCGCACACGCAAAGACACAGGCCCGCCGCCAGAACCCGCCGCATGATCTCTCTCCGTTTCATCGCTCTTCCTCCCCGTGGCTGAAAAAGTACAGATTAAATGACACGGGGCCGCAGATCACGGATGAAGATTGACATAACACTAAATTGCACATGTTCAGACCGTTTTTTATGCAAAAAATCGGTCAAATCAGCGGAAATTGTGGCAAAAACTCTTGAACTTTAAAGCGCTATCTGTTAAAATTTTTAAGTCTATTATGTATGATTGCATGTAATACCATTCCCTGTTAAAAAGTTTTAATACTTTGATAAGCTGTGGTATAATAGCGCTGTTAGCGCTATTATACAGCA
>CANQQB010000093.1 GCA_947625845.1 uncultured Oscillospiraceae bacterium
ATCGAGCGTCTTGCGCCGGGTATCGCCGTGTTCGGGCTGTCGTTCATGACGCTGTTCTCCGCCACGCTGATCGCCAAGGACCGGAGCGGCGCCTTCCTGCAAAGGCTGTACGCCACGCCCCTGACGGCGGGGGACTTCATTTTGGGCTATCTTTTGCCGCTCCTGCCCATCTGTATTGCCCAGTCGGTCATTTGTTATGGAGCGGCGGTGCTATTGGGGCTGGAGGTGACCGCGCACGTCGTGACCGCGGTCCTGTTCACGCTCCCCGCGGCGCTGCTGTTCGTGTCGCTGGGGCTTCTGTGCGGCAGCGTTTTCACGGATAAGCAGGTGGGCGGTATCTGCGGAGCGCTGCTCACGAACCTGACGGCGTGGCTATCCGGTATCTGGTTTGACCTGGGGCTGGCAGGCGGCGCGTTCGAAAAGATCGCAAATTTGCTGCCGTTCGTCCACGCCGTGGAGATGGAGCGGGCCGTCCTTCAGGGCGATTACGCGGGAGTGTTCCCCCATATCTGGTGGGTATTGGGTTACGCCGCCGCCGTGACGCTCGTCGCGGTGTTCGCCTTTCTGCGCCAGAAGAAACGCCAGTGAGTCAACAAATATATGGATCGGTGCGACAAATCGGGATTTGTGGAGGGTATAGAGATTCCTGTTTCGGATATCGCTTCGGAGCTGGGACTCAGTACGGCGGCGGTGTCATATGTGCTCCACGGCAAGACCGGCATGGTGTCGGAGCGAACGGCGGTCAGGGTGCGCCGCCCCTCCCGTAGTATCTGTTCCTTGCCTCACATATCAGGGATCAATGTCCGCATTTTAGCCCTCCGGACCCCTTCTGCCGCAAGGGATTGAACGCGGCAAAGTCAGGGGAGTAAGGGTAGTATATGGCGACACCGGAAATCGGGGTCTATATGCGGACAAACTTAAAAATGTTTAAGCATTTGCCGCAATATGTGCGCCCGGTGAAAACGGGGTTCGATGTGACGCTTTTGGCCAGTCAGGCCCCTAGCGGCACAAGGCTTTCAGAGTGTCAAAGTCAGGGGGGTAAGGCAACTATACGGCACCCCTCAAAAACTGTGGTTCATTGCGTGACATACTTCAAGGTTTTTAAGCAATTCAAAACAGACAGCGGAAGGCGCGTTTTCGCGCCATCCGCTGTCCGTTGTTCGATTCCAATTCCGTAAGGCAGTTGCCATTATTCAATTTTTCGGTGTCATACTGTCTTACGAAGCCCGCCCATCAGAGGGGGCCGCGCTGCGGCGCGAGGGGACAATCCCCCAGTCACCGCCTAAAGGCGGCGACAGCCCCCTTTAACAAGGGGGCCGTCAATAATGTGCGCCTGCGGCGCAAATAATAAAAAGATATGGCCGGGGCCATACCTTCTTTTTGCTACTAGCAAAAGAAGTGAGCCGTCTGTCACACCAGACGGCTCACGGGTGGTTGGGGTGTCAGCCCCGATTGCCTAAAGTGAGCTAATGTACTGTGGCACCGTTTAAAGGGTTTCCACGTTTTTATTATAGATTCGTTTGCGGACGTTGTCAATGGTTCGGTTTATTTTTCAGGAAAATTTTGAAATATCAACGAAAACGCGCATTTTCCGCTGTGCCTCGGCATGGCGGTGTTTTTATGCCAACACGTCGGGTTTTTCCGAGGCTGGGGCGGCGTCCGTGGCGCTGGCAAGACCGTGGGTCTCCACGTCCAGCACGTCTTCCTCCGGCGTTTCTGCCGGCGGCGTTTCCTCCGGCGCGTCGTCCTCCGGGGCGGGCGTCGGGCCGTTCAGGATCTCGCTTTCCAGGGCGGTCATGGCGTCCCAGAGCCGGCCGCAGACCTCTGTGGCCACGCCGGGGGTGTCAAAGCTCTTCAGACCCGCGTCGGCCAGCACGGCGAAGTAGTCCAGGTCGCCGGAGCCCTGGCGCAGGATGTCCATGTACACGTCCGCGCCGGCGCGCCAGTCGGTCCGGGCCGCGTCCCAGATCTGGATGGCCGCCAGAGCGGAGGTCACATAGCTGACCACATAGTCGGGGAGGGCAAAGAAGTGATGCACGGTGATCCAGGTGGGGTCGGAGCCTATGTCGGAATAGCCGTATTCCACGCTCAGGTCGTTGTAGAGCTGGCTGAGCGCGTCCGCTGTGGCGTACTGGTCCGGGTCGGCGTAGACGCGGGATTCAAACTCGGCGAAGATGGCCTGGTCCGTGACGTCGACGAGGGCCTTGTTCATGGTCTGATAGCGGGCGATGTCGGCGCCCTGGTCGTAGATCTCGTCGTAGAAGGGCAGCATGAGCAGCTCCAGGCCGGTGGATTGGATCTCCGCCACGTCCAGGACGGGATAGCTGGTCAGGTAGTTTTCCGGCTCCGTCAGCCAGTCGGCGGTGAAGTGGCCGAACTCGTGGAACAGGGCGGTCAGGGCGTCGGGGGAGCCCGTCTGGCTGCCGAAGATGAACGGGCAGTGATAGGCGGGAAGGCTGGTGGTGTAAGCCTGGTCGGAGCGGCCGGGGCCGGCGGATACGTCGCAAAGGCCGTTTTCCGTCAAAAACTGCCAGGCGTCGGCAAAGACCGGGTCCACCTGGGGGGCGTACTCGCGCACCACGGCCAGCATGTCCTCCTGGGTGTCGTAGGCAGGCGCGACGCGGTCGGTCATGTCCGTCACGGGGCTGGCATAGAGCTGCACGGCCAGCTCTTTCACCTCGTCGAACAGGTCCTGGGCCTGCTCGGGGGTGTAGTCCCGTGGATAGATGTTGTCGTAGACGAAATAGTTGTAGTCGTCATAGCCGGCCAATTGGGCCATCTCTGTGCGGATGGATACCAGCTCCCGGTAGACCTCCGCCACGTCTTCGGCCAGGTTGGCGTAGATGCCGTAGAAGATCTCGTCGGAGGCGGCGTAGTCCAGGGCCGCGCCGTCCGGGCCGTACAGGCGGTCCAGGGTCCAGTCCTCGCCGTCGTAGACGTAGACCGTGTCGGGCAGGGTGTCTATGAGCGCGTAGTACTCGTTGACCAGCTCCGACTCCCGCTGGGTGAGCTCCAGTTCCCTGTCGGTCAGGGGCTCATAGTCCCGCAGCGCTTCGGCGGCGTCCGGGCCGATATGTCCGGCCAGGGCGTCCGCGCAGGGGCCGTCCAGCGCGTCGTGGCAGGCCAGACGGAAACTGTCGGTCATCCGGGCGGACAGGGCGTCGCAGTAGACCAGCTCGTCCGACCAGTACGTGTCGTTCACGTCCTGGCTGTTGCGGATGGAGGCGATGGTGTCGTAGGTGCACACCAGCAGGAACGCGTCGTAAAGCTCGTCGTACAGGGCCAGGACTTTTTCCTCGTCCCCGTCTTTGGCCGCGGCGGAAAAGTCCTCCAGCAGAGCGTCGAAGGCCGCCGGGTCATAGTGCTCGTATGCCATCTCGTCCCAGGATACGCTGTCGCCGGCGGCCAGGGCGGGACTTGCCAGCGCCAGGATGAGCGCGAAAGCGGCGAAAAGCGCCGTCAAGGCGCGGAAACGACAGGTGTTTGTCATGATCTTCCCTCCCGGAAAAGGATATATACAATATGGTATAATAGCAACTATTCGCGCGGTTGTAAAGAGCGGGCACGGCGGCGGGCTGGTATGGTGACAAGCCACAGAAGGCCATAGCCGCCGTAGAGCATGATGTCGCTGGCCAGGGGGACCAGCCGGTCGGACCACAGGCGCATCTGCCAGGGGGGCATGTCCAGGGCCAGAGCGCAGGTAAGCACCGCCGCCGCCTCCAGCCAGATGAGATACCGGCCGCCTCGGAGGTCGGACAGACCCCGGCCCTCCGGCGCGGGCAGGGAGAATACCGGCCGCAATGCCTCATGGGCACAGCGGAGCAAAAACGCGCACAGCAGAAAATCCGCGCCTACCCAGGCGGCGATCACCAGCGCCTCGATCCGGGGGGCCAGGTCCCCCAGGGAGATGCTGCGGATCATGATGAAAAAGGGGTAGGTCAGGGTGTGGGTCAGCGCGGGGCCGAATACGCTCACCACCGCCGCGCATATGGCTCCGCCTAAAAGGAGCAGGGTCAGCATGGGCACGGTGAGCCACCGGCGGTCCTCCGCCGGCCGGACATAGCCGGACAGGAAGGCGAAGCCGCCGGCCACGGCCCCTACCGACGCCAGGGGAAGCGCACCCAGGGCGATGGAGCCGGCGTCACGCCAGCCCACGGGCAGGAGTCTCCCCGCGTCCATGTTGGGTATGGACAGCGCCAGTACCGCCGCCAGCGCGCCTACCAACACCCCCCGCATGAGCACCGCCGTCCTTGCCGCCGCGCGCAGGTCTCCCAGGGCCACCAGCAGACACAGGGCCACCGTCACCACGATGAAGGCCGTGGGGCCGCTGCCGGGGTAGATGGTGGCCGCCAGCCGGTCCGCGCCGCTGCGCAGGATGAAGCCGCCGTAAAAGAGGAACCAGGCCGCGTACAGGACCAGTACGATGCGGCCAAATACCGGGCCAAGCCAGCGCAGGATAAGCCCGCCCAGTCCCTCGCCGGGGCGCATGTGGGCCCGGAAGGACGCCAGTATCGCCCCCAGGACCAAAAGGGGCACCGCCGCCGGGAGCACGCTCAGCCATGCTCCCCGGCCGGCAAGCTCCACCGCCGTCTGGGGCAGAAGCCGCAAAAGCGGCGACAGCAGCGAGACGAATATCGCCGCCGCAAACTGTTTTCTTGTGATCAGCTCGTCCATGATAAAGCCTCGCTTATTCCGGGAGGTCATAACTGCGGTCGACGAAGCCGTCGACGGTGACGGTCATGGGCAGGGACGGGAAGATGTCGGTCCAGTCCCCGCCCCAGCGGGCCAGGGCGTGGTCGGACGTCAGCACCGCCTTTTTCAGGCCAAGAAAGTCGCAGCGGGTTGTTTGGGCCGTCTCCAACGCGCCGGTGACCCACCGGCCCACCGTCTGGGAAAGGGCGGCGTCCAGCTCCTCCGGGGTCGCGGCGTCGTCGGATTTTTCCAGCACACCCGCCCGCAGGGTGCAGCGGACCGAAATGCCCGCCGGGGCGCCGTCCGGGCCGTACGCGCCTTTTAATTCGGCGGACCCCTCCAGCACCTCCATGGTGCTGCCGTCCACGGTGATGAGCAGGCCCGTGGGGTCGCCGGTGAGAAGCTCCGCGCCGAAGGACTGCTCCGGCGTGAGGATGTCCGCCAGCCCGTCCGGACCCAGCACGGCGTAGCCCAGGGGGATCACCGCGTCCGAGCGCATGTCGTCGGTGAAGATGGTCTGGTCCATGGGCGCGGTCTCAACCGCCAGACACAGCGCGCCGTCGCCCTCGGAGATGGCCGCGGCCGCCTCCCGCAGGGTGTGGACGGACCAGCCCACAGTGCGGGCCTGCCGGTCCAGAGAGGCAAGACGCTGGGTGATGTCCGTGGCCTGCTCCGACGCGCCAGTCACCGCGTCTTTGGCCGTGCCCTCCACGATCACCAGGGCCGTGTCCGTGCGCACCGTGGGGCTCCGGTCCACCCACTCTATCACCCTGGACAGGTCCTGCCGGGCCGCCTGCTCCCCCAGGAGAAGGTACTGGATGTGGGCGTAAAAGAGCTGGTTCTCCGGGGAGTAGTTTTGAAGCCGCGCGATGGCGTCCTCGATGCCGTGGGCGGAGGCGGTCATGACAAGGGCCGGGTCTTCCTCAGGCCCCAGGCCGGTGGACACGCTCACGTGTACCCGGCCGTCCAGCCGGTCGATGCCCATGGTCTGGATGAGCATGAGCCGCTCCACGTCGTGCCGGTCCGAGGCCATCGATAAGCCGCAGCCGGCAAGTGTCAGCGCCAGAGGCAATACATATAATAATGGTGTAAAGCGCCGCACGCGTCTCATGTTATTTGCGCCTCCTGACATCGCCGCCGTTGATGATGGGGTCCCGGTACCTGTCAAGCCAGGGGGGATGGCGGGTGAAGACGCCGCCGGTGTCCCCGCCGCGGCCGCCGGTCAGGGGCGTCATGTACGCGCGGCCAAAGCTCTCAAGCGAGCACAGGTGCCACAAAAGGAAAACGGAACCCATGATGATGCCGTACATGCCGAAGGCCGTGGAGGCCAGCACCAGGGCAAAACGGAAGATGCGCAGGGCCGTGCCCATGTCCTGGCTGGGCATGGTGTACCCCGCGATGCCAGCCAGGGCCACCACGATCACGGCGATGGGGCTGACCACCTTGGCCTCCACCGCCGACTGGCCTACGATCAGCGCGCCGATGATGCTCACCGTCTGGCCCACCGGGTTGGGCAGGCGCAGACCCGCCTCCTGCAAAAGCTCGAACGCCAGCAGCAGACCAAGTATCTCCACCGACGTGGAAAAAGGCACGGATTGCTTCGAGTCGATGACGCTCAGAAGCAGCTTGGTGGGCAGCATCTCCGGGTGATAGGTGGCCACGGCCACGTAAAAGGCCGGCAGCAGTAGCGTCAAGACCGCGCTCATCCAGCGCAGCAGCCGGATGAACGAGGCGGCCCAGAAGTGCTGGGAGGCGTCCTCGGTGGTCTTCATGAACTCCCCGAAAAAGGCCGGGGCCGCGAAGCCCACCGGGATGCCCTCCACGATGACCCCCACGCGACCCTCCAGAAGAAGCTGAGCCAGCTTGTCCGGCCGCTCGGTGTGGATGAGCTGGGGAAAGGGCGAGCGGGGCCGGTCCACGAGGGCGCTCTCCAGCGTGTCAGGCAATATCACCCCGTCCGTGTCCATGGCCTTTAAACGCCGGAGCATTTGCCGGGGAAGGTCCGGGTCCGCTACCCCGTCCAGCCATAGCACCGCCGCCAGGGAACGGCTCTTGCGGCCGATGGTCACCTGGGCCAGCTTCAGTTTTGGCGTGTGCAGCCGGGAGCGGACCAGGCCTGTGTTCACCCGCAGCACCTCCACGAAGGCGTCCTTGCCGCCTTTGATGGTCTTCTCCACCGTGGGCTCCTGGACGGAGCGGTGCTGGTCGGACTTGACCTGAAAGACGAAGGCCGTGCCGTCAAAGACCAGGGCACAGTGGCCGTAGGCGATGGCGTCGATGAGCTCGTCCATGGTGTCCACACGCTTCATGGAGGGGCCGTATACGCCTCCGGCGGCCAGGATTTCGATGACCGCTTCCGCCGTCCCGGCTCCGGCGAACCGGGCCGGGTCCGTCAGGGGGCGGAGGATCTGGTCCGCCGTGTCCGAGCCGGACACCACCCCGTCCAGCCAGCAGGCGAACACAGCGACATTTGTCCCCCCGGCGTGGACGCGGCGGCTTTCAAAATCCTCGCAGCCGTCGAACAGCTTCTCCGTGTTTGCAGGGCTTATGGGGAAGGGATAGGCCGGTTCGGGCGCGGGATGATAGTCTACATCTTGTGGATAATCCTGTTTTTTGTTCAACATACGGATAGTTTTCCCATTGGTAAGAATTTCATGAAAAAATTTTTAAAAAATGCGAAAAAAGTGTTGACAACAGGGGTTCGCCGGTGGTATATTAGCAAAGCGCCTCGCGGGGGAGCCTGAAGAGAACCCAAGAGAGCGTGTGGTGTACCTTGTAAATTAAACAATGCAAACAAAGCTTATGCAAATAAGCACCAGCAGAGGGTTCTTAACGAGACCGAGCAATCGGTCTTATGAATTTCTTTGAGAGCTAGAAAATAGCGATCGATGAATGATTTGGACAGTCCGGAAGGGCTGTTTAGATACGATTTATTGAGAGTTTGATCCTGGCTCAGGACGAACGCTGGCGGCGTGCCTAACACATGCAAGTCGAACGAAGCTGCGTGAATAGAGACTTCGGTCAATTGAAGCGTAGACTTAGTGGCGGACGGGTGAGTAATGCGTGAGCAACCTGCCCTTCAGAGGGGGACAACAGCTG
>CANQQB010000094.1 GCA_947625845.1 uncultured Oscillospiraceae bacterium
ACGAGCCCAGCGCCGACCCCAGCGCCCGCGCGGTGAGCCCGTCGAGGCCGGCGCTGCGCGTCAGGTCCAGCGCGGCGCGCACGATCTCTTCCCGTGTGAATTTGCATTTCGGCGGCATGATACGGTCCTCCTAAAAAATAAAGCAACATAGGTTGCGTAACCTACGTTGCTTATTATATCAGCTTCTTTAGCAAAGGTCAAGAGGAAATAGAGCCGATGATCCTGTGAGTGTCCTCACAAAATCATCGGCTCTGCGTCTGTGCGTCTGGCTCTTTGCTGATGGAGATTCTGCTCGATAAACAGAATTTTTCAATTCAATGATTTTTCCTCTTGATTTCGCTTTCACTCGGAAATCCTTTAAGCCTGCTATTATTTTCAATCACTTTTAAGATCTGTTCTGATAAACTATTCACCATATGATCCTCCTTCTTTTTTTCGATTTATCTCCTTTTCCGTTCCTTTCCTCTCCACCTTCTCAGAACCAGAACACTGATCACCAGCACCAGAGGAAATCCGATTCCCGCAAGCACGCCCGCCTGGAGATCCTCACCGGCCTTCTGGGACACCATTCCCACGACAGCGGGGCCCGCTGACCCGCCCAGGTCCCCCGCCAGAGCCAGCAGAGCAAACATGGCCGTTCCGCCGGAGGGCAGCACGGAGGAGGAGATACTGATAGAGCCCGGCCTCATGATCCCCACAGAAAACCCGCATACCGTACATCCGATGAGGCCCAGGACCGGCGCGGCGGCCAGTCCTGCCAACAGATAGCAGCCCAGGCAGAGAACGCCGGATATTACCATAAATACAGTCAGATCCACTTTTTCTCCGAATTTCCCGTAAAGGACGCGGCTGATCCCCATAAGAACCGCGAACCCGCAGGGGCCGGCCAGATCCCCCACGGTCTTGGACGCGTGAAGGGCGGATTCCGCGAATGCGGACGCCCACTGGGCCATGGCAAGCTCAGAGGAGCCCGCGCACACCATCAGGATGATCAGCAGCCAGAAGATCCTGGTCTTAAAAAGCTGGGTAATGTTCATTCCCTGCCCGTCCTCCACCAGAGGTTCGATGGGACAGACGGCAAAATTAAAAATGTTATAAATGGGCACGATCGCCCAGATACAGGCAAGCAGCTTCCAGTGCTCCATGCCGAACACGGCAAAAAACACCGTGGAGCCCAGGATCACTCCCACGGATCCCCAGCAGTAGAAGGAGTGCAGAAGGCTCATGGTCCCCTCCTTGTTTTTAAAGGGACAGGCTTCCACGATAGGACTGCACAGCACCTCGATGAGGCCGCTCCCAACGGCGTACACCGCTGTGCAGAGAAGGATCCCCCCATAGGGGGATGGCAGCAGCTCCGGTATGAAGGCAAGTCCTACAAGACCGGCTCCTGACAGCGCCTCCGAAGCGATCACGCATTTTCTGTATCCGATTTTGTCCACATACTTCGCGCAGACAAGATCCACCATCAGCTGGGTGAAGAAAAAGCAGGTGGAGACCAGCGCCAGCTTGTCCAGGGATATCCCGTAGGTCCTGTAAAATGTCAGGAAGAGCAGCGGCGCGAAGTTCGCCGAGATCGCCTGCGTAATAAAACCCAAGTAACAGGCCAGCAGCGTTTTTCCGTAGTTTTTCCGAGTGTTCATGACATAATTCTATAAAACAGATTGAAATCGCCTGTCGGCCTGTTCAGCAAAGAGCCTCGGTGTGGATACCTGGCTTGCAAGTCCGACCGTCTCCCATGTTGCGGTCCAGATCAGATATGGCACAAGGGGCAATGTGCCCTTTACTTTCAAATGACAGCCATCCCGAACAAGCAATCCATCCTGTGCCATACGCTTTGCGTCAAAATACAGCCTTGCGCCGGTAAGATATTCCGTATCGGCGTTCATGACGATCTTCCCCTGTTGTTTGGAGTTCACAACGATCTCCCCGGTAACGCCGCCGCCGAACATGATATAGTCGCTGAAATCCGGTGGATCACCCAGTTGTATTCCTATAGGCCGTTCCTCCGTAATGGTCCTTTCGGTCTTGAGCACGTTCCAACTCTTTAACATCCCATCGCGTCTGATCGACTCCCAACAGCTCATTGGCGTACTATGGACCAATACAGAAGGCTCATACTCACGAAGAAACGGCTCGTCATATCTATGCCCTTCATAATGCTCTCTTGCGGAATTAAAATCTGTTTCAGACAGAACCAAAACCGCGTTTTGCCTGTTTGCCTCGCAAAAGCCTATGAAGTCGCCAACCGCCATTTCCCACTCTTTGTATTTCCATCGACTTGTCTTGATCGTGTAAGTACATCCGTTGTTGCTCCCACACATTTGTTGATAATCTGAACTTTCCGTAAGCATCAAAACTCTCCACGACTCGTCATAGTCGTGTCGCGTAATAGGATTTATATTGTTTTCGGATAACTTATCAACCCGATAGATCATTTTAGAACCCCTTCTTTTGCCCTTTTGCACACAGTATAGCATAACTGGGGCAAATAAATCCAATACCGCGTACCGGCTTTTGCGCCGCGCTGCTGATTTTTGCCCTCACGCTTGCAGCCGGTTCATCCATCCGCGCCGCTCGAACACCACCAGGGAGATGGCCAGCCGCACGCACTCCTCCAGGGACAGGGTAAGATAGACCCATGGGATGGTCCAGCGGCACACGAACGCGGCGTAAAGCCCCATGGGGACGCCGAATACCCATGTGCCCACCAGGTCGATGACCATGACGTATTTCGTCTTCCCGCCGCTGCGCAATATGCCGCTGCCGGCGATCATGTTCAGCACCTTGAAGGGCAGCACCACGGCGTAGGCGGTGAGGATCTGACGTGTCAGCTCCCGGATGGGCGCCTCCACCTGGAAGATACGAACATACCAATGTCCGGTGCAGGCGATGAGCGCGGACAGCGCCATGGAGCCCACCCAGCCGCAGAACAGGAGCTTTCTCGCCTCCCGGTAGGCCGTTTCCCGTTGCCCGTCCCCAAGGCGCTTGCCGATGAGGATGGCCGCCGCCTGGCTCAGGCCGCACAGCGCCCCGATGGCCAGGGACTGGACGGGGTTCGTCAGCGTCATGGCGGCGGCAGCGTCGGTGCCCAGGTGGCCGTAAATGCCCGCGTACACGTTTTCGCCCAGGACCCACATGGACTCGCTGACCAGCAGGGGCAGCAGCATAGAAAGGTACTGGCCCCAGGCAAAGGGACGAGCCGGGCCACTCTCCGCCCGCTCCCGGTATTTGGCGTACATCCCAAGTATGGCCACGAAATAGACGAGCTGGGAGAGCAGCGTGGCCAGCGCCGCTCCCGTGACGCCCAGTGCCGGCGCGCCCAGCTTACCAAAGATCAGTATCCAGTTGAGGCCGGTGTTGACCGCCGCCGACGCCAGCCCGGCGTATAGCGGCAGAGACGCCTTTTCTATACACCGCAAATGGGTGGACAATATGCCGATCCCCGCCGCGGGGAGGAATGTGCCGGACACGATGGCGAGGTACCGCCCCGCCGTTTCCGCCGTCGCGCTGTCGCTTATATAAAGACCCATGATCCGCTCCGGGACGGCGACGCCGGCCACCGTGAACAGCGCGGCCAGGAGGAAGCATACCCGCAGGTTGACCGCCAGGCTCCGCCGTGTCTCGGCGGGGTTTTTCTGGCCTATGTACTGGGAGAGCATGATCCCGGCCACCGCGCCCACGGCGGCGTTGACCACGTTGAATATCCCCGTGAATTTCCCGGCCAGTCCCACCGCCGCCACCTCCACGGCGCCAAGCTGGCCGATCATCACCTGGTCAGCCACGCCGAAGGACGCCTGAAGCATGGACTGCAGCGCCACGGGAATGGCAAGCGCGCAAACGGAGCGGAAAAAAGACTGCTCTTTCATAAAAGCACCTCCTGACAGGTCGATGATAACCCGTCAGGAGGTGCGATTGCAAAACTTAAATCCGTAAGTTGTGACAAAAATGGAACGTAGATTTTGCGGAAAATGACGAAGGAAATCAATCCTCCCTGGTCAGTACTTTCCTCTGCCAACTTCTTTTCCCGCACCTGGGGCATTTCATATACCTTGTCCTGCCAGCGTGCTGCGCGAGATTGGTCTGCCAGTAAGTAGGTACATATCTGTGGCCGCACTTTTGGCACTCGTAGTATCCGGCCTTCTGCTCAATGCCCACCGCGATAAAAGCGACTGTGAAGATCATCACAAGAGCAAACGCGGTCAGCGCTGCCCTTAACCACGTGGGCATTTCCACGAACGACGCCACAAACACCATGACCAA
This sequence comes from uncultured Oscillospiraceae bacterium, assembly GCA_947625845.1. Classification (GTDB taxonomy): domain Bacteria; phylum Bacillota; class Clostridia; order Oscillospirales; family Oscillospiraceae; genus CAJOIG01. Next base: position 4,261 of record CANQQB010000094.1, read on the forward strand.
CCCCGCAAGGACGGCCGGAATGACGACCCAGTATTCCGCCCGCAGCATCTGCCTGTTCTTTTCCTCGACTTCCCGCTTCATTGCCAGAAGATTTTCCTCTGCCCGTCTGCCATATGCTTCTGCCATGATCTTTTCGCCCGACAGGAGTTCGTTGACATTGATTTTCAGAAGATCGCACAGCTCCAGCATGATCCCCGAATCAGGCATGGACTTTCCCGTCTCCCATTTAGATACAGCCCGGTCGCTGATACCGAGCTTCTCGGCCAGGACGGCCTGGGTCATGCCCTGTTCCTTTCTGCATGACGCTATGAATTTTCCGATTTTGATTTGGTCCATATCGGGCACCTCCTTTCATGGCCCGAGTGTATCGGAAACGGACGGGGATGAACACGAACCGGCGGTTGATTTTTGCCGGTTCTACCGCAGGTCGAGCGCCTGTAAAATACCGCTCAGTCCGTATTTTCCGCTGTCGGCGGCACAGCGCGGTTCCTTGTGCTCCCGCGCACGACCAGCCCCGTCGGGAGCGTGACGGAAAGCTCGACCGCCTCCCCGGCCCGAAGTTTTCTGATCGCGTCCAGAGCGCATTTGGCCCGGTCCGCCGTATCCTGATGTACGGAGGTGAGCGCGGGGTACACCATGGCACACAGGGGTGTGTCGTCAAATCCGCACACCGATATTTCCTCCGGCACCGCCACGCCGTGGGCCGACAGGAAATGGCACAGCTCCGCCGCGTAGTAGTCCGACACGGCAAATATGGCCGTGAACTGGGAAAGCGCCGAAAGCCGCGCCTCATAAAACGCCAGGCGCTCCCGCTTTGCCATGGGGATCATCCAAAATTCCGCGCCGTCGCCAAAGCCCTGGCGAAATCCCTCCCAGCGCTCGCGGTCCATATCCACATCGTTGTCCGCCAGGCACAGGGCACGTTGATGCCCGCACCGGCGGAAATACTCGCCCACCTGCCGGCCGCCGTCCCTGTCGTCGATGTTGACGGCAAAGGTCCGCTCTGCGACGGCGCCGCAGGCGTCGTAGACCACAAAGGGGATGCGCGTGTTCTTCCGGAGGCGTTTGTAATCCGCGCCGCAAAAGCCTATCAGCACCAGCCCCTCCAGGTTCCACATGGTTGCGAAGGCCACGATGTCTTCCAAGTTTTGCACCGTGCGCACCATCATTTGAAGCCCGCGTGCGGCCGTCTCGGCGCTCAGAGCGTTTAGCGCGGACGCAATAAAGGCGTCCTCCAGAATGTGAGCCTCGTATTTTTCATGGTCGTTGATGACCACGCCCACGATCTTCGCCGGGTTCTCCGCCAGCAGCACCTCCGCCGCACGGGGCAGATACCCCCACTCCTCCAGCGCCTGCCGCACCCGGTTCGCCGTCCGCTCCGACACCATGCCGGTCCTGCCGTGGAGCACATACGAAACCGTTGCCGTGCTGAGTCCCAGCTCCGAGGCTATATCCGAAAGCCGTACCTTATCTTCCATGTCGCACCCCCTGGACCGTGCGGTTTTTTCTCCTGACGCCGGTTGCCTGTTCTCCGCCAGTCAATGGGTCAATTATAATCAACACGTCCGGGAAATTCAATTGCAGCTTTAGTGTACTTCGTATAAGGGCTTATAGCGTTTCACATAAGTGGCAATCAATGCTCAGTGGTACACACTCTGCAAAAATGTGTCATTCCTACTTCGCGCCGGAATGACACATTTGCTTGTCGGGGCAGCATCCCCGAACCCCTTTGAACAGCTCCGTGCCGGAGCTGGCTGCGCATTTGGTGCGAAACGCTTTTTCCTAATGGTGCACATAAATGGTCGTCAAATCATATATGTACGCTCCGCGAGTCACAGCCCGGACACCTGAATGTCCGGGCTGTTTGCGGCGCTGCTCCTCCGCTCAAGGACGGGTCCCCTTGCATTATAATTCCTAAAGCTATCCCCCTCTGTGTTTTCAAAAACGCACAAACACAAGCGTCCCATCGGGACGCGCAGCCGCACGATCTATTGTGCGATCAAAGGGTCTTAGGGCTGCTGCCCTAACAAGCAAAATGGACGAACCCGGCGTAGCCGAGATCGTCCATTTTTCGCATATGGGTGCCCACATGCCCTGCTTGCCAGGATTGAAACGGTTTCCTTGATGTGTTAGAATTTCAGTATAGTCAAACAAAGCGAAAACTTGGGATTTGTGGAGGAATAATGACAAATGACACCCGTATATTTTGTCCGTCATGCAGAGCCAAATTATAATAACCACGATGATCTTCTTCGGGAATTGTCAGCCAAAGGATTGAAAGACAGAGAGTTAGTTACGGCTTTTTTGGCTGATAAGGGAATAGATGCAGCTTTATCGAGTCCATATAAAAGAGCGATCGATACGATCAGAGATTTTACAGATTCATTTGGGCTTCAAATTGAGATCATAGACGACTTCCAGGAAAGGAAAGTTGACAGCGAATGGATCGAGGATTTTGTCTCATTTTCACAGCGACAGTGGAATGATTTTTCCTATAAATTATCAGACGGAGAATGTCTCCAGGAGGTTCAGGACAGAAACGTTGCCGCATTGCGATCCGTTTTGCGTAAATATCCAGGGAAAAAGATTGTTATAGGAAGTCGTGGTACGGCTCTGAGTATAATTATCAATTATTATGATAATGCTTTTGGATACGAAGATTTTGCGAAAATTAAGAGTAAAATGCCGTGGATAGTGGAGTTTGCATTTGATGAAAACGAAAGATTACTTGCAATAAAAAACATGATTTATTCTGACAGCTTTCGGTTTGTAGAATTGTCAGAAGGGGCATGACCGCCCATCGGCGTTTCATGTCCCTGTCTGTTTTGCGCCTGCCCTCCCTTCAGACGGTCACTTCACTCCGGAACTGTACGCAAAGGAATATGCGGATGGTCATCTCCTGTGAGGACGAGCAATTGCAGCTAAAGCAGGAAATGGAAACGCTCACCAAGGAGATAGCCCAGCAAGAGCAGCATGCAAACGATGTGGAACAGTTCATAGCCCAGGCGCACAAATACGTCGGCTTGGAAAACCTGACACCGTATGCGCTGCATAAGTTTTTAAAGGCCATCTACATAGAGGCCCCGGACGAGAGCAGCGGCAAGCGCCCGCAGAGCATCCACATCTCCTACGACTTTGTGGGGTTTATCCCCATCCAGGAACTGATACAAGAGGGAATGGCGTGACACCCGCCACGCCATTCTCGAAATTCGGTATTGTACTGTCTTATGACGCCCCCTCTGACGAGGGGGCTGTCAGCGCCTTGCGCTGATTGGGGGAGAGATATATTAAATCCTTTTCCTTATCGAACGGCCCCCCTGGCAAGGGGGGCTGGGTAGATTATCATACGAAGTGCAACACCCGCGGAGGTGAAACAAAACAAGAGACAACATGGCCCAAATCGTG
>CANQQB010000095.1 GCA_947625845.1 uncultured Oscillospiraceae bacterium
ATAGCGGTCTGGGACGAAACGACGGCGTTCAAGGCCACAGGGCTGGCGATAACAGCCGTCATAGCGGTCTGGGACGCTGCCACCGCCGTCATAGCGGTCTGGGACGCGGCTACTGCCGCCATAGCGGTCTGAGACGCGGCAAAGGCCGTCATCACGTCCGCATAGTCCGCTGCGACCACGATCGCACCGTGATTAGCGGCGACCTTCGCCATATCCTCCGCGTCTGCGGCCAGATCGTCGTAGGTCTGGTGCTTGTCCGGGTCAACGCCCGCCAAAAAGGTAATGGCGCGGATCAGCGTTACTTCGCCGCCGCCTCCGCCGCCCATGCCGATAACATACCCGGCCATATCAGCTTGCCCCCTTTGCCAGTTCTGCGCGTACACGCACGCCCACGGCCCCAGCAGGGGCCTTTTTGCACTTGAACGTCATTTGCCCCTCGACCGTCACGTCCAGGGGATAGATGCCGGCTTTGTTGTATTCTTCGTAGCTGGCCGGGGTCCAGCCGACGGTGTAGTTGCAGGCCTTCGTGAAGCGCGGGTCCGAAAGGGTCTGCTGCCCGTCGGCCCAGCCGTCCGCCCGCAGTTCCATGTCAAAGAAGCTGGACAGCGCCGACTGCACGGCGGTGTACACAGCCCCGGACTTGACGGAATTGTCGCTCCCGGCGGCGGGCGCGTCGTCAAAGGTGAGCTTGTCCTGCTTTCCCGCCATACCGGATGTGTAGGTGCTGCTGTTCACCTTTGTTGCCAGACCGTCGGACAGCTCCTTTTTGCTGGCCTTGTCCGCGAGAGCGGCGGTCGTGGCGGCGTCATCCGCCTTTTTCGCCAAGAGGCCGTCCGTCTCGTCGCGGGTGTAATACTGAGACAGGTCCGTTTTCTGGTGGGTGTCCTTCCAAGCCTCGCTGTCGCTGTCCCACACCCATATCGTGTCCGTCTCGCCCACGATGGCCCAATAGCCGTCTTCACCGTGCGGTACCTTCTCCCTCAAAAGCTCGGCCGTCGCGAAATAGCCCTGCTGCCCCTGGGCGATGGATTGAGCTTGCTTTGCCGCGTCCTCGGCTCTCTGGGCGTCGGCTGCCGCGCTGGTCTTGCTTTCCTCGGCGGCCTGGGCGCTCTTGTCCGCTTCACCGGCTTTGGTCGTGGCGGTCGTGGCCGCTTCCTCGACCGCGGCCCGGTCCGTCTGGACCTGCGTGAGCGCGGCTTCGGCGTCATCCTTGGCTTTCTCTGCCGTGGTCGCGCTCTGGCCCGCCGCGTCCTGAGACGCTTTTGCGGCGTCCTGGGACTTTTTCGCGGCGTCAGCGTAGCCCTTGGCGATCTCCACCGTGGCCGCGCCGCCGTTATCGGCAAACCTCATCCAGTTATCGCCTTCGGCGGGAGCGATACCCTTCGTGCCGTCTACCAGGCACCACCATCCGCTCCCCCCGGACTGTACGATGTCGTGCCGGTCATAGGTCTGTTCCGGGTCATACTCGCCTCTCGGATTTGGACCCACACGGCCCAATGGTGTCACTTTCTCAGGCATGCAAAACAACCTCCAATTCTCCGTTTTCAAGCCGGAACGTCGGCCCGGTGTAATCCTCGTCTGTGACCATGTACAGCGTCCCGGTGCTGGGGTCTATGTAAAACCAGGCGAACAGGACGTTGCCCTTGGCCGACTGGCCCGTGTCCTCATACGTCCCGCTCTCCGCGTTCCAGATCTCCCAGGTCTTTTTGTCGCTGATACGCGGCGGGTGCGTGATTACGCCCTCGGCGGCTTCGGTGGCTTTCTTGGCCTCCTGCGTTGCCTCTGCTGTGGCGGCCATGGCGGCGGTATGTTCTTCTACGCGGTCCGCCTCGGCTTGCACACGCTCATTTTCGGCGGTCTCCCGGCCCTTTTCCGCTGTGTCCCGGCTCTGCTCCGCGGCAGCCCTCGCGTCCTCGGCGGATTGGCGGTTGGTTTCTGCGGTGTCCCGTTCGACCTCGGCGGCGGCCCGTTCATCTTCAGCTTCCAGCCGCCCGGTCTCTGCGGTGTTCCGCTCGGTCTCAGCAGCAGCGCGCTTATCTTCCGCTTCCAGCCGCCCGGTCTCTGCGGCGTCCCGCTCGACCTCGGCGGCGGCGCGCTTTTTCTCAGCCTCTACGCGGGCGGCTTCGTTCGATTCGCAGGTTTCCTCCGCCGCCTGGCGGTCCTGCTCTGCCGCCTGGCGGTCCTGCTCATTTTGGACGCGCTGGGCTTCGGCGTCGGACCGCCCTTGCTCGGCGGTGGCCCGTTCGTCCTCTGCCGCGACGCGCTTTTCCTCGGCTTCTACGCGGGACCTTTCGCCGGCGGCGTAGCGCTCGTTGAACGCCTTGACGCGCAGCGCGTAGGTCTCGCTGGCCGTACTTGCAAGCAGCACATCATCGTCCTGCGCTTCCTCCAAAATGGGGAAATCACGAATCCGCTTATCCAGCACATAGACGTTTTCGGGCATGGGTCATCCCTCCGTTTTGTTCTTCTCCGCTTCTTCCCGTGTAGCCTTTTCCCTCATAAACTGCTGCTCCTCCCGCACGGTCAAGGCGCTGTACTGCTCCCGCAGTTCGTCCGTAATCTTGGACAGGGAGAAGTACAGAACGCAGGCGGGCAAGCCGCTGCTGTTGATGATGTTGACGATTTTCTGCTCGCACTCACGGGCGGCGTAGTTAATCCCCTTGACCAGTTTAGGCCTCTGCGGGGCCTCCTGCGGGGCCTGTGAGCCGTTTCCCGCTGGTGTGGGCTGGGAGACCGGGGCGGTCTCCTTGCGCGCTGTGGCCTTGTCAGAGGCTCCCAGGGCGCTATCTTTTCTATCCATCCGGCGGTCCTCCGATCAATACAGGTCGTACAGCTTGCTGCCGCCCACGCTGCCCACGTACCACACGCCCGTGCTGGGGTCGTACACGGCGGGGACGCCGTACACGGTCCGCAGGGTGCTGCCAAGGGCCTGGTTTGCCCGTTCCAGTTCCTCGCGCTTGGCGGCCTCGGCGGTGCCGGTGGCCCGCAGCCACGCCTCGGAGTTGCGTTTCATGGCCGCCACTACCACGGCCACTTCCAAGGTCTTCATCAGGTTTACCATGTAAAAATATCCTCCTTACTGCGGCCCTGCTGCCGCGAATTATCTCAGGACAATGTGCTACTCAGGTCCATGTAAAGCGCGTCCACGGTGACGGCGCCAGTTGAGTAAATCGTGCCGCCGGGATCACCGTCTGCGGACATATACAGGATTTGCGCAAAATAGTTGTTATTTTTATTGATAATCAAATTCGGGCGCAGCACAAAACCGTCATTGATTTTCCCGCCAGCGAGCCGAACCGACACGCCAAGAACGGCGTGTTGATCGGAATTAAGGCCAAGAGAGACTGCACCATATGAAGCGTTCGGTGTCGCCGTTACGGTTTTTCGTTTCAGGGGGAAGTTGGTAACGGGGCTATTGGTAAAATCAATATTGCCCCGTATCTTGGTGTTCTGCCCGGTATTGCTGATATATACAGTCGTGCCGCCAATATAGGTATCGCATGAGCCGCCGAACTGCATGAGATCGTTACCCGAAAAATATTGAGCGACAAGCCTCTGCGCCGCGTATATTTTCCCCTGTGTGCCAATATCTCCAGCCGCGTTTATATCCCCCGCAGCGGTTATGTTTCCTGCGGCATTATCCACCGCGAGCGTAGAAATATTGCCGGCCACTTGGAAAGCGCTGCCCGACATATTGAAGTTGTAGTTGGTCCCCGTCTGCCCACGAATACCCGTATCTGAGACCATAAAATAGGGCGGATTGCCGTTACCTTTTGGCCCATACAGGACAACGCCGGTGGTCTGGCCGTACCTGGACATACCATAGCCTTGAACGAGGCCGCCATAGGTGCCGGCAATTGTCACGTTCGTGGCGTCAAGAATACCTACCCGGATTGCTGACGCATTTATCCCGATTCGGTATCTGCCGCCGATAAGCTCACTATAAATGCCGTCGTCTTCGTGGCTGGAAAGGTTGTCATACACAGCCTGGGCTATGTTGTCGCGTGTCACGGAAGCGTCGGAGCCATCTTTTCCGTCTTTCCCGTCTTGCCCGTCCTTGCCGTCCTTGCCATTACTTCCGTTGCTGCCGTTCCGCCCGTCGGTCCCCTGGATTTTAACCGCCGCAGTCCAGCTTGCGCCGCCGTCGTAGGTTAGGCTCTCGTAATAATCCGCTGCGGTCATGGTCTTGTGCCAGCCGGTAGTGCTTGTCTCTGGAAATGTCGAATACTTCCCCGTTGGTGTAGCATACGCTGCGCGGCCATACAGCGCCTGCACGGGGCTGTTGCTGGCGCCCCACGTAATATCGCCGCCGATGTTGATGCTCCCGCCCAGGCTGATATTGCCGGACAGGTCCAGATCGCCGGACAGCTTGGCGTTGACGGCCTCAATGGATCCTTCTTCATCAATTTTGAATCCGCCATTGGCCGTAACAAGGCCCTCCAGCCGGATATGCGCAGCCTCGATATAAATTTCTTCGGCGCTTTGATTGATAAGGGACGCCACGGTTTTGCCGGTAAAATCTGTTTTGGCGACACGCTGTTCAATAGCCGTGGCGTTTATCGTGATAGCAGCTTCAAGGGCGCTCATATCTTCGGCCACGCCATCGAACTGCTCTTTGACCTCCAGGGTGATTTCGTCGCGGGTCTGCTCAATCCTGCTTGTGAGCGTTGATCGGGCGCTTTCCAAATCCCGGCGCAGTCGTTCCGTTGGCAGCATACCGGGGTATTCGTCATCCGCTTCAAGCGCCGCGGGCGCGCTGGAATCCGCCCGGAACAGCACGCCGTAGGTCAACCGCGTGGAGCACACATAGCCTTGCAGCCTTTCTCCGACGATCACCCAGTCGCCCAGTTCGGAGGCCGGGTCATAGCAAGCGGTATCAAATTCATAAGGCACGTAGATGGATCCTTTGAACTTGGCGTACAGGTCGTCGCAAATCTGCTGACAGGCATATGGATTTTCCAGTATTTCGATCAGGGCGTTGTCGTTGGTGTCGGCGTCCGGGTCTTCCTCGCCCGCCGTGTATGTCGTCCCGTCCTCGCGGGTCATGCTGATACGGCCCACGGTGATGGTGTCGCCGGTCTTGAATTTTCCGATAACAACGGGCACGTGTAAGCGGCCCACTTCCTCGCCGGGAATGTAATAGACCAGCTTATATTTTCCGTCGTTGGTCAAAATCCGGCTGTATTCCATGTCCAGGATATTGTAGCTGATAAATATATTTTCCACTGTCACCGGGACCAGCCGCAGCTTGTTTTCCTCGGTGATGACCCAGTTCCCCGCGTGACACGCGCCGATATACCCCAGCACCTCAAACATGGTCAGGTCGTCAGGATAGGGGACCTGGTAAGCCTCCCCCTCCTCCAGCTCCGTGCGGGGATCCACCTCCACGCCAATGGCTGCCGCGATCTCACCCACGACGGCGCGCATAGACTTGGGCCAGCCCACGCGGATGTCCGGCTCGTTCCGGCTCTCCACGGGAATGTAATACTGGTTCGTCTTCAGCATGGCATCGTAGGCTGTGATTTCCCACATATCGTTGTTCCGCAGGCGGGTGGATAAAAGGAATGTCCCCATGGTTTTCCACTCAGTTGTGCGGTCTTGGTCTTGCTCGTCTACCAGTTGTATGTCGATTTGGATCTCGGCCCCGCGGGGGAAGGCGTCGTCGGTCAGGACGGAAAAGGAGAGGTCAGCGGCTACACAATTGCCGACGGAAAGCGGCTCGGTGAGAAGCGCTCGATTTACGATCGGCGCTGTTATGGCAGTATAGGTCTTGCCGCCTATAATGGCCCGGACGTTCAGGGAGAACGCGCCGGAGGCGGCAAGCTCTTTCCACAACTCGCTGCAATCTCTCATGGATTACCTCTCCGTTACCTCCAGCGTTACACCGTCGTACACCGTGTCATCGTCGATGTACCGCTGCACGCCTTCGTTGATGGTAGAAAAGTAGTAGGTTTTGGTGGTCTCCCGGTTCACGCGGGCCTCCAGGGTGGAGATTTGAACGTAGTCCCCGCTGGAATACAGGTCCGTCTCCAGGGCGGCCAGCACGACGGCGGGCAAGCGGATGAAGGGCACACCGTATTTATTCTTTGTGCCTATTCGGTGCCGGTACATAAAGCCGTCTAGCACATTCCGCCCGCTGCCGTCCGCGTCCAGGTCATTTTTGGACCCCTCCAGGCCATCCCAAGAGATCCAGCGGGTATAGTCCACGCCATTGATCTTGAATATAGGCTTGCTCATAGCGCACCCCTCATACGCCCAGCGGCTTGCCTGTGACGCGGGCTTGCCGCCGCAGTTCGGTTATGACGCCCGCAGTTAGGCCCTTAACGTCGATTCCACGTGCGTTACCGGCTTGCTCCATGGCGTTCACCAATGCGCGGGTCTGATTGTTGACAAGCTGCGTCAGCACAGAAAACAGTTCCTCCATGTCTACGCCGTCGGAACCGCCGGCGGTGCCGCCGGCCCGGTTCGGCGTGGCCACACTGTACGGGACGATGCCTGCCGTCGCCACCACGGGTACGTTGAAGGTCAGCCGGTCCGCAAGGCTTTGAAGCCGGTCCAGCACCGCGGAAAAGCTATCCACGATCTTGTTCCCGATGTCGGTAATCGCACCGCCCAGGCTGCCAGAAGCAATAGGCTTTATGGCGTAATCACCGCCCTGTATCTCGTCGGAGATCGCGGACGCCACGCCGGAAACCGCTCTCAGGGCCACGCCCTTGCTCTGCTCGATACCCGACGCCATAAGCTCCAGCATATCCGGCATATAGGTGTGGAAGTCGGACAGCGGGCCGGCCTCGGGTTCGGAGAAGCCCAGGAATGACTTGATGCTGCTCGCGATACTGCTCGCGGCGTTGCGCACTTTGTACATGGCGTTGGAAATGCCGTTTGCGATATTGGAGCAGATATGACTGCCCCAGGTGGACGCGCTGCTTACGATGGATGAGAATGTGTTGGAAGCGGAAGTCGAAATGGAGGACAGGGACGATGACAGGGTGCTTTTGATGCTGCTCCACACCGACGATATGTGGGATTTGATCGTGTCGTTATCGCCTTTCAGGGCCGTTTTTAGCGCTGAAAACACGCTAGAAGCTGTGGTTTTCGCGCTGCTTATGTTGTTGGAGATAGAAGATTTGATATTGCTCCAAGCGCTGGACACTGTACTTTTGACGCTGGAGGCCACGGATGATGCCGTGGATTTGATGGAGTTCCAGGCAGACGATGCCGTGCTCTTGGCGCTGGACAGGCTGCTGGAAATGCTCGTCTTGATGTTCGTGTAGGCCGTCGAAACCGCGTCCTTGACGTTGGAGGTTACGCTTGATGCCGTGGACTTGATAGAATCCCAGGCAGACGCGGCGGTATCTTTCGCGCTTGAAAGCGCCGTCGAAACGCTGGTTTTATACTATTCCTTAATCAAAGCATTTAACAATCCAGGAACGACCAGTGATACTGCGAATGGTATCGCAGGAAA
>CANQQB010000096.1 GCA_947625845.1 uncultured Oscillospiraceae bacterium
ACGGCGTCACCTACCAGTTCACCGTCCGCTGCTGCGCCGATGATAAGGCCACGCTGCTCAGCGGTTACGCGGCCAGCGATCCCCTCCGGTACACCGTCCAGCTCGCGGCCCCCACGGTAACGGTCGCGAAAACCTCCAACGGCATCAACGTCACCTGGAATCAGGTACCCGGTTCACCTCGGTACATGGTGTACTACCGGGAAGACGGCGGCGACTGGCACAGGATCGGCACCACCACGGCCACCACGTACACACGCAAGGCCGCCGCGCTGAAAAACGGCGTCACCTACCAGTTCACCGTCCGCTGCTGCGCTGACGATAAGTCCACGCTGCTGAGCACATACAAGGCCAGCCATTTCCTGCGATATACGAAATAAAATGTAAAAAACAAGGGCGCGTCTCACGACGCGCCCTTACGTTATTTAATTGTCAGGCGTCCGTATCGGAGGGGTCACCCACGGGGTCCGGCTGGGTATCGGTCCCACTGGCGGGTCCGGAGGGCTGCTGCGGCGTGTCCGTGGGCGTCGTCGGCTGCTCAGGCGTCGTGGGCTGCTGGGGCGTACCGCCGGTGTTACCCGTATTGCCTGTGTTGCCCGTGTTGCCATTGGAAGGCGCGTTGCTCCCCTCACCGCCGGTGTACGGCGTGGGCGAGGGCGACGGGATAGGCGACGAGGACGGCGCCGGGGTCGGCGTGGTCAGAAACATATCGTTGGTCAGGATAGTGGTGCCCTCATAGGTGCGCACGATCTGGCCGGTGTAATTGCCTATGAACTGGAAGATCACCACCACGGATTCGTTGAACACCCGGGCGTTGATGGTGTAATCCACGCCCAGCTGGAGGGTCTTGTCTCCATCCCGGACCTGCAGGGTGCTCAGGTTGGTCTCCTCGTCGATCTCGGGGATGTTGATGGCGTGCTCCAGCGTGGTCGCCACGCCCTCCGGCGCGGTCAGCTCCTCGTGCAGCTGGAACAGCGCCAACTGCAGGGCCTGTCCCTGGTCGGTCGTGACGGTGAAGCGCATGGTCTCCCGGATGGCGGAGGTATCCGCGGGAGCGGCCACGCCCAGATAGATGGGGCCGCTGGAGGCCGTCTCCGGCGTGGTGCCGTCAGGGGCCTGGGTGGCCGTCACGGCCGCCGCGCCGCCGGGCAGCGTCTCCGCAACCTTGGCAAGCTGGTTGATGTAGAACCGGTCGTCGTTGCGGTAGCTGAGGGTGGCGATCTGGGTGCCGTTGGTCAGCGTCGCGTTCTCGATAAGCCAGCGGGTGCGGACGTGGTTGTCGTTCAATATCACGTTCTGGTCATCGTCGTCCAGGTTCAGATACCGGTCGTTGTTGCCCAGAGAGAAGCGCTTCTCGTCCTTATAGCCGTCCCGGTTGGACTTCCAGACCATGCCGTCCGTCACAGGGCCGGACAGGCACCAGCTGCCGTCCTCGGCCTGCACCAGCGTCATGTCTACCAGACCCAGATTCGTGCCGTCCAGATTGACGAGCACGCTGGCCTTGGGCGCGACGGCGACCGCCGGAGCCTCTTCCTGCACGGGCTGCTCCGTCGTGGGGGCGTCCACATAGGTGATGGCAAGGCCCACGTCGTCGGTATCGTCCTCGTCCTCTTCTTCCTCCGTGGGCACCGTGATAGCTCCCGCGGGCAGATCGCTCACCAGAGCCACCACATACTGCGCGTCGTCCTGCATCTCACTGACCATGGTGAACACGCCCGTCTGGATGGCCGTATAGCTGCCGTAATCCACCGCCTGGACCGGCGCGGGCGTAGGCTCCGGCGTGGGCTCCGGCGTGGCCGTGGGCTCCGGCGTAGGCGAGATCTCCGGCGTGGCCACGGGCTCCGGCTCGGAGCTTATCACCTGGAACGCGAACGGAGACAGGCTCTCCGTCAGGAACGTGACCGCGTGGTCGCGGATCACATATGTACCGATCAGGTTCCACTGACCATCGCTCTCACAATGGTACACCGCCAGTCCGTCCCCGTCGGGGAAGCCGGGATCGCTCACCGTGATGTACAGCGGCTCGGTCATCTCCTTCTTGCTTGTCCAGTTGATGTCCAGCAGGACCACGTCCGCCGCCTCGGGAATTTCCGCCGGCCGCTGCGTGCCCTGGGAGACGGAGATGCTGCCGCCCATATTCCGGCCGTTGCCGTACTCGGCGTTGATCTGCGTGGTGATGCCCTCCGCGACCGTGGGCGTATCGCTCCCGCCCATGCCGAGCTTGGCCGCGATCTCGTCGCCAAACAGCTGCCACAGCAGGAACCCCAGCGCGGCAATGACGACAAGCAGGATCACGACCAGTAGGATGATCTTCCACTTCCCGGACCCACCGTGGGATTGGGATCCGGCGCGTGATTGGGACCCGGTGCGCGGCTGTGAAACGGGGTGCGGTTGGGACCCGGATTTTGACTTGGTTTTCGGCGCGCCGCTCGGCGCCAAATGACTGCCAGCCATATGATCACTACCTTACCTTTCGAGGATGAGCACCATTATATACGATTCCGCAGGAAAATACAACAAAAAATTACGAAAATTTGCGAAATGGTTAATATTTTCTGCGTGACCGGGCTTTTCACAAGAAAATTGGCCCGGAAAAGAAATTTTTCTTGACAGCGGGGCAGAAAGTCAGTATAATCATAAAGCTGCATTGAGATGCGGCCGGGTAGTTCAGTCGGTTAGAACGCCGGCCTGTCACGCCGGAGGTCGAGGGTTCAAGTCCCTTCTCGGTCGCCAGCTGCTGTAGCTCAGTCGGTAGAGCGCGTCATTGGTAATGACGAGGTCGGCGGTCCGAATCCGCCCAGCAGCTCCAGTAAAAAGTCCCGTAGTTTCAACGACTACGGGACTTTTTCTGTTTTTTACCAGCAGCCCCGGCAAAATGAAAAACCGAAACAAAAACCGAAACGGGGATAAAAAAGCAGGCCGGACAGAGGGTAAATCTGCCCGGCTTTCTGTATATCCCGCTCGTGGTTGAAGATCATCCAGCGGATTGCTTCTCGCCTTCCTGGGGCGGGTTCTCCTTGATGCTGTCCCGGACAATGTTGCTTGCCCGTTTCCTGCTTTCCTTGTTGGCGTCGGTGTACATACGGAGGGTGACGGCCTTGTCTGAGTGGCCCAGGTTTTCCGCGATACTGGCAACGTCCGCGCCGTTGGTGATACCTATGCTGGCATAAGTGTGGCGCAGCTTGTGCGGGTGCAGCTCCACGCCGTAGCGGTCCGAGAATGTGGCAAGGTACTTTGTCGGAGTCGTGGCAAACATCGGCTCACTGGTCTTGCCCCTCTTGGGGAACACGAATTGCGATATGCCCTTCTCGGCCTGTTCCCGCTGGACTTCCTTCAATAAGGACATTACTTCCGGGCCCACGTCGATGGTGCGTGTCCGTCGGCTCTTGGGCGTGTCCAGATAAGACCCGGCCCCCGGCGTGTAACAAGCGTTGCTTACAATAGCGATCTGATTATTGGTGAAGTCCACGGCGGACCACTTCAAGGCGGCGATCTCTCCGCGCCGGCATCCCGTGTCAATCAGCAGCCGGACGTATGCCCGCCACTTCAACGGCTCCTTGTCCAGACATTCCAGAATGTAACGGACTTCCGCGACGGTGCAGGAATCCACGTCCTCTTTAGTATGATTCCATAAAGCGCAGATTCAATGAAGAGGTTTAGAATGCGCATTCTTATGTCAGAAGTGTTGCTTATGGTTTCATAATATTCACTTGGCCCTATGTTTTTTAACCGCTTAAGAGCTTCCTCGGGGCTATGATGACGGCGGCCCAGCTGGGCGTCGAGCCCAATACCCCGCTCGGCCAGGCGTATTTGATACCGTTTCGGAATCACGGCGTTCTGGAATGTCAATTCCAGCTTGGCTATAAGGGCCTCATTGACCTGGCCTATCGTTCCGGTATGGTGAAGTTGATCCAGGCGCACACGGTTTACGAAAACGACACGTTTGATTATGAGCTGGGGCTTGAGCCAAAGCTGCACCATGTTCCGGCAAAGGCGGACCGGGGCGCACCGGTGTATTTCTATGCCGTATTCCATACAAAGGGCGGCGGCTATGGGTTCGCGGTCATGAGCCGTGAGGATGTCGAGGCCCACGCCCGGAAATATTCCAAAGCCTACAGTAACGGTCCCTGGCAGACGAATTTTGAAGAAATGGCGAAAAAGGCCGGCTATAATGGATTTACCGGCCCCTTGGCTGGGCTTGGGCTCTTATGCGGCGCTTGTGGGAGGGTGGCCGTGTAAGGGCTCTTTTTTCATGCCACGCAAAAACGGCGGGTGGTGGTCTCGCGGGTGAAGGCCTGGGCCACGTCGGGCAGGGCCTTCTTAAGCGCCGTGGTGTCGATCCTGGCGGTGGTGACGCTCTTCCAGGTGATCTTGTATTCCCCGGCCCGCAGTTCCTCGCTGTCGCCCATCTGCGCCTTAATGGCGTCCTTGATGGCCTCCGCCTCTGCCTGGGCTTCCTCGATCAGGGCCTGCAGCTCCCGCAGCTCCCGGACCTTGCTCTCGATCTCGCTCATGTTCTGTACCTCCGTTTTGTATTTCAAGGGGACCCGGCGGCGGTGGGCGTTAAGTTTATCACTCGACTTCCGGAGAATTTCTTATCCCGTCCCGCTCTTACGTTGCCTTCTTGCTTCGGCTGGCTTCTCGCCCTACCCGGTCCGCGCATATCCAGCAGTCGTAACCGCTAATACCGTTTGTTCCGGGGCCTACTCCGTCTGCCTTCGCCGGGGTGATCTCCCCTCTATGGTCTTATTGTAGCATATCTACCGGTAGATAGCAATTAGCAAAGCCAACAAATATCTACCGGTAGATTTGTGCGCTTTGTATCTAGCGGTAGATTGACTTTTATGCTATAATATGGCCATACTAGGGGAAGGGGAAGCCATAAATCCCGTTCCCAGAAGGGGTAGAATATGCCAGAAAAAACAGAAGCTCAGAAGAAGGCCCAGAAAGCCTATATGGGGAAGTTTATGCGTGTAGAAGTAAGAATGACGCGGGAGCAACGTGCGACTGTACAGGCCCACGCGGAGGCCCACGGGGAAAGCGTGAACGGCTTCATCACCAGGGCCATTGACGAGACCATCGAGCGGGACCAGGGGGCAAGCTGATGGAGATCAGGTATTCAAAGGCGGCCGCGAAGGCTGTAGAGAGCATGGACCGGCCCACAAAGCAGCGGATCAGGGCCGGGATTCTGGGGCTTACGCAAAAGCCACCACAGGGCGATATACGACCCATGCAGGGGTATTCTGACGGACGCCTCCGGCTCCGTATAGGGAAATACCGGGTCATTTACAAATACGGCCTTGAAATGCAGCTGGAGATTCTGTATATCATAGACGTGGGCAGCCGCGGGGACATCTACAAGTAAGGGAGGGACCGATCATGGCACCAATAGCAAAGCAGATCGCGGACATGGTAGAGATACTGCCGGAACAGGACCAGGCTCTTGCCTATGAGCTGGTGAAAAAGCTGGTGCTGGCATGGGACCCGGACTATACCAGGCTGACGCCGGAGGAAGCGCGGCGGGTAGATCAGGCGGCCAGTGAGATAGCCGCCGGGGATTATGTGCAGGACAGCGCCATAAACTGGGATTGATATGAGCGACAGGGAAAAGGCATTGGAACTTTTGGAGAAAGTACCCGAGTATAAGATCGGCTATGTGATCGCATTCATGCAGGAGCTTATTACCGGCGAGATTGCCGACGAATACCGACACGAGCACGACGGAGATTGAGCATGTAGAGCGGGACGGGGATGACCTGTCCCGCTCTTTGCCTCTGTGAGGTCCTGGGCGGCCCTCTGCGGGGTTTTGCCAGCTGGGAATGCTCTTCCTTTCTTGCGGTCCGCGCAAGTGCACAGGCGCAACCAGAGGCCTAAAGCGGGAACAAAGAGCCTCTTTGCAGAATTTGGGAGAGTGAATCGGTGCCCGCACCGGCGAGACGCTGCGCCAGTCTGGCCGATTCCCGGCGAGGGTGAGCGGTCCAGACCGACGGTCCGATGGTCCCGGGCGGCTTGGTCGTTTTGTCCAATCGACGCTGCCGGCGGACGGCGGCGGAAAGTTTGCCGAGGATTTACGCGCCTGCGGGTAGGACTAGGGAAGATATAATATAATCGCCCCCTTCCCCCGCGTTTTTGGCCCCGTCAAAATGACGAACCGGTCCGCGCACCGGGCGCTTTACTCTTCCTGGCAGCAGTAGCCGGGCAGCCTGGAAGCGGGGAGATCATACGCAACCGCGGCGGCGGTGTTCGTCATCTTTGCCAAATTGGGGGAGAGGGGGAGTATATATAAACTCTAGCTCTACCTTCCCGCGTGCGTATAGTACCTTCGCCGGCGCTGGAGCTCGGTTTTTCGGGCCGCTCCGGAATGGTTTTATGCAATGCGCCGGATCGGCGGCCCGGTTCGGATCACATGAGCTGCCAGCCCTGGAGCAGCGGCACCGCTGCTCCAGGGAGCCACAGCAGCGCGGCGGCGTCATGGTCAGCGCACGCCAGCGAGGCTCTGCCGGGGAGCTGGAGACGCCGCCGGCGGTGCTGGTCCTTCCTTGCCTCGATCATGGGAGCACGGCGGCGCTGGTCCTCCTGGCCAGACATGGGAGCGGGACGGCCACAGAGGGCAGTGTCACGATCACAAGGGGGTGTCCTTCGGCGCAGGGCACAACCTGGCAATCAATTTCCTATCCCGTCCTATCCATCAAGGTACTGTAAAGCAAAGTGTGCTTCTTTGCGGGTGCCTGCGACGCATGGAGCGCCTAATTTATTAAAAATTTTTATGTAT
Source organism: uncultured Oscillospiraceae bacterium (assembly GCA_947625845.1). Lineage (GTDB taxonomy): Bacteria > Bacillota > Clostridia > Oscillospirales > Oscillospiraceae > CAJOIG01. The sequence continues at coordinate 6,770 of CANQQB010000096.1, forward strand.
TTCATTCACTTTGAATCAAGCGATATAGTCGAAAACGGCGGGGCCAATCTACCCGCCGCCGGTGAAATTTTGGGTAGTCCTGATTTCATCACTTGGCCCTCGCTGAACGCCCTATATGCGGTGCTCCGCTTCTCATTTTGAAAAAACCGAAACAAAACCGAAACCGACACCGCAAAAACCGCAACATGAGCCATCAACAAGCTACAACAGGTTATAACAGGCAAAGCCCGCAACGCTTAGAGCCGCAAGCGATCCAGCCGACAAGATACAGCAAGCTATAACAGCAAAAAACAAACGGCTTATAATTGGTAATGACGAGGTCGGCGGTCCGAATCCGCCCAGCAGCTCCAGTAAAAATCCGCGGTCCGTTTGGATCGCGGATTTTTTATGCCGTTTATTGCGCCAGATACCCCTCCCGTGGCGTCAGGTGGAGGTGCTCCGCCAACTGCCGCAGCTGTCCGTCCGTAAGGGTCTGTATAAGAGGCAGGTGAGCGATCTTCATGTAAATTTCCGCCGCCTTTTCGGCTGTCTCAATAAGGCCGAAGGTCTCGTCCAGGTCTTTCCCGGCGCCATAGACGCCATGCTGTGCCCAGACCACCAG
>CANQQB010000097.1 GCA_947625845.1 uncultured Oscillospiraceae bacterium
GCTCATGGCCTTGCGGTTGAGCTTCTGCTCCTTGATGATGGCCGACTCGATGGGCATGCCGTGGTTGTCCCAGCCGGGGGTGTAGGGGACCTGGTAGCCGGTCATGGACTTGTAGCGGTTGATGAAGTCCTTCAGGCACTTGTTGAGGGCGGTGCCCATGTGCAGGCTGCCGTTGGAAAAGGGAGGGCCGTCATGGAGGATGAACCGGGGCTTGCCCTCGCTGCGCTTGAGCATCTCGTGGTAAAGGTCCATGTCCTGCCAGCTCTGGAGCATGTCCGGCTCCCGCTTGGGAAGGCCGGCACGCATGGGGAAGTCTGTTTTCGGAAGGTTGACGGTGGCGTTGTAATCGGTGGGCATATGTGTACTCTCCAACAGTGAATTTTGTTTGTGATTTTGTTTGCAAAATAGTTTGCAAGGGCGGAGCCTTTTGAACTCCGCCCTGATGGGTGCTAAAAATCAGATATCGTCGTCGAAGCTGAAGTCGTCAAAGCTGCGCTTTTTCTTCCGCCGCTGGCCGTGGCCGCCGGTGGGGTACAGGCGGGTGGGCTCGTCCTGCTCGGGGGAGCCTTCCGCAGGGTCCGGTACGGCAGCAACGGGCACGTCCTCCGGCGCGGACGCGGGAGCGGGAGCGGGTTCCGGTTCCGGCGCGGGCGCAGGCTCGGGAGCGGGCGCCGGTGCGGGCGCTTCCTCAGCGGGCGCGGCCGACCCGTCGCTCACCAGCTGCATCTGGCTCAGCTTGTCGTAGAACTCGATCTGCTTCTGGCACACGGCGCGCATGTGGTCGAAGAAGCGGGCGGTGGCCTTCTTGGCCTCGTCCAGCTTGGCCTCCTCGTTGGCGATGCCGGTGGTGGCGGAGCGGGTGATGTTGTCGGCGGTCTTCTGGGCCTCGGCGACCATGTTGTCGGCCTTGGTACGGGCGTCCGCCTCGATCTGGGCGCTGAGCTTCTGGGCGGAGAGCAGGGCCAGACGCATGGAGTCCTCCGTCTGCCGGTACTCGTCCACCTTCTGGACCAGGACCTTCAGCTTGCCCTTCAGGGCGGCGTTTTCCTTGCCCATGGCGGCAAAGTCGGCGGCCAGCTCGTCCAGGAACTCGTCCACCTGCTCCATATTATAGCCCTTGCCGGCCCGCTCAAACGCTTTTTCCTGGATATCCTGTGCAGTGATCATATCTCGAACCCTTTCCTTTCTCTGTTATCTGTCAGGTAGGTCAAATGTAGACGCCGTTGTTTTCCAGCTCGTCGATCAGGTCGCCCATGATGTCCACGTTATAGGGGGTGATGATGTAGGTGTTGATGGCGACCTTCTTGATCTTGCCGTCGTTGGCGTAGGCCACGCCGGACAGAAAGTCCACCAGGCGGCGGGCCACGTCCTTGTTGGTGGTCTCCAGATTCATCACCACCGTGCGCTTTTCCCGCAGATGGTCGGCGATCTCGGCGGCCTGCTCGAAGCGCTCCGGCTTGCTGAGAACCACCTGCACGGCGGTGGTGGTGTGGATGTTCACGACCTTGTTGTCTTTCTTGGGCGTGGCGCGTTCCTCAAAGGAAGGGGCGTCCACTTCCTCGGTGTCCTCGAAGGGGTTGCGCCGCTCCTGGCGCTCTACCTTGGGAACGATGATGGTGGGGTCGCCGTCATCCGCGGCCCCGTCGCCGAAGAAGTCCTCGTCCTCGTCGTAAGGTTTCGTCAGTTTTTTCAGTTCATCCAAAAACCCCATGGTATGCCTCCTGCATTATGCATAGTTGCGGGGACCGAATAGCAAAGAACCCACGCGAACCATATTCGCGCCCTGTCGGATGGCGTCCGCATAGTCGTCCGACATGCCCATGGACAAAAGGTCCATAGAGACATTATCGTATTTTTTTTGGCAATTGTCAACAAAAAGGTTGTACATCGGGGCAAAATACGCCCTGGAATCTTCTGCCGGGGGGATCGCCATCAGTCCCCGGACCCGTATCGAGGCAAGTTCGCCTGCTCTGGCCAGCAGCTCGTCCAGCGCCTCCGGCGCACAGCCGGTCTTGTCCGGCTCCCGGCCGATGTTCACCTCGATGAGCACGTCCTGGACCGTTTCCAGCGCCCCGGCCCGCCTGTCGATGGCCTGCAAAAGCGCCAGGGAATCCACGGACTGGATCATGGCCACCTTTCCGGCCACGTACTTGACCTTATTGGTCTGCAAGTGGCCGATGATATGTACCTGCGCGCCATCGTAAGCGCCGGCGGCGTCCTTTTCCCGGTATTCCTGGACGTAATTTTCCCCGATCACGTCTATACCGGCCCTGATGGCCCGGACGATCATGTCCGCGGGCTTGGTCTTGGTCACGCCTACCAGCGTCACGGGCCGGCCGTTGGCCGCCTTGTCGATGGTCTCCCGCACCAGCGCCACGCGCTGTTCCAGTGTCATTTCCGTCATAGCGTTATATCCTCACGAAAATACCCGGCCGTTGTAGAGGTTCGCGGCCTTCACGATGACCTCGTTGCCCTCCCGGAGGGCGTCGGTGCCGCCGGAGGACAGCAGACAGTATTCCTCCCCGGCGTAGACCAGGTCCACCAGCTTCCTCTCGGCCTGCATGCCGGTCATGGTGAACACGCACAGCCGGTCCGGGATGTTCCACTTGTCCGGGTCGGCGTCGTCCAGCTCCTCCCGGCCGCTGATGACGGTCCGGTAGTCGTAGAAGTTGACGGTGGGACGTGCCACGCCGTCGGGACCGGCCACGGCGCCGCCGCCGGAGGACGAGTCGGGCACGCCGTCATCTGCGTTCCAGGGCCAGCAGAACACCACCAGCCGGTGGGTGGGGCGGGTGTCCTGCTCGCTGCCGGATTCCACGCCGGGGGGCAGCTCGCCGTACCGGGAGGCGGAGCCGATCTCGGACACGAACGCGTCGTATTTGGCGTCGCCAAGCATGAGTTGGACGCTGTCGCCCTCATGCAGGGCCTGTCCGTCCTCGTCGGACATATATCCGGCGTAATAGCGGTAAAGGCCCCGCAGGGGCACGCGCAGGCCGGTGTATTCCTCATAGACCAGCTCCGCCGACACGGCCCGCACCGCCAGCATGTCCGCCTGGCCCTGCTCGATGCGGAACAGCACCACCTGCTGGCCGTTCTCGGCCCGGCCTACCCACTCGATCTGGGCGTCCAGCTCGCCGCTGTAGTACCGGCCGAAGCTGAGCTTGACCCAGGTGTCCTCCATCAGGTGCTGGCCGTCCTCCCAGGGGATGATGCCCACGTAGTACCAGTCGTAGGAGGTGATGAGCTTGCCGATGGACGTGTCGTCCACCACCCGGTCGGCGTTGATGATCTGGCGCAGCTGGCTGGGGGTCAGGTCCTTGACGTAATCCGGGTCCACGCCCTCATAGCCGTCCACCAGGTTGGAGAAGGTGCCGCTCTCGCCCACGGTGATGTCCTCGGTGTCGCCGGCGGCGGTCTTGCGCAGGTCGGCGTATTCCTTTTTCAGCTGGGCCAGGTACTCGTCCGTGGCGGTGTTGTCGCTGCTGCCGGAGGGGAACAAAATGCCCGCCAAGGTGCTGCTGCGGGAGTCCAGCTCCGCCAGGTTGCCGCCGCGGATGCAGGCCGACAGGCCTGTGATGGCGCTGTACACCGACTCGCCAAGGCTTCCCGCGGCAAGGCCTGTGCCGGAGCGGTTCAGGGCCGCGGATACGTCGTCGATCTCCCGGTCCAGAGCGTTCAGGCGGGTGGCCCGCTCCAGGGCCTCCTCGGAGGAATAGGCCACCGCCACCGTCTCCCCGGCGGCGACCTTGCTGCCGTCGGCGGCGGTGACGGATATGTAGGGTTCGCCGCTTCTTATGACCAGCTCGTTTCGGATCACCAGGCCGCTCATGGGCGCTGAATCGCTCATGGTGGCCGTCACCGTCAGCGCCGTCTGCACGGAGTTGGACGACCGGCTGACGATGTAGACGATGAGATAGGCCGCCAGGGCGATGAAGACCACCAGCGACGTGATTCGGATGAGAGCGTCGGTCTTTTTCAAGTCAGACAGTGTCCTCCGTGAGCGACAGGTTCCTTGCCGGGGCGATGGTGGAGATGGCGTGCTTGTAGATCATCTGCTGCCTGCCGTCCGAGTCCACGAACACCACAAAGGAGTCGAAGCCCCGGACCGTGCCCCGCAGCTGGAAGCCGTTGACGAGGAAAACGGTCACCGTGACCCGCTCCCGGCGCGCCTGGTTCAAAAATGCGTCCTGAAGATTCTGTGTTTTTTGCATCTGTTTTTCCGTCCCTTCCGGGCCGACAGCGCAAAATTCAAGTAATGATTGTATCACACTCTGCCGCCCCGTAAAATAGTGATTTTGTACAATTTCTCTTGTACGGCGCTATTTTACGGCTTTTCGCGGCTCGAATACCGTCGGAATGGGTCAACTTAGCGGGCGGTCGTGAAATTCTTCGCGACAGCCTCCGCCGCGGCGGCGAGCGCGGCCTGGTCCGGCTCCCGCTCCCAGCGGAGCCAGTGCACGTCCGGACGGCTTCTGAGCCAGGTGAGCTGGCGTTTGGCGTACCGGCGGGAGGCGCGGCACACCGCGTCCGCCGCCTCGTCCAGGGTGCATGCCCCGGAAAGATACCCGGCCACCTCCTTGTACCCGATGGCCTGCATGGCGGTGGTGTCGGCGCTGACCCCGGCGTCCAGCAGAGCGCGTACCTCGTCCACCAGCCCGGCGTCGAACATGGCCCTTGCCCGCCGGTCTATCCGGTCGTAGAGCGTCCGCCGGTCCGCGAAGTCCAGGGCCACGGTATACGCGCTGTATCGGGGTCGGGCCAGTTTTGACCGCTCATCGTGCCAGGTGATGGTCCTGCCCGTGAGGGCGTAGACCTCCCAGGCTCGAACCAGCCGCTTTTTGTCCCGGCTGTGTAAAAGCGCGGCCCGGTCCGGGTCCACGGCCGCCAGCTTTTCCCGGAACGCCTCGCCGCCTATGGCGTCGTATTCCGCCTCGATGCTTTTGCGCAGGGCCGGGTCCGAGGGCGCGGCGGCGTAATCCGTGCCCCTTATGAGCCCGTCGATGTAAAGCCCCGTGCCGCCCACCACGATGGGCGTGCAGCCGCGGGCGCGGATACCGTCCACGCAGACGGCGGCCATTTGGGCGTATTTGGCGGCGGAGAAACTCTCCCCTGGGTCCGCCACATCCAGCATGTGGTGCGCCACCCCGCCCATCTCGGCGGCGGCGGGCTTGGCGGTGCCCACGTCCATGCCCCGGTAGAGCTGCATGGAGTCGGCGGAGACCACCTCGCCGCGCAGGAGCCTGGCAAGCGCTACCCCCAGAGCGGTCTTGCCCGTGGCGGTGGGACCGGTGAGAACGAGCAGGTCTGGCGTGCTCACTTGATGCGCCCGAACTGTTTATCCAGCTCTTTTTTCGTCAGCGTCACGGACACGGGCCGGCCGTGGGGGCAGTAGCGTATCTGGCCTGAGGCGACCTTTTCCGCCAGGGCCAGCAGCTCCGCTGGGTCCGTGTCCCACCCGGCCTTGATGGCCGCCTTGCAGGCCACGGTCTGCAATACGCTGTCCCGCATAAGGTCCCGGCTGCCGACCTTGAGCTTTTCGCAAATTTCCTCCAGCGCGGCGGCGAGCTGTCCGGGGTCCAGGTCCTCCGGCACCGCGCGGACGATCACGTCCTCGTCCCCGTATGGCTCCAGCTCAAAGCCCAGGTCGGACAACAGCTCCTCGTTGGCCGAGAGCAGCTCCATGCCCTCCGGGCCGGGCCGCCAGGTCTGGGGCTCCAAAAGGGTCTGGCTCATGATGGGCCGGTCCTGGGCCTTGAGCCGGTCAAAGATCATGCGCTCATGGGCGGCGTGCTTGTCGATGACAAGTACCCTGTCCCCCTGCTCCGCCAGGATATACGTGCGCAATATCTCCCCCGCTACCCGCACGGGGGCGCTCTCCGCCGGCGTTTCCGCAGGAGCGGGCTTTTCAATTATGTCAACCTGCCGCGCCTGTACCTCCGCCTTGGCGGGTCTGGACCGGACGGGCCGGACCGGCGGGCGGTGGGGCTGGGGCGGGACGATGCCGCCGCGTCCGGGCGCCGTCCGGGGCGCGACGGGCGCGCCGCCGTAGGACACCTGGGGACTGTGCAGCTCCATGGCGGTCTGGCCCGGCGCTTGAACGGTCCGGCCGTAGCTGGCGGGCGTCAGCTTCTTCTCCGTGGTGCGGGAAAGGTCCATTTGCAGCGTGGGCTTTTCCCCCTGCACGGCGTTCAGGGCGGCGTAGTACACCGCGTCGAACACCCGCTTTTCGGAGGAAAATTTGACCTCGTTTTTCGTGGGGTGCACGTTCACGTCCACCGAACCGGGGCTCATGGTGATATACAGCACGCAGGCGGGGAACCGGCCCACCATCAGCGTGTTTTTGTAGGCCTGCTCCACGGCGGCCTGCAGGCTCTGGGAGCGGATGGCCCGGCCGTTGACGAAGAAAAACTGCATGGCCCGGCTGCCCCGTCCGGCGGCGGGGGAGCTGACGAACCCCGCGACGGAAACGCCCTCGTTCTCCCCCTCCGCCGGGAGCATGGAAAGAGCCACGGGACGGCCCAGCAGGGCGTACACCGCGGACTGGGCACGGCCGTCGCCGGGGGTGAAAAATTCCTCCCTGCCGTCCTTGATGCAGCGCACGGAGATGTCCGGCCGGCCCAGGGCCACGCGGGCGGCCTGCTGCATGCACCAGGAGCCCTCCGCTTTATCGGACTTCATGAACTTCAGCCGGGCGGGGGTGTTGAAGAACACGTCCCGGACGGTGAAGGTGGTCCCCTTGGGACAGCCCGCCGGGTGCATGTCCTGGATGTCCCCGCCGGAGACAGATACGTAGGTCCCCGCCTCGTCCCCGGCCTGGCGGGTGAGCAGCTCGATGCGGCTCACGGCGGAGATGGCCGCCAGCGCCTCGCCCCGAAAGCCCATGGTCCCGATGGCCTCCAGGCCCCGCTCGTCCCGGAGCTTCGATGTGGCGTGGCGCAGAAAGCAATTGCCCGCGTCGTCCGGGGCCATGCCGCAGCCGTCGTCGGTGACCCGGATATAGGTGGCGCCGCCGCCTTTGAGCTCCAGGGTGATGTTGTGGGCACCGGCGTCGATGGCGTTTTCCAAAAGCTCCTTCACCACGCTGCCCGGCCGCTCCACCACCTCGCCGGCGGCGATCATGTCCGCCACATGGGGGGAGAGGATGTTGATGACTGCCATGACGTTCTCCTTCGTACCGTGATACTTTTCGTTGATTATAGCACAGAAAAATGTTAATATAAAGTGCTTAAATCTGTTTATCGGGAGAACCGCTCATGTACGCACGCCGGGAGATCACCACCCAGGAACGCATCCAGCAGCAGGAGTATTGCGAAAAGATCAAAGCACGCGTCGCCCACCGGACTCATTACGCC
>CANQQB010000098.1 GCA_947625845.1 uncultured Oscillospiraceae bacterium
AATCCGATTGAGCAGATCTGGAAGGAGCTTCGCTCCAGAGGCTTCCATAACGAAATATTTCAGACTCTCGAAAAGGTTGTTGACCGCCTATGCGATACCATTCGTTGCCTTACCTGCGATACCATTCGCAGTATCACTGGTCGTTCCTGGGTTGTTAAATGCTTTGATTAAGGAATAGTATGACGTGGGAAAATAATGGGACGTTTGACAAATTTTTGGGATGTGCTATAATATCATCACCAAAAGAAACGACAGGCCCCGACGGAGGATATCCGCCGGGGCTTTGCTATGCCATTTTACGGGGCTTTTACGGTTGCAGCCGGTCCCGCAAGGCGTCCTGAAGGACGCGGGACAGGCTGAGGCCGGAGCGGACCGCGCCGTCGTCCATCCACTTGGGGATACTGACGGTGCGCTTGACGGCCCGGCCGTCCTTCACGTCGGCCCGGATGAGGCTGACGAACTCGCCGCCTTCTGTCTCCACGGTGGTCATGGCGCTGGGAGCGGGAATGTCCTGCCGTTTGTCGGCGAGATATTCGATCCACTGGGACAGAGCGGCCTGGGCCATATACATGGCGTTGCCCAGAGACTTCCCCTCGCTGATGCAGCCGGGGAGATCGGGATAGGTGACGGTAAAGGTGCCGTCGTCGTTGGGATGGAACAGAGCGGGATAGACATATTCGCTCATGGATAGGACCTCCTTTATGGTGTGGGCGGTGCGGGGCTCATTGCAGCCCCGCCGCCTTTAGGATCGCTTTTGCGGTGTTCTCGTTGAGTTCGCGGTGATTGGGGACCTGCACCGGCCTGGCGCCGGGCTTTTCGTAGATCGTATGGTCACCGGACCGGTCCGCTTTATACCCGGCGGCCTCCAGCCGCTTGACCAAATCCCTGCGCTTCACGTGACCACCTCCTTATGGTTCTATTATAATACGTAAATTACGTAATGTCAAGAGAAAAATACGTAAAATAAGTAATTTTTTGCCCGGAGGGGAGGGTGCGGTCCGTGGCGAAAGGGAAATATCAACAGTGGCTGACGAGCGAGGGCCTGGGCTGCATCGAGGCGTGGTGCCGGGACGGGCTCACCGATGAGGAATTGGCCCGGAAGATGGGCATATCGCCCTCCACGCTGTATGACTGGCTGGGGAAGCATTCGGAGATTTCGGAGGCGGTTACGCGCGGGCGCGGCGGCGCACGCGAGCTTATATTAAATTCTCTGTTCAAAAAAGCGAAGGGATTCAGCGTCACGGTGAAGGTCCCCATGCGGCGGCGCGTTGATCGGGACAGGGACGTGATCGAGATCGTGGAAAAGGAAGAGTATTTCCCGCCGGACGACAGGGCGGCGCGGCTGTGGCTGAACGCCCACGAACGGCAGATATTGCGGGATGACCCCGGCGTGGACAATGGGCCGGAGAACGAGAAAGTGACGGTGATCGTGGATGTCTGAGGTCCATTTGAGCGAGGTTCTGGGTCCGGCGTTCTGTGGCCTGGCGGGGGACGTGATACGCCACGGGCACACGCATTACGACCTGGCCGGGGGGCGGGGCAGCCTCAAAAGCTCCACCGTGAGCCTGCTGGTGCCGCTGATATTGCTACAGCACCCCGACGCCCACGCGCTGGTGCTGCGCAAGGTGGCCAACACCATCCGGGACAGCGTGTATAGCCAATATTGCTGGGCGCTGGAGAAGCTGGGCATGGCCGGCATGTGGGAGGCGCGGCTGTCGCCTATGGAGCTGATCTACCGCCCCACGGGGCAGCGGATCATGTTCCGTGGCGCCGACGATCCCATGAAGCTGAAGAGCATCAAGGCCCCGTTCGGCTACATCGCCGTGACCCACTTCGAGGAAAAGGACCAGTTCGCCGGCCGGGCCGAGATCGACACGATCTTGCAGTCCACCATGCGCGGCGGGGAACTGTTCTGGAACTTTGAGAGCTACAACCCGCCCCTGAGCCGGGACAACTGGGCCAACCTGGACAGCCAGAAGCAGCGGGAGGACCGGCTGTGTCACCGGAGCACGTATTTGCAGGCGCCGCCTGAGTGGCTGGGGCCGCAGTTCCTGGACGAGGCGGAGCACAAGAAGCGCACTGACGAGCGGGAGTACCGGCACACATACCTGGGAGAGGCCGTGGGCGCCGGGGCAGACGTGTTCGAGAAGCTGGAGGTCCGGACGATCGCGGACGACGAACTGGTCCGCTTTGACCGTATCTTCCAGGGCGTGGATTGGGGCTGGTTCCCGGACCAGTACGCCTTCCTGCGCACGGCCTACGACCGAGCCCATGAGAAGATATTTTTGGTGGATGAGCTGTACGTCAACAAGATGTCGAACGCCCAGACGGGCGCGTGGATACGGAGCAAGGGCTACATGGATTATCCGATCACATGCGACAGCGCGGAGCCCAAGAGCATCGACGACTATCGCGGCATGGGTCTGCCGGCCCGTGGGGCCAGCAAGGGGCCGGGCAGCGTGGACTACGGCTTCAAGTGGCTACAAGGCCGCACGCTGGTCATCGACCCGGCCCGTACGCCCAGGGCCCATAAGGAGATCGTGAGTTATGAGTATGAGCGCGACCGCGAGGGCAACGTGATCAGCGGCTACCCGGACAAAAACGACCACGCCATCAGCGCTCTGCGGTACGCATATGAGGGGCTGTTCAACAGAAGGGGGACCAGCGCGTGACGGTCCCCGTCTCATGGGGGAAAAGCATAGGCGGCGATGCGCCGGTCGCGCAGACCGGACAGGCGGGTCCGACGCCCGATTCCCCCGCCAGTGGCCAGGGGTCACCTCCTTTCGACGTAATATAAGACCACAGGCCGGTAAGGGTCTCGCCCGAGAATTACCCTAGTTCGGGCGCTCCAGTGCAATTCTGGTGAGCCGGTACGATATAAGCCAAGCCGATATTTAGGGTGATGATATGAGCATTTGGGGACGGTTCAAGGAGTGGGTGAGCATGCATTTGTGGACAAGGGCTAAGGAGACGTTCGGCGTGAAGCCGGCAGTGTCGGCGGGGATGGACGCGTTCATCCAGCGCTGCGCCGACATCTACGGCGGGAAGCCTGCGTGGCTGGACCCGGACGAGGGCGTGCGGACTGTGAATTTCGCCAAGACCGTGTGCTCCGAGACGGCGCGGCTGGCCATGCTGGGGACCAAAATCACCATCGGAGGCGATTCCCAGAGGGCCGCGTGGCTCCAGCAGCAGGTCGACGCGGTATACCCCCGTCTGCGGGAGTGGACGGAGAAGGGCTGCGCCCTGGGCACGGTCATCCTCAAGCCCAACGGCGAGGGCGTGGAGCTGCTGACGCCGGGCCAGTTCGAGCCGGTGGACGTGACCGACGGGGAGATCACCGGCGCGGTATTCGTCAGCCGCGCCTATGAGGCCACCACCGAGCGGTGGTTCACCCGCCTGGAATACCACCGGTTCACGGAGACGGGCGTCTATGAGATTAGCAACCGATGCTTCATGGGCCACAGCGAGCGGGACCGGGGCAAGCCGGTGCCCATCGAGGTCACGCCCTGGGCGGGGCTTTCCGAGGACGCGGCGGTGAGCGGGCTGGACAGGCCGCTATTCGCCGTGCTGCGCATGCCCGGCGGCAACAACATCGACGGCGGCAGCGCGTTGGGCATGCCGGTATTCGCCGACGCGCTGGAAGAGCTGCGGGACCTGGACGTGGCGTACAGCCGCATGACGGGCGAGGTCTACGACAGCGCCCGGATCGTCCTCATCGACGACCGCCTCCTGGACACGCCGGGGAGCCGGACCGGGGCGCCGGGCAGCGTGAAGCTGCCCCGGCAGGTGCGGAAGGTGAGCGGGTTCGGTCCGGACGAGTACTACCAGGAGATAGACCCGAAGCTGAACACCGACGCGCGGATGACGGCCATCAACGCCCTGCTCAGCCAGATCGGTTTCAAGTGCGGCTTTTCCAACGGCTATTTTGTGTTCAACGAAAAGACCGGTATGGCGACGGCCACACAGGTGGAGAGCGACGACCGGCGGACGATCCAGTACGTCAAGGACATCCGGGACAAGCTGGAGGGCGCTGTGGACGCGCTGCTGTACGCGCTGGACAAGTGGGCGGACCTTTATGATCTCGCGCCGGTGGGACCGTGGGAGGCCGCGTATGACTTCGGGGACGTGACCTACAACCGGGAAGAGGACCGGGCGCGGTGGATGAGCTACGCCACCCAGGGGTGGGTGCCGGGCTGGTACCTGCTCCAGCGGTTCGAGGGCTTTTCCGAGGAAGATGCCAAGGAGCTGGCCGCGGCGGCGGGACAAGCCCAGAGCCCGGCGGGCGTGAACCTTTTCGCTGAGTGATGCTGGACGCGGATTATATCCGGGACCGGGCCGAGGGCGCGGGGCTGATCGCGGAGGAACTGCACCGGGAGCTGGTCCGGGTCATCGTCGACCGGTACATGGCCCGGCTGGGCCGGGGCGAGAACTTTCTGACGGCCGTCGACAAGTGGCAGCTGCGGGTGTTGAGCGACGCCGGGTACCTCATGCAGGATATACAGAAGGAGATCGCGGACGCGACCGGCAAGGCCCTGACGGAGATCGCAGCGGTCTTTGAGGACGCGGCCATCGTGAATATGCGCTGGGACGATGACGTGTACCGGGCGGCGGGCCTGGACCCGACGCCCCTGCGCCAGTCGCCCATGCTCATACGGCTTGTCGAGCGGGGGTATAAAAAGACTGCCAAGGAGTGGAAAAACTTCACCGGCACCCTGGCGGACAGGGCCCAGCGGACGTTCATCAAGGAGTGCGACACGGCCTATCACCTGGTCACGTCCGGGGGCATGAGCTACAGTCAGGCGGTCATCCAAGCGGTGGAGCGCACGGCCAGGGACGGCGTGACCGTCCGCTACCCCAGCGGCCACACCGACACCGTGGAGACGGCCACGCTCCGGGCAGTGCGCACCGGGGCGGCCCAGGCGTGCGGGGATATCACCCTGGCCAGGATGCGGGAGCTGGGCTATGATACCGTGTTGGTGAGCTCACACCTGGGGGCCCGGACCGGGTCCGGGATGGACGACTGGACGAATCATGGCTATTTGCAGAGCCTTGCTTTTTTCAGCCTGAGCGGGAACGATAAACGATTCAAGCCGCTGAGTGTGTGTGGTATCGGATATGTGGACGGGCTGCTGGGGGCCAACTGCCGGCACAGCATCGGCCCCGGCGATGGGGAGTTAAACCCCTATGAGCACTTCGACAGCGAGGAAAACCGGCTCCGGGTCGAGCGGGACGAGCGCATGCGGCTACTGGAGCGGCGTATCCGAGCCAGCCGCCGGGAGGTGATGGCCTTGCAGGAGGCGGTGGAGAAAGCCCCGGACGGGGCCGTGAAGGCCGAGGCGGAGGCGGCATACCGGCGCAAGGCCAAGGTCCTCATGCGCCAGGAAAAGGAGTACGACGACTTTTGCGCTGAGAACAACACCCGCAAGCTCTACGACCGCCTCGCGGTGGCCCGCTACGGCGCCAAACAGGCCCGCGCCGCGGAAAAGGCGGCCAGGCCCACGGTGGAAAGCACCCCGTTGACGGGGCCTGAAAAAACAGGTATAATCGACCAAAAGGGACAGCCAGAGGGGAAACCGGACGTGGAGACGATAGGACATATCGACAGAAATAAATATCGCGGTATTTCCGAAGATATACGAACCGATGAGGTCATCATTACAGATGAACGAGTTGCGCATATTAAAGAGCGGCATCCGAACGATTTCGAGCGTTATGCTGGATACATGGCCGATATGGTAGAGGATCCGCAGTACATATTGGAGGCCAACAAGCCGAACACGGCATTTTTGCTCAAAGAATATGCGGGGGACAACGAGCGGTTTCAATTGATTCTGCGCTTAGCGGTCACGGGGGATAGGCAGGGATATAAAAACTCTGTGATAACCTTTTTAAAGGTCGAAGAAAAGCGATTTCAGAGATACCTGAGAACAAAGAAGACTCTTTACAAATCTGAATGAGGCGGGTATAATGGACATAGGATAAGTAAGTGCTTTGAGGTGGTCAATTTCGTGGCAGCCACACGCCGATGGTACTGACAGGGGAAACCCGAGAGATGCAGGAGTACGCCACGCCTGCCAAAGCACTAACCGACCGGGGGATCGTAGCGATACGGTCCCCTTTCCTATAGCACAACCACATACCAGTTGACGAAAGCACAGTGCTGATGCACCGTGCTTTTTTCATACCCACCGGCGGGCGCGGTATATCGCCCTAAATCCAGACCGCGGACAGCGCGGTATAGAAATCATGTAGGAGGATCATTACCATGCAGAACATCGAGAGCATCTTGAAGGAGTTCGGTTTGGAGATCCCGGCGGAACAGGCCGGGGCGTTCCAGGCCAAATTCCGGGACAACTACAAGACCGTCAAGGAGGTCGAGAAGATCGAGGCGGCGCGGGACGACTGGAAAAAGCGGGCCGAGACCGCCGAGGGCGTGCTGGGCCAGCTTCCCAAGGACGTGGACCCGGCCACCTTCCCGCAGCTTTTGAAGGACGCTCAGGACGGCGTAGCGGCCGCGAAAAAGGACTATGAACAGAAGCTGGCCGAGCGGGATTTCGACGACGCGCTGAAAACGGCCTTGGAGGGCGTGAAGTTCACGTCCGAGGCGGCCAAGCGGGACGTGGCCGGACAGGTCAAGGCGGCGGGTCTGAAGGTGGTGGACGGGAAGATCATGGGCCTGAACGACCTGCTCGCCGCCATCCGGGAGAAGGACGCCGCCGCGTTCGTGGACGAGAAGCAGCAGGCACTGGAGAACAACAAGGCTCAGTTCACCAAGCCCACCGGCACAGGCGGCAAGGCCGACGAGCCCTTGACCCGCGAGCAGATCATGGCTATTTCTGACCGGGCAGCCCGGCGGAAGGCCATAGCGGACAACATCGAAATTTTCAAAAAACAGGAGGAATCTTAAATCATGGCAGACGCGAATCTGATCAAGAAAGCCGATCTCGCCCGTGTGCGGGAGATCGAGTTCGTGGAGATGTTCAAGGGCGGCATCTCCAAGCTGATGGAGGCCCTGGGCGTGACCCGCGCCATCCCCAAGCAGGCGGGTACCGTGCTCAAAAGCTACAAGGCGTCCGGCACGCTGGACGAGGGCGGCGGCAAGGTGGCCGAGGGCGAGACCATCCCCCTCAGCAAGTATGAGGTCAAGGCGCAGACCTACAAGGAGATCACGCTCAAGAAGTTCCGCAAGGCCACCACCGCCGAGGCCATCATCGACCGGGGCTACGACCAGGCGGTGGACATGATCACCGACGAGATGCTCCGGGACGTGCAG
>CANQQB010000099.1 GCA_947625845.1 uncultured Oscillospiraceae bacterium
CCGGCGTCCAGATACAGGTTCTGGATGGTCTTGTCCATGATCTGGTACTGGTTGGCGATGTTGGCCACCAGCGAGGATATGCGCAGGCCGATGGACTGGCTCTGGGGCATGAGAAAGAGCTTGGCGTAAAACGTGTCGTTATACTGCCAGACCATGGAAAACACCGCCACGGTGATGACCGCCGGGGTGGCGTTGGGCAGCATGATACGGAAATAGGTGTACCACGTGCCGGCGCCGTCCATGAAGGCCGCTTCCTCGATCTCCTTGGGAAGACCGCGGAAGAACTGGTTGAAGATGTAGATGTAAAGCCCCGAACGAAGCCCGCAGCCGAACAGGGTCAGGATGTACATGGGCGTGGTGGTGCCCATGAAGGACAGCGGGTGGCCGAAGATGGCCGTGCACAGTCCGAAGGGGTCGAACATCCGGAAGGTCATGTACAGGGGCAGCATGATCGTGTGCGTCGGTATGACGATGGTGATCACCACACAGGCGAACAGCACACTTTTCAGCGGGAACTTGAACCGGGCGAAGCCGTACCCCACCATGGAGCAGATCAAAATTTGCAGCAGCATCAGAAGCAGGGAATAAAGCAGGGAGTTGGCCATCGTGGGCAGGTAGTTCAAAATGTCGATGGCCATCTGGTACCGCTCCAGAGTGGGCTGCTGGGGGATCAGGTACACCATGGGGTTGTAGGCGTCCTTGTTGGAGAAGAAGGAGTTGGCGATGATGCCGAACACCGGGGCCAGGATGGTGTAGCAGATGCCGACGATGACCAGCACCCGGAAAAGCCCGGTCAGGAAGTTCTTGATGCTCTTGGTGATGATGTACCGCTCGTTGAGGGCGGTGTCGGCGCTGTGCATGGCCGCCAGGTGGCGGCGGAAAAAGCCTGTGACGTTTTTGAGCATGTCCATCCCTCCCCTCTCAGTTATAGAAGCTGGACTTCTTCGTGATCGTGCCGCAAATCAGAAGAAGTATCCCGCAGGTGACCAGGGTACTGACCAGACTGAACACCGAACTGAGGCCGTAGTTATAGTTCGTGAACGCCTCGTTGTAGGCCAGGGTCACCACGTCGCTGGAGACAAAGCTGTCCACCACCGTGTAGACGATGTTGGTGATGATGTGGGGCGTTATCATGGGCAGCGTCACCTTCCAGAAGGTCTCATAGGCCGTAGCGCCTTCCATCTTGGCAACTTCATAGAGGTTGCTGGGGATGGACTGGAGCGCGGCGATAAAGATGACGATCTGCACGCCGGAGGCGGAGATGATGCTGGTGATGCGTTCCGTGGCCCCCACGATGTACTCCAGCACCGACTTGGGCAGCATCAGGCTGCCGAACAGGTCGATGTAATAGGCCATACCGATGCCCGCGCTCTCCGCCGCTACCTCCTGGCTGGCGGCGCTCACGCCTGTGGCCACCATGGCGGTGGCGGACTCAATGGCGTCCAGAATGGCCTCGGCGTTCAATATCACCGGCAGGAAGAAGATAGCCCGGACCAGGGTCCTGCCCTTGAACTTCCGGTTGAGAAGAAGGGCCATAAAAAGGCTGAAGAAGATAATGAGCGGGATATCCACCACCATGTTCAGCACGGAGCTGGTGAGGATCTGCTTGAAGCTGCCGTGGGCCGTGAAGGCGTATATGAAGTTTTTAAGGCCTACCCACGTCAGGTTATACCCGCCGTTGACCACGTCCATCTGCAGGTCCGACAGGGAAAACTCCACCGTCATGAAGAGGCTGCGCACGTAGAACACGATGAAGCCCACCAGCCAGGGGAGGATGAAGAGATACCCGTTGATCTTACGCTTGGATTCCAAACTCAGTCTGCGCTTTTTCATATCCTCCACCCCCTTACTGTACGGCGTATCCCATGGCCGGGATATGCACGCCGTCCACCGTCACCGGCTCGGCGTTGTAGTTGACGAAAATGGCGGTGCCGTCGCTGTAGACCGTCTTTCGCACGCCCTCTTCCAATATCTCATGGGAGAGCATGCGCGCACCCGTCACCGGACCCAGAACGTCCGCCAGCTCGGAATAAATCTCCACCGCCGTGTCCTTCCAGGTGTTGAAGCAGGTACTGTAAAACCGGTTCACGCCGGAATATTTCATCTCCGACGTCTCCTGCCAGGTGAACAGGAAGTGGGGAGCCGCGCCGTACTCGATCATGGTGAGGATGCTCTCCCGCTCGTCGGCCGAATCGTTCAGGTTGTAAGCGCCGCCGCAGTAGTCGATGCAGCCGTGGACGATCATCTCGTACAGGGGGATATTCTCGTCCACGATCACGTATTTGTTGTCGCTCAGGGGCAGGTCGGTGATATCGTCCGCCGCCGTCCATGCGTAGTCGTTGGCCTTGTTGACCATCACGCTCTTGTCGGTGGCGTCCAGCTTGTCAAGCTGGCCCTTCACCACGTCCAGAGCCTGCTCCCGCTCGATCATCTCGCTGCGCTTTTTGTCCGAATGGACCTCGCTGCCCAGGTCCCGCAGGCTTACGCCGTCCACGTCCACGCCGGCGAAGCGGTCGGCAAATTCGTCCACATAGCGGACCAGGAACTTGGGGGAAATGAGGTCGTACATGGTCTCCGAATAACCAAGACTGGAGGTCTGGCGCAGAGTGGTGGGGTTGACCACGCCAAAGTCGGCCACGTAGCCGCTGCCGTAGTACTTGGCGCTCTCCGCCTTGTAGTTGTACCGCTTGCTGATCTCCGTCACCTGCTGGAAGGCCACGTCGGCGTACACGCTGCCGCCGTTGGCGGTGACCAGAGCGTTCAGGTCCTCCAGGCCGCTCTTGCCCCCCAGCTTCCGGGGGACTTTGATCCTGTCGGCCACGTCGTGGTAGTACCCGCCGTTGAACCAGCCCTGCAGGTTCATGACCTGCTCATTGATGCCTGCCTGTGCCAGCTCGTCGGAAATGGTCCCGGCCTGGTCAAAGGTGGTCATGGCCGTCAGGCCCATGTACTGCTTGCCCAGGAAAAACTCCCGCATCTTCACGCCGGCGAGGACATCGTAATAGAATTTCAGCGGCTCCGACTCGGTCTTCTCCGTGAGCACGCCCTCGGAGATGAGCCGGTCGCGGTAGTAGTTGGCGATGCCGGAATAGCCCTGATGGTCCTGGTCCAGGAAGGTATAGCGCACGGTCAGGTCCCGGTCGTATGGCGTGGGCTCCACGATGGGCAGCGCGGCCTCGTTGCCGGTGCTGCCGAACATCTCCAGCGTCTCGCTGCCACGGACCACGAAGGTGGCGTAGGCGTTGTTGTAGCTGTTCACGCGGCCGGAGACGCCGGCGTTGACGGAGGCCAGAGACGCTCCGTCCTCGATGGTGGCCAGGACGGTGGAGTCGGCCTTGCACATGCCGAAAAGTCCCATCCGCGCGTCATTGGAGGTCTCCATCACGGTGTAGTCCGCCGCCAGCATGTCGATGCCGTAGACGAACTGGGAATAGGCGCCGGCGGTCGTCTTGCCGTTATTGAAGTTTATCAGCGAGCCGTCACCGTTGGGGACCACGATATAGCCCTGCTCGTCGGTCCCGGCGGCGTTGAAGCCGTACAGAAGCTGGATGGAATAGACGGACGCGCCGCCGTTTTCCTCCAGCGCGCAGGTGGGTACGGACACCTCCACATGGTCGTCCTCCAGCCGGTATTCCAGCGCGATCTTGAAGGATATGGGTATGTTCACCTGGGTCCCGGCCAGGGCCATCTGCTCCACGTAGTCTTCCTCGGTGAAACCCACGCTCTCCAGCGTGGTCTGGATACGGCCAAGGGCGATGCGGTTATTGCGCACGGTCTTCAAAAGCTGGCGCATGCCGTCCACATCCGAGGTGGTGGAGTAGTACCGGCCAAAGGCGGCCGCCTCGTCCTCCCCGAGCTGGGCGATGATCTCGTCGTACTTCTCCTGAGACATGTACTGGGGCACGATGCCGGCGGAGTCGGAGAAGTCACCCATCTCGTAGATCACACGCACGCCGTTTTCGATGGACTCAAACTCGAACTGCCCCTTGTCCACGGACATGGACCAGGAGTCGTACACGCCGGAGGTGCGGGAGGCGTTGTAGTAGTTGAGGATGATGTGCGAGCGCAGATAGTCCTTGTTCACGTTGTTGGCAAGGGGGTCGTCCTCCGCCGCCGGGGGCACGGCGTAGGTCACCACGCCGCTGCGCTTGTCCAGGATGGCCACGTCCGTGGTGTCCTCGTTCAGATACAGGGCCAGCGCGTCGCTCTCGCAGACAAGCTCGTAAGACTTGTTTTCCTCCAGCTTTTCGCCGGCGAGCTGCAACTCGCCGCCGGGCTCGTATTCATAGGCGGTCAGATAGTCCTGATAGTCCCGGTAGAAGGTGTAGTGGGTCAGGTAATAGGCCAGATACCCAAGTCCCGCCACCAGAGCCACGGCCACGATGGCGTATAACAGCTTTCTGCCCAGGGACAGACGCGCTCTCTTTTTCTTCGTCTTTTTCATCTTCATCGCGCTGCCCTCACATTCTGAACACAAGCTCGGTGTAGATCGAGCGGAAGAAGTTGTACACCTGTCCGATCAGGTCTATGAGCAGAAGGCTGACGAAGAGGATGAACAATATCGCCACGAAGGTCAGAAACAGGGTTATCAGCGTCTTGCCCATGGTGTAGTCATGGACCTGCCGGATGCCCAGCAGCATGACCACCACCGCGTAAGCCACGCCAAGGCCGATGATCAGGTAGTAGAAGGCTCCCTCCTCCACGGTGATGAACTGGCTGAAGAGCGTGGCGAGCAGCAGCGCCGGGATCATAGGCGCGCAGCCGTAGCCAATGGCGATGGCGATATCCTTCATCCGACCGCTGCCGTTCATCAGGCACGTGATGGACCAGTTGCCCACGCACAGCAGTCCGTACAGCAGCAGCACGCCGGACAATTCTTGCAAACTGTCCACCGTGGCCGGCTCCACGTCGTTGACGATGAAGCTGGCGCTTATCCGGTTGACGGAGAAGCAGAGGGAGAAGCAGATCACCAGCAGCACCGCCAGGGGCACGCTGCCCCGGTCCTGGTGGCGGATCCAGTAAAAGCCGTCCACGGGGTGGCTGATGGTATACAGCAGGTATTGCCACTTGTCTTTTCCAAACGCCGCTTTCATCCGCTCACCCCTCCTTTCTTCGCCGCTTTTTTGTTCCGGGTCCGCTTGCGGACCTGTACCGCCGCCAGGACGGCCACCAGCGCCACGCCTGCAACGGTTAGCGCCTGACCAAGGTGGGCACGAAGTATCTCGCTGCGGTAGCGCTTGAAGGCCACGGAGTAGTAATCCCGGTTCATGCCAAGCTTCAAATACTTCATGGCCGTCTTATTGTCCCCGGCGGAGAGATAGGCCTTGCCGATGCCGGAGCAGGCAAGCTCGTTGTTCTCGTCCAGCTCCAGTACCCGCTCCCACAGGGGCACGGCCTGTGCCTCGTCCCCGTCGTAGCGCAGGGCCACGGCCTGGTTGATGAGGCTGCCGTATTCCGTGGGGGCAAAGCGGTATATCTCGGCGCGGGTGGCGTCCAGCACCAGAAGCTCCCCGTTCCACTGTTCCACGGCCACGGGGGTGGTGAAGGTGCCCGCCTGGGTACCCAGGCCGCCGAAAATGTACAGCAGATTGCCCTCATGGTCGTAGGTGAACACCCGGCCGCGCTTGCGGTCCAGCAGGGAGAAGATGCCCTCCCCCCGGTAGACCACGTCCGTGATCTGGCTGGGACCGGCGTAAGCGCCGGAGCCGCCTGTCCACAGGTCGCCGCCTATGTTCTCGTTGCGGCCTTTCTTAATCACATCCTCGCCGCGGGGATTTAACCGGCGCACACCCTGCTTGCCGGCCTCGTCGATGTTGGTGGCGTAGACAAAACCGCTCTCGTCAATGTCCATGCCGGTGAATTCCGTGGCGATGTACAACGTCTGGTTCTGCCGTTCCTCTTTGGTTGCCACCTTTTTCCAGAACTTCTCCCACAGGGACAGCTGCACGTTGATGGTGCCGAAGAAGCCGGAGAACTGGCCGTCCGTCTCAAAGACCAAAATGCCCTGGAACATGTTCTGGGCGATGCAGTAGATACGGTCGGCGTAGTCCACGGAGATCTTCAAGGGCTTGAACACGAACCCCGCGGGCAGCACGTCCGACTGGGGGTCCCGGACGATTCGGTCCAGGGTGCCGTCCAGCTCCAGGACCACGATGCGCTGGTTTTCCCGGTCGGCCACGTATAGCTGGTTATTCTCCGACACGCACACGCCGGTGGGAGCGTTGAAGCCGTCCTGCTCGCCGCCGTTTTCAAACGAGTCGATGATCCGCTCCACCTTGCGGCCGGTGCCGTCCACCACCACGATCCGGTTGTGTCCCGTGTCGGCGATATAGAGGTCGCCGTTGGGGGCCACGCAGATATCCTGGGGACTGGCAAAGGCGCCGCAGTCCAGGCTCACGCCGGAGATGGCACCGTCGGGCACGTATGGCGCCGGGATGCGGACGATGTTCTCCCAATAGTCGTAATTATAGGTGTCGTATGGCACGTCGTCCGCCAGGGCCAGTACCGGCAGACAGCTTGCCAGCAGCACGGCCGCCAGCAGAAGCGCGGAGAGCTTTTTCAGAAATTTCATCGAACGGCCCTCCTTATTCCTTCATGCCGGAGGTGGTCATGGTCTCCAGCACGTTGCTCTGGCAGATGAGGAAGAAGATGATGGGTATCGCCGCGATGATGAACGTCACCGCCGCGCTGGCGCCGGCACGGGCCGTGCCGCCGGCCGCGATCTGCTGCAAAGAGTATTGCAGGGGCTTGAGTTCCTCGTCCCGCAGGAACATGTAGCCCGTGTTGCCCCACATCTGCTGGAACTGGAAGATGGCCAGCGTCAGCCAGGCGGGCTTGACGTTAGGCATGACGATGCGGAAAAATACCCTGAATTCCCCCGCTCCGTCCAGCCGGGCGGATTCCATGAGGGCGTTGGGAAGCTGGTCCATGAACTGCTTCATCAGGTAAAGTCCCATGCCGAAGGAGCACGCGGGCAGGATAAGTGCCCAGTAGGTGTTGTTGATGTGCAGCCAGGAGATGATCATGTAGTTCGGTATCTGGGTGACCGTCCAGGAGAACATCATGGACAGCACCACCATGCTGAACAGCAGGTTCTTGCCCTTGAACTCGTG
>CANQQB010000100.1 GCA_947625845.1 uncultured Oscillospiraceae bacterium
CACATGGTCAATAACGTAATGGTTCGCTTGGACGATTGCATACTGTCCCTCCATTCCAGGTGGATAATACGTCCCGTTAAAGCCCTTCGGTGTTTTTACAGGTCGCTCCGCCGGGTGATACGGCAGCAGCAGTGACAGTGTGATATAGGGGTGGGCCTTTTTTGCCGCGATCACGGTGCCTGCGGCAAGCCGGTCAAAACCGCCGTAGCTGCCAACGATAAATTCCGCTGCGCCATATTTTGAAATGTGCGTCTCGATTGCGTCCGCAAGAGCCGGAAGGATTTCACTGGACGCTTCTCTGTGACCGATAAAGAATACTGATTTCCCCACATAATGTTCCCCCTGTCAGTTATAGGCAATATTGCCTATAACGCTCTGTCCCCATTATAGGCAATAATGGAGATAATGCAAGAGGGAAAGGCGGGAACAATATGATATCTTATGCCCCGCTGTGGGAAACGATGGCCAAGCGCGGAGCTACGACGTACACCTTGCAAGTCAAGGGCGGCATCAGCAGTTCTACCATACGGCGCTTGAAAGCGGGAGAATCTGTCTCCACCAATACGCTGGAGGCTCTTTGCCGTATCCTTGACTGCACGATAGACGACATAGTGGCGTATCTTCCGGATGACCACCCCATAGATGAATAAAGCTAAATCCCATCTGAGTCCTTGCTGGATCTCAGATGGGATTTTTGCTGGTTTCGGAAACCACTGGCTATGCCAGTGGAGGTGCCTCGCAAAAAGCTTTAGCTGCAAGCATCGAGCGAAGCGAGCTACAAGTAAAAAACTTAATCAACGAGAGCACTAACAGGAAAAGGGATCGCCCGTTTACGGGCTGTGGGGCAAGCGATGCAAGAGGCAAAATTTCGATGCGTCTTGAGACGCCTGCCGGTCCCAGGCCCTTCTAGGGCCTATTCAAGCCTCCGGCTTCGCCGGAGGTTTTGACTGTGCACCCTGAAACCGTCAGCTGACAATGATTTGTGGATTACTTCCTTATCACCATCAAGCCAACAGTTTCCGGGGTTTTCGTTTATGGCTGAGGGTAAGGCCACACATCCAGCGGCTGGAAAGCGCAGCTGTCGGGGAAAAACACGGCGACGCTGCCGTCCATGAATATCTGTCCCCGATAAGAGCCCGCCTCCAACGCGCGGTTTACGCACGCCGTCAGGCATTTGCGAAACGGCAATCCGCTCAGGGGCTTCACCTGACCGTTTTGCTCTATTCCGATCGCCGCGTCGTATATGACGGCTTCGTCAAGGCGCTCCGCAATGCCGGATTGCGGAGGGACCGAGACGACCACGTGGTATTTGAAGCTAAACTCCTGCGCGCCTCTATTCCCCGCGCTGTATACTCTGACCGTGTGCAGTTTCCCGGTTTCCCCATTCTGGTGATTCACGATGATCTTCAACTCACACTGGAGCCCCATCAGCCTGAACAGGGTGCAGAGGATCGAGGCGTAGACCGAGCACTCGATCTCGATGGGTGCACCGCCCACTTTGCGGCTCCCGACATCATCCAGGAATTTGGTCCTGTTGAATTTGATTGTCATTCCGGCCAAAGTGTGATTGCTGTACACCGGCTCGGATACCACGTACTCAAGACCTGCCCCCGCGACATATTTGAAGCAGTTTGAGCTGTATAGCGCCTCGGCCAGCTCCCTAAGGGTGCCGGTGCTTACCGCCTCCAGGTTTGCCGCAGGCGACAGAGCGGTATCAGACGCCTTGCGCGCCAGCATACTCGTCGCGATCTTCAGGTACTCCACCGCCACAAGCGTACTCTCGTCCTTACCGTCCAGAAAGATCGGCGGGCAGGGCACGGTGGGGATCGTATAGATCTCCAGCTTCGTGTTGGGCAGGACCACGTCCCTGCCGTCGACCTTGGCCGACCACCAAAGCTCGATCTGTTCACAGGCAAAGTCCCTCGCCATCGCGGCGCTTATCCCCGATGTGAGCTCGGCCTCGTAATCCTTCCCGGTGACAAGCCCGGAGCCCTCCCAACTGAAGTTATCGAAGAGCTTTGTCGTCCCTTTGCACACGCTGGCGCTCAGCGATACGGTGTGGGTATCCGCCGCGTCCTCGCCCCGCAGTTGAAATTTCACCCTGATCTTCGCGCGCTTCAGTCTGTCGGCGATGTAAACCGCGGGATTTTTGCACTTATCGCCGCTCGTCCACTCATCGCCCTGTATGACGCCCGCGTGATCTCTGCACCAGATCGCGCTGGAGGCGTAGTCATCGGGAGCCGTTTTGAGGGCAATGGCGGAGAGAGCGACCTGTGCGTCCTTGTCGTCATCATCGTCGGGCTTTTCACGTCTGGTCTGCTGGACGATGGTCGCCGCCGCGGCCGCCGCCAACGCCAGCGCTCCCGCGCCCGCGAGCGTTGCCAAGAAAAGCGACTTCATTTTCTCCAGGATCGCGGAGATGGCCGCCATGCCCGCCACGGAATCCAGGGTGACCGCTCCGGCGGAGGACAGATCAAAGCTCCTGACACAGACCTTCGCCACGCTTTTGCCGAGCCCGCTGATCGACTTGGCAAAGCCCTCCTCCGTCACCGTTTTCCCGACGTAAAGGCCCGCGGTATTTTCAAGCACGGCGGGACGCCTGGCCAAAAACAGGGTCAGCGCCGTAAGACCCGCGGCGGAGATCGCGGCCGCCGGTACGAAGACCTGGGTCAGAAAGCTCTGTATCCCGAGAGCCGTCGTCTCGCCCTCCCACTTCTTCATGTCGGAGGCGGCGCCGGAATAGTTTATTCTGTATTGATACGGTTTTTCCGGGACAGTCCCAACGGTGTTCTCGGCGGTGAGCAGGTCGTCGGCATCGACATACACCTGCGTACCGCTGACCAGCTCGTCGGCGCTGCCCGCGGAAAAGTCCACCAACGCCGTAAGGCCGTCCTCAAATACGAAGGGATGGTTTTCCAGAAAATCCGCGGCATCCTGGTCCGACAGCGCCCTGTCGAACACGGCGACGGTGTGGATATAGTGCTCACAGGTCATATTTCCGCCGCCGACGCACCCGCCTATCTTGAGATCGCCGGGGAGCGTTCTCTTAAATCCCGCGGACAGCGAGACCGTTTTCTTCTCGCCATTCATGTATACCGTAAGGGTCGTTCCCTTCAGGCATACTATCAGGTCCGCCCAGGAAAACGTCTTGAGGTCCGAGGCAAATGCGTATTCCTTCCCGCCGAGCATGACCGTGAAGGACGTGCTCCCGTCAGCGCAGTCGGCGAAAATGGCGACGCTTTCGCTGTCGCCCAGCGCGCCGTTTATCGCAATGATATGCCGGGCATGAGAAACCGGCCGGAGATAGAGCTTGGCATAAACGGAAAACTCACCGCTGTCATACCCGCCCGGATCGATGGCGGAGGGATCCGCAAAATGGGCAAAATTCCCCGCCGCCGGCCGGTATACCTCCACGGTGTCCACCGGCGCGCAGTTGTTCACGACGCGGGCTCTGACGCCGTTTCCGCTGAGGTCCGTGATATTCTCCCGCGAGAAGTCCATGAACGCCGCGGTGCCCGGCATCGTCCCGGCGTTATATTTTACCGCGAGCAGATAGTTTTTGAATTTTTCCTCCGGGATGGGCTCCGAGTAGAAGCGGACGGTTCGCACATAGCCCGTAAATTCCGTTCCGATCAGGATGTTCCCGCCGGTCAAAAGCGCCTCCGGGCAGGCGGCGGTACCGAAAAGGTACCCGTCGAGAAAGGCCGTGATCTCCTTCCCGTCGTAGCCCAGGTACAAGTTTTTCCATACGCCGCCGGGTATGGTCTGCTCGTTGTTTTTGATCCATATCTGCTTCCCGGACGGTGTTCTGACCAGCACGGCGTTGCCCGAAACGCCGACGGAAAAGCCGTCTTTCTGGCAGACAAGGCACCCGCTTTGCTCCGTTTCCTTATACCAAATGTCAAAGGCAAATCTGCCGGACAGCTGAAGCCCGACGATCTCGGCGTAGCTCCCATCGCCGCCGGAATTGCCGATCCTGTACGCGGGTATCGCGGTTTTCACCTCGTTAACCATGACGAGCCTCCTTCTCTTTGGCGAGATTGGTCATGAGATCCGCAAATTCCTGCTGCAATTCGTCCAGGGGCTTTTTCTCCTTCGGCCCGGCGCTGTTTTGCCGACCCAGATCCCCGGCGAAAACGCCGTCGGCGATGAGCGTACCATCCCCGTCGGTCCGGAGGCTGAACACTTTGTCGTTGTACGGCTCGATGTAAAGCGCCTCAATGCTCTCAAGACCGGACTCCGTTCGGAGCGCGTCGGCGGCGGTGAGGTCCTCCGCGGTCCTCCACCCGGTATCGGTGAGGACGGGATGGTCCCGTGAGACCCTGACTGTCCTGCCGCCTGTTGTGGATATCACGACAAGCTCCTTCTCGGTGCCGTCGATCACCTCCGTCACCGTCGCCGTGCCGCTCGCGGTCATCACCCGCTCCCCGGCGTTTATTTCCGCAATACGCTTATAAGAGCCGTCCCACATCCTGATCCCGGTGTCTTTTGCAAAGCACCCCCATTCAAACCGAAGCTTTGGTATCTTTTTCAGGGAGTAGCTTTCAATGGCGTCGTCGTCGCTTGTGACGACGATCGGGATATAGCTGTTTCCGAACAGCGGCGAGGAATAGGCAATGACCATCCTGCAATAAAATTCCACGTTGTTGGCCGCTTTTACCTGGCTCTTGTAGATGAAATTGCTCCAGTCGTCGGGAAACTCCCAGCTCAGGGTGTTGTCGGTCACACCGATCTTTACCTTATCCCATCCGGCGCGTCCGAACGGTATGCTCCCGCTTTCATCCTCCTCGATGCGCAGGACAAAGCCGTTGTTTCTGTCGACATACAGGGGCTTGTAGTTCGGGTCAAACCGGACGCTGCCCTTAAAGGGAAGCATGATCTGGACGTTGTTGTCCTGCTGCCTCACGTTGTCGTAATAGTAATCGCACCCCGGACCTTTGCGGTTATTGTAATATATCGTGGTAACTTTGCCGTGGGTCTTATGGGGAAGGGGATCCGAGATGTCGATGCTCTCGATCATATCCCTGGCCTCCTTTTCCCCGGCGCAGTTCTCGGTAAGGGTAGCGGCCAGGACATGGGAGGCGCCGGACGGATCGTATACGAGCTTTGTAAACGTGCTCTCGACGCCGTAGCTGTAACGGTCATCGGCCTTCGCTCTGGCGTCCATGGTGCCTCTGAGGCAGTGGCTGTCGGTATCGTACACCGCGCAGCTTCCCAGAGTTTTCCCGCTGACCAGATCCTTCATCTCACCCACGATGGAGAGAGCCGGCGTTACGTCCGCCGTACCCATTTTCGCGGCGGAATGAAGCAGTCCCTCATGATATTCCAGTTCACGGATGCCCTGATAATCGGTGAACCCGTTCGATTCCCCGGCGCTTTTCCTGAGAAGCGGCCGGGGCTGTGCGGCGCTTTTTATCGCGTCGTTCCTGGTGCGCAGGAAGGTCTTGAACAGCTCCGGATAGCTTTTCCTTATCCTCTCCTCTCCGCCGAGCCTGGAGGTAAGGGCACGATAGTGGTCGTCATTCGCCAGGTCATAGGTAACGGTTTTTTCAGCGGACATACAGATCCCTCCTTTTCTGAATCCTTCGACAGTCTGAAAACGCGGCCCCGCTCGGGTGAGCGGGGCCGCCGGTATTGCTTATTCTCTTTCGGCTCAGCCGATCATCTTGGCCACTTCGGCGGCCAGGTCGTCCTGGCGCTTCTCGATGCCCTCGCCCTTCTCAAAGCGGATATAGCCCTTCACGGCGATAGGCGCGCCCACTTCCTTGGCGACCTGGGCCACATGCGCGGCCACGTCCTGCTCGCCGTCCTTGACGTAGGCCTGCTGGAGCAGGCAGATCTCCTTGTAGTACTTCTCGATGCCGCCCATGACGATCTTCTCGATGATGGCGTCGGGCTTCTTGGCGTTCTTGGGGTCCTGCTTGGCCTGAGCCAGACGGACAGTCTTCTCATGCTCGATGAAGGCTTCGTCCACCTTGGACTTGTCCAGGAACTGGGGACGCATGGCGCAGATCTGCATGGCCACGTCCTTGCCCAGCTCCACCACGGCGTCGGCGGTGCTCTCCGTCTCCAGGGTCACCAGCACGCCCACCCGGCCGTTCATGTGCACGTAGGGCACGTTCAGGCCCTCGGCCACACGGGCAAAACGGCGGATCTGCATGTTCTCCCGCAGGGCCAGGAACACCTCGTTCTTGGCGTCGGCCACGGTGGTGGCGCCGTCCACCCACTTGCACTCCATGAGCGCGTCCACATCGGCGGGGTCTTCCTTGGCGATGACCTTGACCAGGTCCTTCACGAAGCCCGTGAACTTCTCGTTGCTGGCCACGAAGTCGCTCTCGCAGTTGACCTCGACCACCACGCCCACGCCGTCCACCACGGCGGCGTAAGCCATACCCTCGGCGGCGATACGGCCGGCCTTCTTGCCGGCGCTGGCCAGACCCTTTTCACGCAGATAGTCGACGGCCTTGTCCGCGTCGCCGTCGCAGGCCACCAGGGCCTTCTTGCAGTCCATCAGCCCCGCGCCGGTGCTCTGGCGCAGGTCGTTCACCATTTTCGCGGTTACAGCAGCCATTATTCCTCTTCCTCCTTAGCAGTCTGTTCTTCGGCGGCGGCAGACGCCTCGGCCTGGGTCTCGGCGTCCTGGCCCTGACGGCCCTCCTGCACGGCGTTGGCCATGGCGTTGGAGATGAGCCGGATGGCGCGGATAGCGTCGTCGTTGCCGGGGATCACGTAGTCGATCTCGTCCGGGTCGCAGTTGGTGTCCACGATGGCCACGATGGGGATATGCAGCTTCCGGGCCTCGGCCACGGCGTTGTGCTCCTTGCGGGGGTCGATGACGAACAGCGCGCCGGGGAGCCTCTTCATGTCCTTCACGCCGCCCAGATACTTCTCCAGCTTGGCCTGCTCGCCCATGAGCTTCATGACTTCCTTCTTGGGCAGCATATCGAAGGTGCCGTCCTCGGCCATCCGCTTGAGCTGGTTGAGCCGGTCCACGCGGGTGCGCATGGTCTTGAAGTTGGTGAGCATGCCGCCCAGCCAGCGGGCGTTGACGTAGTACTGGCCCACCCGGC
>CANQQB010000101.1 GCA_947625845.1 uncultured Oscillospiraceae bacterium
GGACCTGTACCGGTACTACGCCACCATGATGGAGCCCTGGGACGGCCCGGCGTCCATCCTCTTTTCCGACGGGGAGCTGGTGGGGGCCATCCTGGACCGGAACGGTCTGCGTCCCAGCCGGTATTATCTCACCGATGACGACAGGCTGATATTGGCATCCGAGGTAGGCGTGCTGGACATCCCGGAGGAACACATCATCCGCAAGAGCCGCCTCCAGCCCGGCAAGATGCTGCTCATCGACACCCGCCGTGGCCGGGTGATGCAGGACGAGGACCTGAAGAGCTTCTACGCCTCCCGCCAGCCCTACGGCGAGTGGCTGGACCAGAATCTGGTACGTCTGGCGGACCTGCCCATCCCCAACCGGAAGGTGGAGCAGCACACCCAGGCGGTCCGGGACCGGCTGTACCGGGCCTTTGGCTATACCTATGAGGAAGTGAAGGACGCGGTGCTGCCCATGGCCCGCACCGGCGCGGAACCCACCGCCGCCATGGGGTGCGACACGCCGCTTGCGGTGCTGTCGGACCAATATCCGCCGCTTTTCAACTATTTCAAGCAGCAGTTTGCCCAAGTAACCAACCCGCCCATCGACGCCATCCGGGAGGAATGTGTCACGGACACCACCGTGTACGTGGGCTCCGACGGCAACCTTTTGGAGGAACGGGCGGAGAATTGCAGCGTGCTGCAAATAGACAACCCCCTGCTCACCGGCGTGGAGCTGATGAAGATCAAGGCCATGCACCGGGACGGATTCCACGTGGAGACCGTGAGCCTGCTCTATTATAAAAATACCCCGCTGGAGCGGGCTATCGACCGGCTGTTCATTGCCTGCGACAAGGCCTACAGCCACGGGGCCAACATTCTCATCCTGTCCGACCGGGGCGTAGACGAGAACCACGTGGCCATCCCCTCCCTGCTGGCCGTGTCGGCCATGGAGCACCACCTGGTCCGGACGAAAAAGCGCACCAGCGTGTCCATCATTCTGGAGAGCGCCGAGCCCAGGGATGTGCACCATTTCGCGCTGCTCTTGGGCTACGGCGCCCGGGCCATCCAGCCCTATCTGGTCCACGAGTGCATCGGCGAGTGCATCGACCGGGGGCTGCTGGACAAGGACGAGCACACCGCCATCGACGATTACGACAAGGCCATCTTGAGCGGCATCGTGAAGATCGCCTCCAAAATGGGCATCTCCACCGTCCAGTCCTACCAGTCCTCCCAGATATTCGAGGCGGTGGGCATCCGCCAGGACGTGATCGACCGGTACTTCACCAACACGGTCAGCCGCATCGGCGGCGTGAGCCTGGAGGACATCGGCCGGGCGGTGGACTACCACCACAGCCGCGCCTTCGACCCCATGGGTCTGGGGGTGGACACCACATTGGACAGCGTGGGCTTCCACAAGCTCCGCTCCGGCGACGGCAGCGAACAGCACCTTTTCGACCCGGCGGCCATCGTGGCATTGCGGGAGGCGACGCGAAACGGCGATTACGAGAAGTTTCTAGAATACTCCCGGCGTGTCACCCGCAGCGAGGCTCCCTTCAACATCCGGGGGCTGATGGAATTTGTCTGGGACCCGGACGGGGGCGTGCCGATAGACGAGGTGGAGAGCGTGGACGCCATCGTCAAGCGCTTCAAGACCGGCGCCATGAGCTACGGTTCCATCTCCCAACAGGCCCACGAATGCCTGGCCCTGGCCATGAACCGCTTAGGGGGCAAATCCAACTCCGGCGAGGGCGGCGAGGAGCCGGAGCGGCTGGGCACGGAGAAAAACAGCGCCATCAAACAGGTGGCCTCCGGCCGCTTCGGCGTCACCAGCGAGTACCTGTGCTCCGCCCAGGAGATACAGATCAAAATGGCCCAGGGGGCAAAGCCCGGCGAGGGCGGCCATCTGCCGGGGAAGAAGGTCTATCCCTGGATCGCCCGGACCCGCCATTCCACCCCCGGCGTGAGCCTGATCTCGCCCCCGCCTCACCACGATATCTACTCCATCGAGGACCTGGCCCAGCTGATCTTCGATTTGAAAAACGCCAACCGCTCCGCCCGTATCAGCGTCAAGCTGGTCAGCGAGGCGGGCGTGGGCACCATCGCCTGCGGCGTGGCCAAGGCCGGGGCCCAGGTGGTGCTGATCTCCGGCTTCGACGGCGGCACTGGCGCGGCCCCCCGCAACTCCATCCCCAACGCGGGGCTGCCCTGGGAGCTGGGCCTGGCGGAGACGCACCAGAGCCTGATCGCCAACGGTCTGCGGGAGCGGGTCATATTGGAGACGGACGGCAAGCTGATGACCGGCCGGGACGTGGCCGTGGCGGCCATGCTGGGCGCGGAGGAATTCGGCTTCGCCACCGCCCCGCTCATAGCTCTCGGCTGCGTGATGATGCGGGTGTGCAACCTGGACACCTGCCCGGCGGGCATCGCCACCCAGAACCCGGACCTTCGCTGCCGCTTCGAGGGCAAGCCCGAGTACGTGATGAACTTCATGCGCTTCACGGCCCAGGAGCTCAGGCAGATCATGGCAAAGCTTGGCGTGCGGACCGTGGACGAACTGGTGGGCCGGACGGACCTTTTGCGCATGCGCTCCGACCTGCCGGCGGCCCAAGCCCGGTCCATCGACCTGGCCGGCATATTGAACGCGGGCCACACGGCGGAGAACGCCGTGCACCACCACCCGGAAAACGACTATGACTTCCAGCTGGAAAAAACGGCGGACGAGAGCGTGCTGCTGCCGGCCTTCGCCAAGACGTTGAAAACCGGCAAGCCCCGCCACATCAGCGTGGACGTGTCCAGCACCAACCGGACCTTCGGCACCATTTTGGGCAGCGAGATCACGAAAAAGTACGGCAACACCCTGCCGGACGACACGGTGTTTATCGACGCGCACGGCGGCGGGGGCCAGTCCTTCGGCTCCTTCCTGCCCAAGGGCATGACCGTGCGCCTGACCGGCGACAGCAACGACTATCTGGGCAAGGGTCTGTCCGGCGGCAAGCTCATCGTCAAGCCCCCGGAGGAAAGCCGCATCAATCCCGGCGAGAACATCATCATCGGCAACGTGGCCCTGTACGGCGCCACCGCCGGGGAGGCGTACATCAACGGTATGGCCGGGGAGCGGTTCTGCGTGCGCAACTCCGGCGCGCTGGCGGTGGTGGAGGGCGTGGGTGACCACGGCTGCGAGTACATGACCGGCGGCGTGGCCGTCATATTGGGTCCCACGGGCAAGAACTTCGCCGCCGGCATGTCGGGAGGCATCGCCTACGTGCTGGACGAACAGTACGAGCTGTACCTGCGGCTGAACAAGGACATGGTGACCATGACCGGCGTCACCGCCAAGCACGACGCGGCCCAACTGAAGACGCTCATCGAGAACCACCTGGCCGCCACCGGCTCCGCGCGGGCCAGGACGGTGCTGGAAAACTGGGACGATATGCTGCCGCTGTTCAAGAAGATCACCCCCAACGACTACAGCCGGATGCTGGCCGCCATCGCCCAGTTCGAGGAAAAGGGCATGCCCCGCGACCAGGCGGAGCTGGAGGCCTTTTACGCCGTGCAGAAGGGAGGTATGTGACCATGGGAAAGCCCACAGGATTTCTGGATTACAAGCGTATTGACCGGCCCGTGACCGACCCGGCGGCGCGCATAGACAGCTTCGGGGAATTTCACACCGACCTCACTCTTGCCGAACGGCGCATCCAGGGAGCCCGGTGCATGAACTGCGGCGTGCCCTTCTGCCAGTCGGACTTTGGCTGTCCGCTGCACAACCTGATCCCCGAGTGGAACGACGAGGTGTTCAACGACAACTGGACCCACGCGCTGGATAGGCTTTTGAAGACCAACAATTTCCCCGAGTTTACAGGCCGGGTGTGCCCGGCGCTGTGTGAGAGCGCCTGCGTGTGCGGCCTGTACGACGACGCGGCCATATCCGTGCGGGACAACGAGCTGGCCATCATCGAGCACGCCTACGAGACGGGCCTTATCGAGCCCCGCATCCCCCAGGTGCGCACCGGCCGCCAGGTGGCGGTGGTGGGCTCCGGCCCGGCGGGCCTGGCCGTGGCGGATCAATTGAACCGCCGTGGCCACAACGTGACCGTTCTGGAGCGGGACGATAAACCCGGCGGGCTATTGATGTACGGCATCCCCAACATGAAGCTGGACAAGGCCGTGGTGGGCCGGCGTCTGCGCCGGATGGAGACGGAGGGCGTCAGCTTCGTCACCGGCGTGGACGGAGCCGCCATCGCCGACAGGCTCCTGGCGGAATACGACGCGGTGGTGCTGTGCTGCGGAGCGCGTAACGCGCGGGACGTGGCCGTGGAGAACCGGGACGCCGCCGGGGTCCACCAGGCCCTGGACTACCTCACCGAGAGCACGAAGGCCGTGCTGGCCCGTCGGGACAGCGACATCAATGCCCGCGGCAAAAACGTGCTCGTCATCGGCAACGGCGACACCGCCACCGACTGCGTGGCCACCGCCATCCGCCAGGGTGCCGCGTCCGTGCGCCAGCTTGTGCGAAAGCCCGCCGCCGGACAGGACGCGCGCCATTGGCCATACCACAGCCGCTCCGGCAAGGCCGATTACGGCCAGGAGGAGGCGCTCGCCAAATATGGAGCGGACCCGAGGCTCTACGAGACCGTGGCGAAAGCGCTGGTGACGGACGAGTCCGGAGCCCTGGCCGCCGTGGTGGTGGATACCGCCGGGGAGGAAAAGACGCTGCCCTGCGAGCTTTTACTGCTCGCCGCAGGCTTTACCGGCGCGGAGGCGTCCGTTGCCCAGGCGTTCCATCTCGCTCTGGACGGAAAGGGCCGTCTGGGCGGCGCGGACTACCGAACGGCCAACGAGAAGATATTCGCCGCCGGGGACATGCGCCAGGGGGCAAGCCTGGTGGTCACGGCCATCGCCGAGGGCCGTGCCTGCGCCAAGGCCGTGGACGAGTACCTGGAAGGATATACGAACCTGTGAGAAGATATAGGTCAAGGGCCTGTTGCGGTCAGCAACAGGCCCTTGGTTTTTTGTTCTCTTTTATCTGTCCTCCCGGCCCACGGGGGTCAGGGGTTTTGTCTTCAGATTCTCCGTGAACACGAAGCCCCAGATGAAAAACTGCATCGCCATGGCGATATAGGCCGCGCTCTGGGCAAGACCGCCCAAATCCATGTCCTCTCCCGCCAGGGTACTGCCGTCGATGGCCGCCATCACGCACAGAAACGCCGCGAAGTTGCACATGCAGATGGCCCTGCGGGCATGAGGCGAGTCGAAGAAGAATCCGGCCATATGATACACCCCCAGCAGCAGCGCGCACCGGGCCAATATGCCCACCACGAACCGCCAGACCACCGGGTCGCTGGCCGCGTCACGATAGCCGGTGATCAGCCAGAACACGGCGAACAGGCCCGTCAGGCACACCGCCGCGCGGCAAGTGCCCTCCTTGCCCGCTCTCCCGGCGTTCACCGCCAGCACGCCCAGGCCGAACGCGCCCAGCACCATCATGCCGCCGCAGATACGGTGCATGGTGGGCCAGAGCACATTGTCCCCCGGCTTGGCGATCATCAGCAGACCGCCCATTGCCAGCACCACCGCCGGCAGCAGCGCGATCACGCCGTAAAAGGGGGTGTGTCCCGCGAAGGCGTCCGCCGCCCGCTGTGGCTCGTCGAACTGCCGCAGATGCAGACCCAGCAGCCACAGGATCACGCCCGTCGCCGCCATGAGCAGCAGCACCAGATAGCTGATAGGCGCGTTGTCGGCAAGACCCGCCTCGCCCGCGATACGCATGTCCTGTAACCATCGCAGCAAAAAGCCCAGCGCGCCGATGACCAGCGTGAACCCGGATAATTTGTATGCTTCGCTTCGCATAACCCGCTCCACTTCCCCATAAGATTTTCCACCGGGATTATAAACCCATCCGCCTGAACAGTCAAGGCCGGGGAAAGGACGCGTCGTTATGAAGACCTGGCAAAAGCTCTATTTCTGGTGCGTCGTCGTGGCGGCGCTGACCGGGCTGTTTTACCTCGCGTCCGACCCGGACGAACCGCTGTCCGCCGACGGCCGGACGCCCCTGACGCTTCTGACGGACGCCGGACCGGTGCAGACCACCATGGCGGACTATCTGCCCCTGGCCGTGGCGGCGGAGATGCCGGTGAGCTTTGGCCCCGAGGCGCTGAAGGCCCAGGCCGTGGCCGCCAGGACCTTCGCCCTGGCCTGCCAAAAGCACGCGGACGCCGACGTGTGTACAAACAGCGGCTGTTGTATGGCTTACCTGGACGAGCCGGCCCTGCGGGAACGCTGGGGCGGGAGCTTCGGGGAAAACATGCAAGCTGTGCGCGCAGCCGTGGCCGCCACGGACGGGGAATATCTGACCTACGAGGGCACGCCCATCCAGGCCGCCTTTCACGCCGGGTCCATCGGCTGCACGGAGGACAGCGGCGCCATCTGGTCGGCTCTCCCCTATCTTGTGAGCGTGGAGAGCCCGGAGACCGCCGAGAACGCCCCGACGCTCATGTCCGACGCCGCGTTCTCCCCGGCGGGCCTGGCGGCCACGCTGGGTCTGGAGACGGACGATGACCCGGCCTCCTGGCTGGGACCGGTGGTGCCGGACGGCGCAGGCCGGGTCCGGACCATCACCATAGGCGGCAAGCGCTTCACCGGCTCCACGGTGCGCGCGCTTCTTGGTCTTCGCAGCACCGCCTTTACCGCCGCATGGGACGGGACAGCCTTTCGCTTCACCGTCGCCGGAAGCGGCCACGGGGTGGGCATGAGCCAGACCGGGGCTATGCTATACGCCGCCCAGGGTATGCTCTACCGGGACATTCTGGCCCACTATTATCCCGGCACGGAGCTGGTGACCCTGCCGGTCCAACCCTCCGGTTCCCCCTCCAAATAAAACATCTCCACGTCGGCCGTGGCTACGAGGCTGTCCCGCTCGTCCAGCACGTCCACCCGGCCCAGAACCATATGCCGCCCGGACTGTATCACATGGGCCTCGGCCGTGAAATACGCCCCGCTGCCGGGACGGAGAAAGTGGATGCTGGCCGTCCGCCCCACCACCTTCCGGCCCAGGGTGCTGGCCGCGATGCCGGCGGCGGTGTCGCACAG
>CANQQB010000102.1 GCA_947625845.1 uncultured Oscillospiraceae bacterium
TAGTCCGCCATGTCGCCCACGGCCACGCACCAGTCCATGAAGTCGTCGGCGCAGCCCTCCTCATAGGTCTGGCGGGAGCGGCGGCAGGAGCAGGGACTGGCGGCGTATTTGCCCTCGTACTTGTCCAGCCAGTGGGAGATGTGCTCCAGAGAGACGGACTTGTCCTCCATCTCGATGGCCTTCTCCACGGGGATGACGTGCATGCCGATGCCGGCCCCTCCGGGGGGCACCATGGGCGTCACCTTGGTCAGGGGCAGGAAGCTCATGCGCTCGAAGAACCGGCCCATCTCCGGGTGCTCGCCGATGACGTCCATATTCATATTGGTGAACTCGGCGCTGCCGGGCACGTACATGGGCAGCACCCAGCGCTTTTCATGGTTCGGGTTCTTGCCGTTCAGGTTCTCCCAGTTGTACTCCAGCAGACCCGTCCAGCTCATGTGTTCCAGCATCTTCTCCAGCTTTTCCGTCTCCATGCCGGAAAGCTCCTGGATCTGCTTGAAGGTCTTGGGCTTGCGCACCCCCAGCTTCATGGCCAGCTCCGCTTCCTCGTCGCTGACGATGGCGGCCAGGGCCCAGTACTCCGGGTCGTCCTTGGTGATCTTTTTTATGCCCAGTTTCTGGGGGATACGGTCGGTGATCAGCTTGCCCAGCTTGGCGATAGGCTCCCGCATGGGACCCTCACGCACGATCTTATCGGGATTGGGGTCGTGTATGGATGCCATAGTGCAGCTCCTTTCATAAACCGGCCATATGCCCCGCGTCCGTGACGTGGAGCATATGGGTATGTGTGGTTCTCACTCTTTCAGGCAAAGATCACTCCGCGCGGGCCATAGCCTCCTCGAAGTCCTTCGTGCCCTTGAACACTTCCTGCTTGTAGGGGTTGATATGCTGGGCCTTGGCGCGCTTGACGATGAGCAGCAGCGCCGCGCAGTTGATGAGGATGCTGAGCACCGCCACGACGCCTTGGGCCCTGGGGTCCACCGCCGTGGGATGGGTAGCCGCATCCATGAAGCCGTCGGCGTACAGGCTGGGGATCACGGAGAAGCGGCTGTAGTCCTGGAACATGGGGAACACCTGGGCGAACATGCACCAGGTGGCCAGGGTGTTGGCACGGTTCTGGATCCAGCCTCCCTTGTTCCAGAAGATGGCCGCGCAGGTGGGAGCCAGCAGCAGCGCGAAGCCGCAGTACCAGGAGTGAGTGGGAAGATTCAGATAGGTGTAGACGAAGTTCCAGATATCGTAGGCGACGATGTAGACCCAGGTCATGTCCGGCCAGAGCATGTCGTCGTGCTTCTTGGAGGAATAGATGCCCCACCAGCCGGTCATGCACAGGATGTTGACGATGCCGGCGATGCCGTTGGCCCAGTTCCACCAGCCGCCGTACAGCCACACGCCCTCGCTGGACAGCCACCACCGGCTGCCGGTCTCGGCCAGAGCCACAGAGCCCTTCACGGCGCTCTCAAAGTCGCTGGCAACGGCGATCAAAATGTTGATGGCCACGATCACAAAGGGATAGCACTTGAACCAGTCCTTCTTGCCAAGAGCCTGCTTGTACTTCAGCCACATGAAGCCGATGCAGCCGATGCTGGCGGCGTAGAGCTTTGCGTAATGGAACCAGCTGTTCATGTACACATACGTGGGGTTTTTCAGCGCCCACT
Source organism: uncultured Oscillospiraceae bacterium (assembly GCA_947625845.1). Taxonomy (GTDB): domain Bacteria; phylum Bacillota; class Clostridia; order Oscillospirales; family Oscillospiraceae; genus CAJOIG01. Next base: position 1,659 of record CANQQB010000102.1, read on the forward strand.
CCGCGCCCCTGGCCGCGCCCACGTAAATGGCGATGAAATACACCGTCAGACCGCCGAGGATGGCCACGAAGAAGCCGTAGCCTCCCAGCTTGCTGCGCCGCTGGATCTCATTGGTGAGCACCAGCCCCAGGAACACCAAGACCCAGCCCACGATCTGATAGATAGAGTTCTCGCCGTATACTTGGAAAAGCATGTTTTCTTCCTCCCTGCTTTATGATCGTGACACTTCGGTTCACGATTTGTTCATATTTAAAATATACCGTTCCGCCTATTGCAAAACAATTCGATTTGCGGTACAATTTATTCCGATAGAGAATAAATTGTCGATTTTTGGAGGGACTATGGATATCAGCTATATTCGGGAGTTTGTTATGCTGGCAGACTGCCTCAATTTCAGTGAGGCGGCGGAGCGGCTGTTCATCTCCCAGTCCTCCCTTTCCAAGCACATCCGCTCTCTGGAGCGGGAGATGGGCACGGCGCTGTTTGACCGCACCACCCGGAGCATCCGCCTGAGCGCCGCCGGGGAGGTCTATCTGCCCTATGCCCGCAAGATCGCTGCGCTGTGCTCAGAGTCGGAGATCGCCATGGACGACCTGCTGCGCCGGTCCTCCACCTCCCTGACCATCGCCGTCATGCAAAACCCGCAGTATTACAACCTGACGAAATATATGACCGGCTTCCGGCTGGCCCACCCGGACCTGAGCTTTTCCATGGTGGAGGCGGACGAGGCGGGCTTGTGGGACATGTTCCAGAAAAAGGCCGTCAACATCATCCCGGCCTTCTCCGGCTTTCAGGCCGGGCCTGACTGCGTTTTCATGCCCATTGCCGCCAGCGACGTGGTGGCCATCTTCCGCCGGGACCACCCCCTGGCCGGCGCCGGGTCTGTGACGCTGGGCCAGCTTGGCGGAGAGAGGCTGCTGCTGCCCACCAGAGGCGGTTCCCTGTCGGACCTTATCCTCTCCGCGTTCCGAAAAGAGCGCGTCGAGCCCCACATCGTATATGAGGGCAGCTCTCTGGGCTGCGTGGACCTGGTCAAGGCCGGCATGGGTGTGTCTCTCCACGCCCGGGAATTTACCGTCGCGCTGGCACTGGACCCGGACGTTGCCGCCGTGCCCATCGAACCGGCGCTCACGTTCCAGTACGGCCTGTGTCACCGCCCCCCTGCCGAGCTCACCCACGCCGAGCAGCTATATCTGTCCCACATGATGCAGTATGAACTGAAATAAAATCGCCCGGCCGGTTATACCGGCCGGGTCTTGCATATTGGCTTACTTCTTCACCTTGTCAAACGCCGGGTTGACGGCGTACACGTTGCGCTGGTCCATCTTGGCTGTCACGATGCCCATGGCCTCGCCAAAACGCTGGAAGTGGACCACCTCCCGCTCCCGCAGGAACCGAATCACGTCGATCACGTCCGGGTCGTCCGCCATACGCAGGATGTTGTCATAGGTCACGCGGGCCTTCTGCTCCGCGCCCATGTCCTCGGAAAGGTCCGCGATCACGTCGCCCTTGACCTGGAAACTGGCGGCGTTGTAGGGCCAGCCCCCGGCCGCCTGAGCGTACACGCCGGCGGTGTGGTCCACGAAGTAGTCCTGGAAGCCGGCCTTCTCCACCTGCTCCACCGTCATGTTCCGGGTCAGCTGGTGGATGATGGTGCCCACCATCTCCAAGTGGCCCAGTTCCTCCACGCCGATGTCGGTCAGCGTGGCCTTGACCTCCGGGTACGGCATAGAGTACCGCTGGCTCAGGTACCGCAGCGACGCGCCCAGTTCACCGTCAGGACCACCATATATCAATAGACTATAAAAGCAAAAGCGCCCGCCCCTGGGATTTCCCCAAGGGCGGGCGCTCTCGTCCCGCCATACCTGCATGTTTTCCTCATTCATGCAGGTATGCCATATTCTCCTGCTGCATCTCCCGCACCCGCTCCAGCTCGTCCTCCAGCTCGCTTATCCGCTCCATGATGCCTTCCTCCACATTGGCGAGCTGTTCCGACGGCAGGGTCCGCCACAGGGCCGGGCCGGACAGGACGTATTCTTCGGATACCGCCGGCGCGGCGGGCTCGTCCAATTCGTACCCGGCAGCATAGCCCAGCACAAAGTACCCAGCCGCCAGCAGCGCGGCAGCCGCCAAGCGCTTTAATCCAGCGCGGTCAACGCCTTTTGCCACGTCTCTTTCCCCACGATACCATCCTGTTCCAGTCCCAACTGCTTTTGCAGCGCCTGGACCCCGGCCTTGGTCTTGGGCCCGAACTCGCCGTCGACCCGCTCGTGGTTGATACCACGCGCAAATATGACCCGCTGGATGGTCTTGACCTCCGGCCCGGCGCAGCCTTTGGAAAGCTCATGCAGCCCGATGTCCGCAAACACCACCTTGCCGTAAGGCTCCGCCGGCTGGACCGGCTCGTCCCCGGACGCCGCCGCGTAGTTGGGCCGGACATAGCCCCAGATGTACGTGCTTGCCAGCGGATAGGACCGCTTGGCACACATGTTGGACGTGTTGCCCTCGATCGTGTAGACATAGGTCTTGTCCACCGCATACACGATGCCCGTATGTGTCCTGACACCGTTCTCCTGGAAGACGATCACGTCGCCGGCTTTCGGAGTCCACGCCCCCCGCCGCCCCTTGCTGGCGGCCGGCGCCGCGTCGTAAAGCTGGTTGCACGCCGCGTATGGCCACACGCCCCACAGCACATCTTTCGCCGTCGACTTGTCGCTGCCGCACGCCTCGTACACGGCCAAATTCACCTGCATCGCGCACCAAGCGCCCGCCGGGCCGTTGATGCCGCAGATATGGCCGGCGTAGGTCCAGTTGTTGGCCCCCTTGTTCTTCTCGAACGCGGCCTTGTCCCGCGTGTCGGCGTAGGCGCTGGACGCCTTCTCATAGTACCCCAGCCAGTACTCCGCCGCTTGGACAGCTTGCGCCGCCGTGCACTTAGCCATTGCCGCCCTCCACTTCGGGCAGTCCGGCCACGCTGGTCAGCAGACTGAGCACCGCCGCCACGCCGGCCACGCTCACGATGTGCAGCCAGTCCAGTTCCGTGAAGCCCACCAGCTCCGTGCCGATCAGGGCCACCGCCGTCTGGGCAAACGTCTTCACGGCCCGGATGCCCGCCGCCTTCAGCCACGCTTTGAAATTGTTTTTCATGATAAGTACCTCCAAAATTTTATTTTTCGACCTTGCTTTCCAGGTCTTTTATACGATGATTTGCCACGGCCACCTTTTCCTCCAGCACCGGCACCCGCTGGGCAAAGTTATTGTGTATTCGCACTTCCCGCGTCAGCTCTTCCACCTTGGTATTGGTGACCGCTTGAGATATCTCGATTTGCCGCTGGATCTTATTGTTGCTGGCCCGGACGGTCAGGACCACCCCAATCAGCGCCAGCCCGCCGGTGATCAGCGCCGACAGCACCGCATCGCTCATGCCGCCACCTCCACGTACAGCCCCACCAGGTCTGCCAAGGCATTATACACAGGGTTGACGGTATCCCGCGTGCAGCGATATGTAACACCGTCCTGGCTATAATATTTCCCGTTCTCCAGGACCATGTTCCCACTGTACGGGATGGGGTCATCGATGGTCCCGGCGTGGGTCTCGTCGATCTTGGTCCATAGGCTGGCGGAAATGTCCGGGGTGTGCGTGGCGATCACGTCAAAGGGAGCCTGCATGCTCTTATACAACTGGTCCTTGTACTGGCATTTCATCCCCACTATCTCCACGCGGGTGCCGACCAGAGATTCCCACGTTGGATATAACACCCGCCACCGCAGGGCAGTGGCGTCGTCCACGGAGAGAGTATTGATTTGCTCTGTGATCAGGGCGGCCTGGACCTCTTTGACCGCCTCCTGGCGGGCGGCAAGCGCGGCCTCTGTTCTTTCCGCGGCCTTCTCTTCTTCCAGCAGCACGGCATATCTCGCCTCGTCGAAGTTCAGCTTCTCGCCGTCCCATTGATACGCGCCCATCCGAACGCCGCTCAGGTCTAGCCCGTCCAGACCGTTGATGTGGGGCAGCGTTTCCTCTTCTTCGGACTTGAATGCCTCACCGTAGACGATTCCTTGCAGATACCCGGCGTCATCCAGTCTGAGATAGATCACGCTGCCTCCTCCCAGTTTATCAAGCTCCGCACGCCATTCTTTTCGTTGTTGGATAACGTCTGCGTATTGCTCCGCTGTTGCGGCTCCCTCTGCAATTTTAGTAACGATATAGTCTGTAGAAGAGAGTCTCGCTTTTAACGTATGAAGTTGCAATGTCGGACTAATTTTGTCCAGTATGTCGTCCATTTTTTATCGCCTCCTTATAACCAAGTAAGTGTCACTGTCAGGCTTGTTGAGCCAGAAGATACCTCTTTAAAAAAAGCAACATAGTGATCCGGGCCTTCCCAAGCGTATGCGAGGAGCTCTGTATTTCCGCCGCTAAAACTATTAGGAACCACACTAACAAGATGCCGTCCACTTACTGCGGGGATGTGCGCCCAATCACACCCGGAACCAATTGTAAGGGTTTTTGTTTCTGTGTATATGCCCAACCCTTCGACGTACGACCCGTTTCCTTTTAAAACACCAGTAATACTGCAACTGGTCGAAGTGGTGATCTTATTCGGACCAGCAGGCCCCGTTGATCCAGCCGGTCCTTGCGGCCCCGTTGACCCTGCGGAACCAGTTGGCCCCTGCGGCCCGGCAGGACCTTGGTCCCCCTTCGGTCCTTTAATGCTCATCGTTTCCGGCGGCTCTTCACTGCTGTCCTGCGCCCAGGATATATTGCCATTAGCATCTACCGACGGCCGCCAAGTAAAGCCGTCTTCTCCCGTATCGCCCTTGTCGCCCTTCAGCTCCCCTGCGTCCAGCTTCCCTTGGATGGTCTCGCCATCGCCGAAGCGTACGTTGTCAGCCGGTATGCCGTCCGGCAGCTGGGCCGGGTCGACCTTGCCGTCGACCAGATCGGCCTTGGTGCCGAGCGCGGTCTCCAGTTCGGCGCGCGTGGCAAAGTCGCCGCCGGCGATCGTCTCCGCCTGCTTGGCGGCTTTCTCCGCCCGGTCCGCGTACCCGCCGGCGGCGGTCTCGCTTTCCTGTGCCGCTGTCGCGCTGCTGGCGGCCGCAGACGCGCTGGATACGGCCTCAGCAGCGGACTGTGCCGCCGCCTCCCGGCTGGCCGCCGCCTGTTTCGCGCTCTCCGCCGCCTGACCCACAAAGCCCTCCGCGGCCTCCCGCGCGAACCT
>CANQQB010000103.1 GCA_947625845.1 uncultured Oscillospiraceae bacterium
TGGATGGGGCCGTTGATGGGGCCGGCGCCGGCGATGGAGGAGAAGTGGTGGCCCATCAGCACGGCGGGCTTGGCGGCCACGTAGTCCACGCCGTCCTCCATCTCGATGGCCGGGGTCTTTCTGCTGGGGTCGATGCCCCACTGTTTCGCCAGCCAGGAACCGTAGGTCACATAGCCGATGACCAGCAGGACGATCGCCGCGGCGATGATCAGGATCGCAGTCATTTTGTTACCTCTTTTCTCACGTCTGATTTGATATATTGCGCAGGAGCTTCCTCAGGCTCCGGCCCATCCGGTTATGGACCAGCCGCCCGGAGGGGACCTCCAGGGCAATCACGCGGTAATTGCTCCAGCCGTGCAGGCCGAAACGGTAGCTTTTGGAGCGCCTGAGCTTTCGGACGGCGGCCTCCGCCTGCGGTGTCATCCGCTCCGTCAGTATGACCAGCGCCACGTCGGTGTTTTTATGAGCGCTGTATGGCCGGACCCGCTCCATGCCCCGGCTCCAGGCCGTCTCGTCCAGCTCCCTGAGCCGGTCCCCGTCCAGCTCCCGCTCCACGGCGAAGAACACGTACTCGTGGCTCTCCGCCTCGGATATCCTGGCGCTTTTCACCAGCACGAACTGCTCGTTGTGGGAGTGGAAGCAGGCCTCCGCCGCGAAGGGGGGCTCCACGCCTTCCCGGAGCACGTCATAATACTGTGTGTACGAGCGCAGCAGACGCTCCAGAGCTTCCTCAGCGGTCATGCGTTTTACCCTTCACCCTTTAAAACAAGAAATAATTAAAGCGGCGTAGCTTGTATTCTAACGCCGCTTTTGTCCATTTGCAAGGCTTTTCCCGGAAAATGCGCGAAAATATTAAAATTTTGTTAAATTTGCACGGGACGGCCGAACGCTGCGTGGGGTGCGACTGTTCGTAATTGCTCCATTTCAAAGGCCCCCTCTGACGAGGGGGCTGTCAGCGCTCCGCGCTGACTGAGGGAGAGACATTTAAATCGCGCCGTAGGCGCACATTATTGAACGCCTCCCCTGTGCAAGGGGAGGTGGGCGCCGCCTTGCGGCGCTCGGAAGGGTTGTAACAAAGCCGTCCCCGCCGCCGCCAAAGGTGTCCCCGGCTTGCGCCGTGGACTGCGTTGGATTTTAATGCTTCTCTCCCTCCGTCGCGGCGAAGCCGCGCCACCTCCCCCGTCAGGGGGAGGCGGGGGCTTTGCCCCCGAATCGGCCCCGGCAGGGGCCGGCCCCCTCTGACGAGGGGGCTGTCAGCGCTTTGCGCTGACTGAGGGAGAGACATTGAAAAAGCGCCGTAAGCGCACATTATCGAAGCCTCCCCTGTGTAAGGGGAGGTGTCAGCGCTCCGCGCTGACGGAAGGGTTGTAACGTCCCCTTAGGCCCGTTTCTGCCCCCGTCTTCCCCGTCTCATCCCGGCGGCGAACAGCGTGAGCACGGGGAATATCTCCAGCCGGCCCAGCAGCATGCACAGGCTCAGGACCAGCTTACTCGGCCCGCTCCAAATGGCGAAGTTGCCCGTTGGCCCCACCAGGCTCAGACCCGGCCCGATGTTGGACAAACAGCTTATCACGCTTGTGAGCGTCGTCTCCAGATCGTAGTCCTCCAAACTCAGCAGCAGGAAGGAGCCCAGCGCGAACAGGGTATACAGCATGTAATACACCATGGTATTGCGCACCGCGTCGTTGTCCAGCCGCTCCCCGTCCAGCGTCACGTGTGCCACCCGCCGTGGATTCACCAGGTGGCGTATCTCCCCCCAGATGGTCTTGCACAGTATCACCAGCCGCGCCGCCTTTGTCCCGCCGCCGGTACTGCCGGCGCACGCGCCCATGAGCATCAGCAGCACCAGCAGCGCCCTGGAATAGCTGGGCCACTTATCGAAGTCGGCGGTGGCGAACCCGGTGGTGGTGACGATGGAGGACACCTGGAAGAAGGAATACCGCAGCGCCTGCAAAATATTCTCATACTGGTGCATGATATTGAGCGCGATGGTCACCGTCGCCGCGGCCACCACCAGCAGATAGCACCCCAGCTCCTGGCTCTTGAAGCCCTTCAGGCTCCGCCGCACCAGCACGATATAGTACAGGTTGAAGTTCACGCCGAAGGCCACCATGAACACGCCCACGACGATATCCACGTACGCGCTGTTATAGGCCCCGATGCTGGCGTTGCGCACGCCGAAGCCGCCGGTACCGGCGGTGCCGAAGGCGGTGGTCAGCGCGTCGAAGAGGCTTAAGTCCCCGAACAGCAGCAGCACGACCTCCACCAGCGTCATGGCCATGTAAATGAGATACAGCACCCTTGCGGTGTCCCGCATCTTGGGCACCAGCTTGCCCTTCACCGGACCGGGCACCTCGGCCCGCAGCAGATGCATGGAGTGCTCGTCGTCGGTGGGCAATATGGCCATCATGAACACCAGCACGCCCATGCCGCCCACGAAGTGGGAGAAGCTCCGCCAGAACAGCACGCCCTTGGGCACGCTCTCCACCTCCGGCAGCACCGACGCGCCTGTGGTGGTGAAGCCGGAGATGATCTCGAACAGGGCGCTGATATAATTGGGTATGGCCCCGGAGAAGACGAAGGGCAGCGCCCCGAACAAACTTATAAATATCCAGCTCAGGGTCACGGACACGAACCCCTCCCGCGGCCGCAGACTGCCCCGGCGCTTTTGGCTCACGGCGGTCAGGATACCGCCCGCCGCCAGACACAGCACGATGGTCCACAGAAACGGCATGGGGCTCTCCCCGTACAGCAGCGCCACCGCCAGCGGCGCCAGCAGCAGCCCCGTCTCGATGATGAGCACCCGGCCCAGGATACTTATAATGATCCGATAGTTCACCGCCGCTTACCCTCTCAATATATCTTCCAGTCGGCTCATGCCCCGTTTTGTGGTCACGGCCAGCACGCTGTCGCCCGCCCATATCTCGTCGCCGCCGCCGGGGATGAGGCACTTGCCGTCCCGTATGATGGCGGCCACCAGCACGTCCTTGCGGGTCGGCAGGTCCCGCAGAGGCACGCCCACGCAGGGGCTGTTGACCCCGGCCCGGAACTCCAATACCTCCAGCTTCCCGTCCAATATCCGCCGGAGCATCTCCACGCCGGAACTGCCGCTGGCGTTCTCCATACTGCGCACGTACTGGAGGACCTGCTGTGCGGTGATATACCTGGGCTGGACCGGTTCCTCCAGCCCCAGGTTCTCCGCCACGGGCAGCAGACTGTCCTCGTTCACCTTGGCCACGGCCTTGTTCACACCGGCGCTGCGGGCATAGGCGCCCAGGATGATATTGATCTCGTCGGAGCCGGTGATGGCCACCAGCGCGTCCATATCCTCCAGGCCCTCTTCCTCCAGCGTGCTGGGCCTTGACCCGTCGGCGCAGATGACGATGGCGTGGGGCAGCGCGTCCTTGATCCTGTCGCACTTTTCCTGGTCCTGCTCGATGATACGCACCCTTATGCCCATGCCCAGAAGCTGGCGGCACAGGTACATGCCCACCATGCCGCCGCCCACCACCATCACGTCCCTGGCGCTCTTCTGGAATATGGCCATGGAGCGGAAGAAGGCGTGGATATGCTTTGGCGCGCCGACCACGTTCACGCTGTCCCCGGCCTTTAAGACGAAGTCGCCGCCGGGGATATGGACCTGGTCGCCCCGGCGCACGGCGCATATGAGCACGCCCCGGTCGAACTTATTGGGGAAGTTTTTCAGCGTCATGCCGCACAGGGGGTTATTCTCCCCCAGCCGAAACTCCACCAGCTCCGCCTGGCCCTTGGCGAATGGCTCCACCTTGGCCGCCGACGGAAACCGCAGCACCCGGCTGATCTCCCCGGCGGCGTCGTACTCCGGGTTGATGGTCATGGAAAGGCCCAGCTCGTCCCGCAGGAGCATGACCGTGTCGTAATGGTCCTGGCGGCGCACCCGCGCTATCGTGTGCTTCACCCCCAGCTTCCTTCCCACCATGCAGCACAGGATATTGGACTCGTCCGAGTCCGTTGCCGCGATGAGCAGGTCCGCCGTGGCGGCCCCGGCCATGCGCAGCGCCTCGATGTCCACGGGACTTGCGATAGTGATGGCGTCCAGGGTGGTGTTGACCAGCGTGATACGCTCCGGGTCACGCTCGATGACGGTCACGTCGTGGCCCTCTCTCGTCAGATATTGGGTCAGCGTGAAGCCGATCTTACCCGCGCCCACAACGATGATATTCATAGGCCCTCCCCACAGGAACAGCAAATTATTTCAATCAATCAATATATATTAGCACCGGGAGGGTTTTCCGTCAAGGGCGCTTGTAGCACTGTTTAAATTGTGCTATACTGCGCCTATACTTACTGCAAAAAGGGGAAATTTCCATGCGCAGATCCATCACTGTTTTCTTTTGCCTGTGCCTGACCGCCGCGCTGCTCACCAGCTGCGGCGCCGATTCCATCCGGGAGTACGAGCCTGACGACCCCGGCGACACCGCCGAGGCCACCGCCGTCCCCGAGGCCACGGCCGCCCCCGACGCCACGGCCGCACCGGAGCCCACGGCCACGCCCAAGCCCGGCCTGGGCTACGCCGCCTACGACCCGGACGAGGTCGTGCTGACCTACGACGGCAAGGAGGTCACCTGGCGGGAGTACTACTACTGGCTGAACTATTTTGCCGGCTATGTGAAGTACATGGCCGCCATGGGCATGCCCTATTCCGGCTGGGACGGCCAGGACTTTGACACAGAGCTGGACAACGCCTCCATGGTCCGCAGCAGCGCCTCGGAGCAGCTTTTCGTGTACCGCGCCGTGGAGACTCTGGCGGAGCGGGAAAACGTCTCCCTGGACGAGCAGGACGAGCAGACCCTTTCCGACGCCTACGACCAGGCCGCGGACAATTACGGCGACGGCGACGGCGAGACCACCGACGACGAGCTGACCGCCTACGCCGATTACCTGGACGGCCAGTTCATGACCCGGGACCTTCTGGACTATCTGAGCGGCGTGAGCCTTCTGTCGGACAAGCTGTCCGAAAAGCTCTATGGCGCGGACGGCGCGGACGTTTCCGACGCCGACGCTCTGGCCTTCGCGGAGGAAGAGGGTCTCATGCGCTGCAAGCACATCCTGCTCATGACCGTGGACCCCGCCACCGGTGAAGCCCTTTCCGACGAGGAAAAGGCGGAGAAGAAGGCCCAGGCCGACGAGCTCTACGACCAGCTCGCCGCCGTGCAGGACGACCCCGAGGCCCTGGAGGCGCTCTTTGACGAGCTGATGCAGGCGCACTCCGAGGACACCGGCCTCGCCGCCAACCCGGACGGGTACACCTTTGGCGCCGGCGTGATGGTCCCGGTCTTTGAGGACACCACCGCCGACCTGGAGGAATACGGCCTGTCCGCGCCGGTGGAGTCGGACTACGGCTACCACATCATCCTCCGTCTGCCCGTGGACCCGGACGGCACGTACACGTCCGGCGGCGGGTCGACCGCCTCTCTGCGCACTGCCGCCGCCAGCGATCAGTTTTACGCCCTCCTGGACCAGGTGACGGCCGACGCGGAAGTTGTCTGGCAGGGAGATTTTGAAACGGTCGACATCGCCGCCATCTTCGGCGAATAAATGTGTCTCCGGCAAAGCCGGAGACTGCGTTGGATTTTAAATATTACCTTATTGACGGCCCCCCTGTGTAAGGGGGGCTGTCACGCGTTAGCGTGACTGGAGGGTTGTCCACAACCCCTCCGCCTCGCGTTCGCTCGGCACCTCCCCTTGCACAGGGGAGGTGGGCCGCCGAATGGCGGCTCGGAAGGGTTGTCAACCCCCAAAATCTGCATTTCGAGTCGTGATTTTGTCGATTCAGGACAAAACCATTGACTTTTATCCCATTTTACTCAATACTGAGGGCACCCCGGCCAGGGGAATAAACAAGGAGGACCATACCATGCCCGACGAGAAGAAGCTCCCCGACGAGGCTCTGCATGCCGTTTCCGGCGGAAAGATCGAATTTACTTCCGAGGAGGAGGCGAGACAGGCCTGGGACAACTTTCAGTGGTTATTAAAGCACGCAGAACAAAACGGATCCGGAACCGGAGGAACGTAAGCCCTGAACGATTTGAGCAGCAAAAAAATATAACATAAGGAGGAACTATCATGAACGAAACGATGCAGGACAGGATGAAGGAGCTGACCCCGGCGCAGGAGGAAGCCCTGGAAAAGGTCACCGGCGGGACGGACCTGACCCCGGAGCAGGTAAAGCTGATAGTGGATTTTATGTTCGAGAATTGCTTCTACAAAAACTGCCAACTGGAGAACATGCGGGCATGCCCCTACTCCTCCAAGGAAGCGGCCTACTTAGCGGAGGGCGGCGGCACCTGTTCCAAGCTCGTGCATTAAAATGTGTCCCCGGCTTATTGCACCGCCCCGCAAAAAACGGACAGTAGACAAAAGGCCCCCTGTTGTAGGAGAATGACCACGACAGGGGGTATTGTTATGAGTAAACGGAAGTATACGCATGTAGAGGAATACGAGTCTGTGATCCTGCAAATGCGGGAGGAAGGAAAAACACGACACTCCGCTTAATTCCTTTTTCCTGCTCAGGGAGCTCTTCTTTTCCCTGTCCACTTTTCCTGGGGCAGTGCATATGCCGGGGACGCCTTTTTTTGACAGCGGCGGGTGGCGTTACAACCCCCCAGTCGTGCTGACGCATGACAGCCCCCCTTGCACAGGGGGGCCGTCAATAATGTGCGGCTGCGCCGCAATGGTGCGGGTAGGGAGATTTGAACTCCCACGGTCGCCCACGGGAACCTAAATCCCGCGTGTCTGCCAATTCCACCATACCCGC
>CANQQB010000104.1 GCA_947625845.1 uncultured Oscillospiraceae bacterium
AAAGTACACCTTTTTGCAACGCACAAAAAATATTCCCGCTATTTTCTCAAATACATGGTAATTATATCACGCCGGTTTTTTAATTTCAATACTTTATTTACAAAAATGTGAAAAATCTTTGTACGTCGTGGCACGGCCGGGGAATGAATGGACGCCTCCTGAAAACACTTTCGGGAGGCGTCCCCAGGCGGGCGCTGTCGGGCCGAAAAGGGCGCGGAAGGAACCTTCCGCGCCCTTTTGTCCGTTCTATTTGGGCAGGCGCCTCCAAAAGGGCGCGCATTCCCTTGAAAATCATTCGCGCTCGTTCGCTTTTCTCGTGCCGACCGGTCTTTTCCTGCCCATGATGGGCGCCGTCACCGCCGCCCCCGCCAGGGAAAGGAGAACCAGCGCCAGCCACAGGTAGAGCTGCCCTTCATCCCCGGTCTTCGGCGTGTCGTTGGGCGTGCCGCTGGGATGATCGTTAGGACCCTCGCCCGACGGCTTGATGGTGGGATCTCGGGAGGCCTCAGTCTCGGAAGGCTTGGGGTCCTTGGACTCCGTCGGCGCGGGCTCGGTAGCCTTCTCCTCGAAGATGGCGTACAGGGTCAGATCGCTGTTTACCTGCGTAGAGGCGGTAAAGGCTTCGCCCTCCTGGCTGTCGGTCAGCGCCCACTTGACGAAGGTGTACCCGTCCTTCTCCGGTTTCAAGGTCTCCACCTCCGGCAGCGTGCCGCCGGGGTTGGCGTACAGCGTCTTTTCATATTCCGGCGTCAAATCCGCCCGGAATGTGACCTGACAGACCTTTTTCTCCGCGTCGCCCGTCAGCTCGGGATAGTCACTGCCCACGGTCTGGCCCCAGATCTGGGCGCTCTGCCCGGCTTGGAGGAGATACGCCACCTCACCGGAGGAAAATTCATCCGCTGTTTTCGCCGTGCCTTTACCGCCCGCGCCGCAGGTATCCAGGTAGTAGCAGTTTTCTACCAAAGCTTTGTCCTCGTTATCCACGAGAATACCGCCGGCATTTCCACCGCCGCTGACCGTACCGGTATTATAGCAGTTTTTTATATTGCAGGTGGAGCCGGCAATGCCGCCGGCGCTGCCGGAATCCCCCGCAGTGACAGAACCTGTATTATAACAGTTTTCGATTACATAATATACGGCCCCGGTAGACGGCGCATGCGAGAAGTAAACCCCAACGACGCCCCCGGCTCTACTGGAATTTCTTGCCATGACAGCTCCGCTGTTACCGCAATTTCTGACAAAGGCGCCGCCGCTTCCCATAATGCCGCCAACAGTACTCTCTCCGGTGACAGTGCCGGTATTGGCGCAGTCGTTGATATCGCCTAAGCCGCTGCCGACGATCCCGCCTGCCGCAAAGGAACCGGTGGCAGCTATAGCGGCGGCGTTTTCGCAGTTTTCAATCGTGCCGGCAGCGTGTCCGACAACACCGCCAACATATCCATTCCCGGTGACACTGCCGGTATTGGCACAGCTGCTGATATGCCCATTTGAGACGTCCCCGGCAATCCCGCCGACCGAAGAAAAACCGGTGGCAGCTATAATGACGTCGTTTTCACAATTTTCGATCGTGCCGGAGCAGTTTCCAACAATGCCGCCCACATCGCCGCCATCAGGAGTGCCGTTTGTCGCATTGATCTCGCCGGTTACTTTCAGATTTTTCACCGTGGCGGATTTGCCGACGTATCCAAAAAAGCCAATGGAGCTGTATATGCTTTCCCCCGTGATCGACATGTTCATGACGGTATGACCGCCGCCGTCAAACATGCCCTGGAAGCCGGTGGCTGAATCGCTGCCGATGGGCGTCCACTCCTCGCCGCCTAGGTCGATATCCGCAGCGAGGAGGAAGTATTCGCCCGCGCCGTTGCCGTCATTGATATAATCTCGAAAAGCCTTTAGCTGCGCCTTGTCCATGATGCGGTAGGGATTCTCCTCCGTGCTGCCGCCGGAAAAGACATACTGGATCTTATCCTCCGGCCAGCCGTGGGCGGCGTCATATCCGGTAGAACCTATAGGAACCTGGATCTCCTTGACGTTTTCAAGCGTATAATTTTCCACCGTGGGAGCGGTCATCCCCAAAAAGCGCAGGGTCAGATCGTCGCAGCCATAAAAAGCATGCCGCCCGATCCTCTCAAGACTTGCGGGCACAGTCAGGTTCGTAAGGCCCTCGCAATTGTAAAACGCGTAATTTCCGATGGATTCCAGGCTTTCAGGGAGCTCCGTCAGCGCAAGAGACAAGCAGTCGAAAAAGGCGTGCCTCCCGATTTCTATCAGTCTTTTGGGAAGCCGTCTCAGCTCGAGACGCACGCAGTGGGAAAAAGCATCATCTCCAATGATATGAAGATCTTCCGGCAGCTCCACCATCATAAGTCTGGAGCAATCCGCAAAGGCGCGGTCTTCGATCGCAATCAGGCTCTCGGGAAGCTCCACCGTCCGGAGATTCCTCCAGTTCTCGAAGCACCCTGGGCCAATGATCTGCACATCGCCCTTTATAATGACCGACTCGACTTCGTCTGTGTCCACCGTTATGCCGGACAGATCCAGTTCACCGTCACCGGTCAGGGTGAGTTCTTTACGGGCGTCATCCCACTCATATGTGAACCCGTTAATCTCGCCGCTGCTGGCAAGACTGGTCTCCGCCAGCGCCGTGGCCGGCAGCGTGGCGCAGAGCAGCAGCACCGTTAACGCCGCCGCGAAAAACTGTCTAAAACCGCGTTTCATTGTGAAACCTTCCCCTCTGTTTTCAGTGCCTGCCGTTCGTGCCGATTGGACTTTTCTTTCTTATGAACGGCGTGAAAGCCGTCACCCCGGCGCCCACCAGGGAGAGAAGCGTCAGCGCCAGCCACAGGAAGAGCGGACCTTCGTCCCCTGTCTTCGGCGTGTCGTTGGGCGTACCGCTGGGCTTGCTGCCCGGATTATTGCCCGAACTTCCGCCCGACGGCCTGAAGGTGGGAGCTTGGGGGCCTTCCGAGGTCCCCGGGCCCTTGGAAGGCTCGGACCCCGTGGGCTCACTGGAAGTCCCCGGGTCACCGGTGTCCTCGGGCTCCGTGGGCTCCGTCGCCTTCTCCTCAAAGATGGCGTACAGGGTCAGATCGCTATTTACCTGCGTGGAGGCGGTAAACGCCTCGCCCTCCGGGCTGTCGGTCAACGCCCACTTGACGAAGGTGTACCCCTCCTTCTCCGGTTTCAAGGTCTCCGCCTCCGGCAGCGTGCCGCCGGGGTTGGCGTACAGCGTCTTTTCATATTCCGGCGTCAAATCCGCCCGGAATGTGACCTGATAGACCCTGTCCGCCGCCTCGTCCGTAAGGATCGGGAGCGGATCGGTGCCGCCGTTGGTGACGCCCTGACCCCAGGTAAGGGGCTCCTGAGCGCTCTGCCCGGCTTGGAGGAGATACGCCACCTCGCCGGAGGCAAACTGCGCCGCCGTTTTCGGTGTACCCTCGCTCGCCCCGCCGCAGGCGTCCAGATAGTAGCAGTTGGTCACGGAGCCACCGCTCAATCCCAGAATGCCGCCGATATTTTTGCCGCCGGATACCGTGCCCGTGTTGTAGCAGCTTATGATCTCGGCGGGGGCCGTCCATTCTCTGCCGGAATTTGAACCCGCAATGCCGCCTGCACGCCAACCCCCGAAGACATCTCCGGTGTTATAACAATTTTCAATCGCGCCGCCGAAATTCGCCCCCGCGATACCGCCGGCGTCGCCGTCGCTGTCAGAAACAGCTCCAGTATTGACACAGCCGCTCACAGTGCTGCCGTATTTCTGCCCCACGATGCCGCCGGTATAGCCGCCGGAGCCTGTCACGGTGACGGAAGAATGGCAATTCGTGACGGAGCCATCCATGGCGTCGTAATCGCCCAAAGTGCCCACGATACCGCCGGTATCGTTGCCGCCGGTGCTGGTGACCGTGCCCGCGACGGTGAGATTTTTGATATGGCCGTTATAGACGACCCCGAACAGACCGGCGTAATCCCGCGTGTTGACGTTCAGGCCGCTGATGCTGTGCCCGCCGCCGTCAAAAGTGCCATTAAAGGTGATGCCGTATCCAACACCGATGGGCGTCCACAGCTCATTTTCCAGGTCGATATCCGCAGTGAGCTTGAAATATAGGCCCGCGCAGTTGTGCCCGGCGTTGACATAGTCCCGGAACGCCTTCAGCGTCTCCTTGTCGGAGATGATGTAGGGGTCCTCCGCCGTGCCGGAGCCCTCAAAGGGGACCTTCCATACCGCGTAGACGGTCATATCCCCGCTGATCGGGGTCCTGGCAGTGAAATCAACGCTGCCGCCGCTTGTTTTAGACCAGCCCTCAAAGGTATAGCCCGCTTTTTCCGGGTCGGCGGGCAGCTCCGTCAGCCCGGCGGGGTTGGCATATTTCACGGCGCATTCCGTTCCATCCGATTGGAAGGTGACCTTGTAGACCGTTTTGCCCGTTTCGGCGGTCAGCTCGAGGTAGCCGCTGCCCACGGTCTGGCCCCAGACCTGCGTGCCCTGCCCCTCTTGCAGCAGCCACGCCACCTCGCCGGAGGCGAAATCCGCCTCGGTTTTCGGTGTTGTTCCACTGCCATCGCCAGCGCCGACGCCACTGAGTGTTGTATCGAGATAATAGCAGTTTGTCACCATGCCGCTGGAGTTCTCCCCAGCGATGCCGCCGACAAGGTAGTGACCGGTGACAGTCGCGGTGTTGCAGCAGTTGGTCACGGTGCCGCGAACATTATATCCCACGATGCCGCCGATGTGCTGGCTGCTGCCGCTGCCGGTTACAGTCGCGGTGTTGTAGCAGTTGGTCACGGTGCCGCCGTTACTAAATCCAACAACGCCGCCGATATAGTCGTTGGTACCGGTAACAGCTGCGGCGTTATGACAGTTCTCTATAATGCCTTTATAGCTCCAACCAACGATTCCGCCAACGTATGAGCTGCCAGTGACATTGCCCTCCACCGTCAGGTTTTTTACCGTCCCACCCTCTTCGAGATATCCAAACAGGCCGCCATAATTATTCGTATTTACATATAGCCCTCTGACGGTGAATTCCCCTCCGTCGAAGGTGCCTTGGAATGGGCTGCTGCTGCTACTTCCAATCGGCGTCCATTCCTCATTGCCCAGGTCGATGTTTTTCGTCAGCTTGAAAACCTTTCCCTTGCCGCCGTCGGTACTGCTGTTGATATAGTTCCGGACCTTCTCCAGCGTCTCCTTGTTGGGGATCTCGAAGGGGTGCTCATCCGTGCCCTCGCCGGAGATGGGCCAGGGCTCCGGGTTCGTCTTCAGCACCGGGCGGCCCAAAAACGGGTCGTCCGTCCAGCCCGCGCCGAGCGTTCCCGCAAGGGACTTGAACTCGTCCTCTGATTTTGATTCTACACCGGTTGTGCCGCCCGTATCGCTGCCTACGCCCTTTTCCGCTGTGTCCGCAAGGAAATAGCAATTTGTGTAAGTACTATGCCCAGTGTCGTCTCTTCCTGCAATGCCTCCACATGATCCTGTGCCGGTAACCTGGCCAACGTTGTAGCAGTTTTCGAAAGTGTGGTCGCCCGTATAATATCCTACAATGCCGCCTGCGTAGCTTGTGCCGCTGACCGCGCCGGCGTTATAACAATCTGAAATATTACCGGAGTTTTGCCCTACGATGCCGCCTGCGCGCTCTGCGCCGCTGATCGAGCCGGTATTGTAGCAATCTGACACCGAGCCAGCACTGTTAACTCCCACAATGCCGCCTGTCCGCTCACCAGATTCAATCTCGCAGGCGCTGTGGCAACCGGTGATCGTTCCATGGTTTGTTCCCGCGATGCCGCCCATCTGATCGCCTGATTTGATGGATCCGCTGACGCCCAGGTTTTTCACTGTACCTTGATTATCGATAAACCCGAACAGACCCACATCATAAGCATAGCTATCAATATACAGTCCGCTGATGGTATGACCGCCGCCGTCAAAGGAGCCTTTGAATTGGGCGTCATCCTTCCCAATGGGCGTCCACTGGTTATCCGGGCCGCCGCCCAGGTCGATATCCGCCGTCAGCTCAAAATATAGGCCGGTGCAATCTTCCCCGGCGTTCACATACTCGCTCAGTTGCCTTAACTGATCCGCCGTGGAGATCTGATAAGGGCTGTCCACCGTCCCGTTGCCGCTGGCCGCGCCTTCAAAGCCCGCCGCCCACGCCATGGCCGGCAGCAGGGACAGGAGTATGACCGCCGACAGCAGCTCCGCAAGCAACCGTTTCATTCTGTACCTCATCACAACAGCCTCCTTCGGATGCCGAATCACCCATCCGTGGTAAATGCCGGAGCCTCTCCGCTCCGTTTCAAAGCGGTGCGTTGGCGGTTTGTTTTTTAGCCTGTTTGCCCCCGCGTTTTTTGCGCTATATCCCGAAATAATCATTTTGTCATACCCATGTAGGTCGGTATGTTTTTGAATACAGCTATACATGGTAAATTATAGCACATTAA
>CANQQB010000105.1 GCA_947625845.1 uncultured Oscillospiraceae bacterium
TGCCGGGAAACGGTGGAGCGGTATCTGGCCGGGGTGCGGGACGCCAACGGGGTCAACCTTTTGTATATGGGGCTGTATCCGGTGGTGCCGTGAGGGAGCGGGACAACCCTTCCGTCAGCGCTCCGCGCTGCCACCTCCCCTTACACAGGGGAGGCGTTCGTCGGAGCACGCATGGCTAGGCCGGGATTCGCCGCAAGCGGCAAATCCCGGATAGCCAGCGGCTCCTCCTTTCCCCACGCGACAGGCTTGCCGCGTGGGGACCCCGGACAATAAGGAAGAGGATTTGAATTATTTCTCTCCCCCAGTCAGCGCCAAAGGCGCTGACAGCCCCCTCGTCAGAGGGGGCCGCGCTGCGGCGCGAAGGAGGGAGAGAAGCATTAAAATCCAACGCAGTCCACGGCGGGAGCCGGGGACACCTTTGGCGGAGGCGGGGCGCCACTGTTACAACCCCTCAGTCAGCGCCAAGGCGCTGACAGCTCCCCTTACACAGGGGAGCCGTCAAAAAGGAAGGAAGTGGTTTTATTTACAACGAGACGATAACGGTATTTAACCGCAGACACGGTCAGGAGGGGGACGTGTGGTACCCCACCGTGATAGCGGGGGTGCAGCTGAGCGTGGAGAGGGTCCAGGCCGCAGCCGGGTACGGCTGGAAGCAGACCGGCCAGACCGTGGCCCTCATCCCCTATGTGCCGCTGGAGGGCGCGCTGACCGTGGGCGGCAAGATCTGGCTGCCGCCGAAAATGTGGCAGCGCGTGGACGAACCGGAGCTGTACGTCACGTTCGCGGAGGGCGAGGACTTCGACTTCTTCCTGCCGGGGACGTGGCCGGAGGACGAGCCTGTGGCCGATGGCACGTGGCCGGAGGGGTTTTACGAGCACCTGTGCCGGGAACGGGACGGGGTCTGGGCCGTGCGCAGCGTGCACCGGTACGGGGCGCTGCCCCACTTTGAGATCGAAGGGCGGTGAGCGCCGTGAGGTTCAGAGTCAGGAGCTTCCGCACGCAGAGCGGGGCCGTCCGGGTGGCGTTCGACGGGATGGAGCTGTCCGGCCGGCTGGAAAAAGCCTACGACGCGCTGCATGAGATGGCGGCGGAGGATATGCTGCCGTACATGCCGGTGCGGACCGGGGGCTTCCGGGAGCGGACACGGGCGGCCAACGAGAGCATGGTCGGCTCCGGGCAGATCTACGCTGGGGTGGGGCCAATGGCACGGTATTTGTATCAAAATCGGGTCATGGTGGATGCGGCCACCGGAAAAGGGCCGCGAAATATTCCCGGCGTGGGGCCGCGCTTTCAAAAGGGCGCGCACCTGGCGGCCACGGACAGGCCGCTGCGGTACTCCAGTCCGTCGGCAAGGCCGGCGTGGTTCGAGGCGGCCAAGGCCGCAAGGCTGCGGCGGTGGCTGGACCGGATGCAGGCCATACTGGACGGCAAAGAGCGAAAGCGGTGAAAACATGGACGAGAAAAAGGAAGTCAGATTCGACACAACGGAGAGCTTCGACGTGCTCACCCAGGCCGTGCGGGCGCTGGTGAACCGGTTCCCCGGCCTGGGGTCGGGCGAGAAGATCGCCTTCGCCACGCTGCGCGACAGCGGCGGGATGGCGCTGTACCCCGGCGACGGGGCCGTGATCGAGGAAGAGCGCCGGTCCGTCACGGGCCGGGTGCGGCAGGTGTGCCGGTATCCGTTCGCGGTGCTGATACGCGGCGGCGGCATGAATGAGGAAAGCCGCGCGGCCGCTAAGGAGCGGCTGGATATGCTGGGCCGGTGGTTACAGGGCCAGAGCGTGACCGTGGACGGGCGGACATACGCGCCGGAGCGGTACCCGGCGCTCACCGGCGGACGGCGATTTTTGGATTTTTCCATCCAGGCGCCGGCCTATCTCTATGAGCGGGACGAGCACCAGACGGAGACCTGGGCGGCGGCACTGGCCGCCAGGTATGAAAACATCTATCAAAAATAATTTTTCAGGAGGAATTTTTATTATGGCAAAACTGGAACGCGAGGCAATGGCCCATTATCTGGACACCAAATTCAACACGAAGGTGGCCGACGTGGAGAAGGCCGAGTTCGAGATCATCGGCGATGACATCGAGGAAATGAGCGTGGAGCTCAACTCCGATACCGAGCAGATCAAGAACATCCTGGGCCAGACCAAGACCCGGGATAACGGCTACACCCCCAGCATGGACGCGGACCCGTTCTACGCGGACCCGGACAAAAAGCTGTACCCCAAGCTGCGGGATATCGCCCTGGACCGGGTGAAGGGCGACGGGTGCAAGACCCTGATGCTGGAGGTGATCGTGGAGGACACGGCGGCGGAGAACCACCTGGCGTGGCTGCGGGAGGTCATGGTGAAGCCCCAGAGTTACGGCGGCGGGACGGAGGGATTCAATATCCCCTTCACCGTCAGCGAGGACGGGGCCAGCCAGAAGGGGTATGTGACCAAAGAGAGCATCGAGAGCCGCAGCCCCAAATTTACCGAAGGGGCGATTCCGGGGGCGTAATGCGGCGGCATAAAGCCTCCCCTGTGTAAGGGGAGGTGCCGAGCAATGGGGCCCCAAAAAGGCACGCCTGCCTTTTGGGGAGAGGAGGAGCCGCGGGCTATTCGGGGTTTGCCGCTTGCGGCGAATCCCGACCTAGCCCAGCGAGCGACGACGAAGGCGGAGGGGTTGTTACCAAGCTTTAGGTCTGGTGACAACCCCCCAGTCATGCTGACGCATGACAGCCCCCCTTACACAGGGGGGCCGTCAATAAGGAAGGAGGATTTAATTATGGCAGAAGTTATGAAGCTGAAGGTGGAGACCGGGGCGGTCACGGTGGAGGTGGAGGACGAGCGGGGCAAGGTCATCGGCTCGTTCGATTTTAACCCCGCCGACTCGAACATATTGAAGCGGTACGGCGCCGTGGTCGATTTTTTCAACACCCAGATCGCCCAGCGGGAGAACGCCACCGACGAGGAAAAGCTGGATGCGCTGAATGCCCTGGCGGCGGACATCGAGGGGCAGTTCGATTTCCTGCTGGGGTATAAGGTGTCCGACGGGCTGTTCGGGGCTTGCGGGCCGCTGACGGTGACGAAAAACGGCGACTTCTATTTCGAGCAGGTCCTCGAAAAGATCGGCGGGCTGGTCGAGCAAGTTACCCAGAAGCGGCTGGACAAGAAGCTGGCCAAGATCAACAAGGCCGTGGCCGCCGCGCCCAAGAGCAAATGAGCGCGTGGGAATTGCCCACGTCCCTGGACATCGGGGGCGTGGGCTTTGATATAGAAACGGATTTTCGCAAGGTGCTGTACGTGCTGAGCGTGTTCAACGACCCGGATTATGAGCCGGACGAACAGGCGGCGGTATGCCTGCGGGTGATGGTGAAGGACTGGGAGAGCCTGCCGGCGGAGCGATACCGGGAGGCGATGGAGGCCCTGGCGGCGTTCATAGACGGTCCCGGCGTTCGGGAGGATAAACGGCGGCCCATGCCCCGGACCATGGATTGGGAGCAGGACGGGCCGGTGATCATACCGGCGGTGAACCGGGTGCTGGGGCAGGAGGTGCGGGCGCTGCCCTATCTGCATTGGTGGACGTTTCTGGGGGCCTATATGGAGATAGGAGAGTGCCTTTTTTCCAGCATCGTCAGCATCCGACAGAAGCGGGCCAGGGGTAAGAAGCTGGAAAAACAGGAACAGCAGTTTGTCCGGGAGAACAAGGCGCTGGTGGAGCTTCGGCGGAAGATGACAGAGCAGGAGCGGGCGCAAAAGGACGAGCTGAGAGAACTATTTGGATTGAAGGGGTGATACGCTGTGGCGGCTGAGGACGGCTCCGTAAAAATCAAAGTCGACATAGATATTTCCGATGTGAACGCCGGTGTGAAGGACATCGGCGCGCAAATGAAAAAGGCGGGGGATACCGTGGCCCGCACCGGGAAGGCCATGGGAAAGAACCTGTCCAAGGGCTGGGGCTACGACCAGGGCGCCGTTGATTTTATGGAAAACTTCGGCAAGGCGATGGACGGCAATGCCAAGGCCGCCGCCGAGGTCATGAAGTATTACGACCAGCAGGGCGTATCGGCGGAGAACGCGGCCAAGTCCGTGCGGAAGCTGGCGGAGGAAGAAGCAGAGGCCGCGGCAGCCGCCGAAGCAGAGCGGGCCGCCGCGACCGCAGACGCGGACACGGCGATGCAGGACGCGGGCGGCGAGACGGCGGACGCAGACGCACAGACCACCGCCTGGGAGCGGGTCCGGAAGGTCCTGGCCGGGGTTGCAGAGCGCATGGGACTGGTGCGCCGGCAGACCACTGACACGTCCGGGGCGATGACCTCGCTGCGGTCCAGCGCGTCGACGGCGGCGTCCAGCGTCAACAGCGTGTTTAAGAAGGTGCTCAAGTGGGGATTGGGCATCCGGTCCACGTTCATTCTTGTGCGGCGCCTCCGGAACGCGGTCAAGGAGGGGTTTACCATTCTGGCCAAACACGACACCGAGACCGCCGACACCCTGGACCGGCTCAAGACCGCGCTGACGAACGTGAAGGTCAGTCTGGCCGCGGCGTTCAAACCCATCCTGACGGCTGTCGCGCCGCTGCTGGAGAAGCTGGCCAACCTGGCGATACGGGCGGCGAACGCGGTGGCCCGGTTCTTCGCCATCCTGAGCGGGCGGGGGTCCTATACGCGGGTGGTGACCGGTTCGGCGTCCACGATCTCCAACGCCTTGGGCGGCGTGGCCGTGGCGTCGGTGGGCGCTGCGGCGAACGTGAAGAAAATGTCCGCGGACATGAACACGGCCGCGGTCGCGGCGAGCGGGACGGCGGAGGGCGTCAAGGCGGCGGCAGAAGCGGCCGAGGACGCGGCGCAGAACCTCTCCGGCCTGGACGAGCTGAATATCTGGCAGGAGAACGCCTCCGGTGGCGGCGGCGGTGGCGGCGGAGCTGGCGACGACCTGGGATTTGCGACGGAAGAGGTGCCCGTGGAAGGGTCGGACTTCATCGTGCGGCTCAGAGACATTCTCTTTGAGTGGGAGGATCTCAACCCGGAGCTGATCGCGGAGAAGATCCTGACCGGCCTGTGCGCCGCGGCGGGCGGCATCATCGGCTACACGCTGGGCGGACCGGTGGGCGGCCTGGTTGGCCTGACCATGGGCGCGCTGCTGGGCGTGAAAATCAGCGAACTTACGTTCGATGGGGATGGAAAGATTGACAAGAACGAAGCGGGTAAACTGTTCCTCGCGTCAGCGGTCGGCCTGATTGGCGCCATCGTCGGTGCCGTCGCCGGGAAGAGCGGGATATTGAAGGCTGTTGTAGGCGGGCCAGTCGGCGGCGCAGCTATCGGGCTGACGCTCGGCGTGGCAATAACGCTGCGCCTGCTGTCCGTGACGCCGGAAGAAATCAGCAAAAATGTGGAAAACACGCTACAAAACTACAGTGAGACGTTTTCACCGGAGATTGGCATCGGTACGCTTGTGGGCCGCGTCGACGAGGGGCTTATGACCCAGGAAGAAGCTCTAAAAGCCATTCATGACGCATACGGCGTTGTGATAGACGATTACGGGGAGCTGGCCGACGCGGTGCACTATGGCACGCCCCTCCCAAAAGAACTGACCGACGCCATGCCGAAGGGCAAATTGGCGCAACAATGGGACAAGGTTAAATCCTGGTGGAAAGAAAAGGTCTCCGAGCCAGTGGGAGAAGTCTGGGTTGGCGTCAAAAATACAGCGGCAGAATGCTGGGATAAGGTAAAAGGCTGGTGGAACAATGTCGTCGGCAAGGTGGCGGATTTCTGGACGGGCGTAAAGAACGATTCTAAGGCATGGTGGAAGAACGTCAAGACCTGGTGGGGCAAGAAGGTCGGGGC
Organism: uncultured Oscillospiraceae bacterium; assembly: GCA_947625845.1. Lineage (GTDB taxonomy): Bacteria > Bacillota > Clostridia > Oscillospirales > Oscillospiraceae > CAJOIG01. The sequence goes on from CANQQB010000105.1 coordinate 5,828, forward strand.
CGTGAAGGAGTTCACTACCAACGTGGCCAACAAAGCGGCAGACTGGTGGAGCAGCGTCAAGACCTGGTGGGCCGGGAAGGTCGGAGCGGTGAAGGAGTTCACCACCAATGTGGCAAATCACGCGGCCACGTGGTGGGGGAACGTACAGAACTGGTGGAGCGCAAAGGTCGGAGCGGTCAGGGAGTTCACCACCGGCGTGGCGAATCACGCCGCCACGTGGTGGGGCAACGTACAAAATTGGTGGGGCGCGAAGGTCGGAGCCGTGAAGGAGTTCACCACCGGCGTAGCGAATCACGCGGCCACGTGGTGGGGGAACGTGCAGAACTGGTGGAGCGCGAAAGTTGGCGCCGTCAGGGAGTTCACCACCGGTGTGGCGAATCACGCGGCTACATGGTGGGGGAACGTGAAAAACTGGTGGGGCGGCAAGGTGGGAGCCGTGAAAAATTTCACCACCGCCGTGAGCAACACCGCCGGGACCTGGTGGAGCAACGTCAAGACCTG
>CANQQB010000106.1 GCA_947625845.1 uncultured Oscillospiraceae bacterium
CCCAAGCCGCGCGTGCTCATGTTCGACGAGGCCACCTCCGCTCTGGACAACATCACCCAGCGGGTGGTGTCCGATTCGCTGGATAAGCTCAAGTGCACCCGTATCGTCATCGCCCACCGGCTCAGCACCATCCGCCACTGCGACCGTATCATCGTCCTGGACGGGGGACATATCGTGGAGGACGGGACCTACGAGGACCTGATCGCCCAGAACGGCTACTTTGCCGAGCTGGTGGCAAGGCAGCGGCTGGACACGGAGAGCACGGCGAGCGCATAAAGGCGCGCCGCAGACGCCGGAAGATATCGCCGAACCGCTGGGCGGGCAGAGAGAGGACGGCCGGAAAAACGGTAAGTATTTGCGCGCGTGGCCGCCGGGACTCTGCGCGCTCCGCGGGAAAACCCGTCGGGGCCTGAAAAAATTCCGGGCCGTCGGCCCTTTGGGCCGCCTGGAACGTATCAAGAAATAGAAAAACAGAAAGGCGAATCGTTATGAACGACAACAAAAAGGAGAAAAGCTTTGAGGAACTGGCCGACGAGGCGCTGAACGCCGTCGCGGGCGGCGGCGAGGGGGATGAATTGGAGGACGGGTATGTCGGCTGCTCCTACTGCAAACGGTTGGACGACTTCTCCGTAGATACCTACTACGGCCCCTCCGGTCCGGTGAACCTGTGCAGAGAGTGCTATGAAAAGTACCATGTGGCCCTCGGGGTGTAATAGGGCGCCCCGGCGCGAAAATCAAATCATCACTAACTGAAAAGGAGAAACGATCATGAACGAGAAAAACATACTGAACGAAGAGGAACTGGACACGGTGGCAGGGGGCGTAAAAGCAAAATATGAGAACGGGTTTCTGCTCTTCACCTGCTCCTGCGGCGCCGCTATGAGCGCGCCGGAGGGCAACCGCACGGTGCACTGCCCGTCGTGCGCAAAGGCGTGGTGCATCAGCAGCCGCACGGTGTTCCCCGGCATCAACTGACGGGAAGGCGGACGGAGAGATCTATGGCGACAACAAAACTTTCACCGGTGAGCCTGGCGATGTTCTACGGGGCCAACCGGGACTTCGCAAACGCCTTCAGCGTCCGGGTGACGCTGAAAAACCCCATCGAGCCGGAGGTCCTGCGCAGGGCTCTGGACAAGGCCATGGAGCGGTATCCCTACTTTGCCGTGCGTCTTGCCGTACAGGGCGAGGACCTGGTACTGGAGGATAACCCCCTGCCGGTGACCATCGTGAAGGGACCGGAGCCGGCAAAATTGAATACGGCGGCGTCCAACTATCACCTGGTGGGCGTGAGCTACGAGCGCACCAGCGTTATATTCGGGGCGTTCCACGCGCTGACGGACGGGGCCGGGGCGTTTCACTGGATCAAGACGGTGCTCTACTACTACCTCTGCGAGACGGAGGGGCGGACCCTAGACCCGGCCGACGTGCGGCTGGCGGGGGAGGACATCCCCGAAGGAGAGATGGAGGACCCGTTCAACATGGATATACCGGAGACGGACGAGCCTCTTCTGCCCAAATGGAGCGGCGCGTTTTGCGTCACGGACCACACGCCTGTGGGAAAGCAGCGCTGCTGGCATATCCGGATCGGGGAGACGTCCTTCATGAAGTACACCCGCACCCAGGACGGCAGCCCCGCCACCATCACCTCCGCCTTTATGGCCAAGACGCTGCATACTTTGTACCCGGACATGGAAGAGCCGGTGGTGTGCGGTATGGCTCACAACATCCGGGACGTGATAGGCAAGCCCCTGGCGCACCAGAGCATGGTCAAGCTGATAGAGCTTGCCTACCCTCCCAGGCTGAAGGGGTCGGACATCGAGCGGCTGGCCATATGCAGCCGGGGCATGGTGATGCTCCAGAGCCAGCCGGAGACGGTGTGGGACACGGTGAGAAAGCAGCTTGCCCTGGAAAAGGAGCTGGAGGGGCTGACGCTTCAGGAGAAGTTCGACCGGCTGCGGCCCATCGTCACCGGCGCAAGGACGGGCATCGGCAATCTGCCCGCGTCCGCGCCTGTGAGCTTCAAGGTCAGCTACGTGGGCCGGACGGATTGGGGCAGCATGGCCAATATGATAGAATCCGTGCACTGTTCCGTGACCACCGACGGAAGCGGCATCTGCATCGAGATCAACACCGACAACGGGTATTTCGACTACTGCTTCATGCAGGAGTTCGAGGACGACAAGTACGCGAACACCTTCGTGGACCTGTTGGAGCAGGAGGGCATCTACTGCACGGTCAGCGGGCCGTACGACGTACACGTACCCAAAATGCGCCTGCCGGACGAGCCGGAGGAATAATTTTTTCGATCGTCGTCGGCCCTTTCGGCCTGCCGGAACGTATAAGGAAACAGAGACCCAAAACAAATATTATTTAAGGAGGCACGACCATGAGCGACAACGAGAACAAAAAAGCTCCCGAGGCCCTGGCCGACGAGGCGCTGGACGCGGTGTCCGGGGGGACAGACGAAGACGCTGAACAGTATTTGATATGTGTAGATTGCTTCCTGCAGGACAAAAGCGTTCAGCACTGTTTGTGCGATGATGTGAACTGTTCACTATGCCCGAGCTGCATGGAAAAGCGTCGGAAAAAAGGCTGTACAGTACGACAGGCGAGACGATAATGAAATGACCGCAAAGGAGAGACGAACATGGACGAGTACAAGAACAAAAAGAGCAGCGAAGAACTGACCGACGAGGCGCTGGACGCGGTGGCGGGAGGCAGTATCCGGCTCCCCTCCTTTGTGGCCTCGGATCTTCCGCCCGAGCAGCACACGCAGTGCGACAGATGCGGCGGTACGTTCTCCCCGGACATGGTCACGGAGCACATGACCACGAACGGCAACAAATGGCTGTGTCCGTCCTGAATCCAGGCGTATAAGGACGCCGGCCTGTACTTTTGCCCATATATCAGAGGCTGACGATAAGGAAAGGGGGTGTGAGAGAATATGAACGACAGCGAGACGAAAAAGAGCGGCGAGGAGCTGGCCGACGAGGCGCTGGACAAGGTGGCCGGCGGGTTAATGCGTAAGCCATGCTGCTTTATATGCGGTCGGGACGACATTCCCCTGGGCGAGGGTGTCTACCGTGACCCGGCGGGTGGTTCTGTAAGATGCATTTCCTATATCTGCGAGGCTTGCTTAAAAGCTAACTACGGCCCGGAATGGAAATGGCGCAAACTTTGATGGCCGGTTGACCCGGCAGAAAGGAGAATTATCATGGAGAAGAACAAGATCGAGGAATTCGTGGCAAAGGCGCAGCAGGCCAAGAGCCCGGAGGAAGTGGAGGCCGCCGCGAAGGCGTGCGGCCTGGAGCTGACGGCGGAGAAGCTCGCGAAGCTGGACGAGGCGCTTCATGGCGCGAAGGGCGAGCTGTCCGACGAGGAGCTGGCCGGCGTCACCGGCGGCGGCGGGGTCGACTGGCATTATGTAGACGAACAGATCAAAAAATATGGCCCGGACATCGTGCCCTCTCTGTTATCGCTCTACAGGTGATGCGGGACGGGAAAAGGAGGAACGCGAACATGGAAGACAACGGGAACAAAAAGGCCCCGGAGGAGCTGGACAAAAAGGCTCCGGAGGCTCTGGACGACGAGGCGCTGGACGCCGTGGCCGGGGGCAAGTCTGTCATTATAACCAATGACCCCCCGGCACACGGATGAACAATAACACCCACTATACTGAAAGGAGAAACGACAATGGAAAACAACAAGAACAGAAAAAGCGTTGAAGAGCTGACGGACGAGGTCCTGGCCGCGGTAACGGGCGGGGTGACGAACCCGGGCACAAGCGATCAGGTCATAGATCAGATCAGCGACAAGCTCATGGACAAGTTCGGCGATAAGATCATGGAACAGCTGGGCGGCCAGCTCGGCGATCAGGTCATGGATCAGTTCGGCGCTAAGCTCAGACAGCAGCTCGGCGATCAGCTCGGACAACTCGACCCGGCCACCTTGGCCATGCTGCAGTCGATTTTGCCCTAAAAGACGGGAACGGGAGAAACGAACATGGAAAACAACGAGAACAAAAAAGCCCCCGAGGCCCTGGCGGACGAGTCCCTGGACGCGGTAACGGGCGGGGCGAAGAGAATTGTATGGCCATGGGAAAGCTCATCGCCCCGCGTGCTCACATGCGGCATTTGCCATAAAAGTGATGCGTCAGTTGCAGTATATACGATCGATCTCGGCAAAGGCTGGACCTCCATGATGTACTTGTGTCCCAATTGCCTCGCGGACGAAAGGAAACAATATAAAGTGACCGAAGGCTGGGGCGGGAAATGACGTGCGCGGGATCGTCCGAAGGCTGCCATTGCTGACGAAAGGAAAGGAAGAGCTATGAAGCAAGACGAGAACAAAAAGAGCGTTGAAGAGCTGGGCGACGAGGCCCTGGACGCGGTAACGGGCGGGGGAAGGAAGGTATACGTACGCCCCGTGGGCACCTGTCCCGAGTGCCATCAACAAAAAGAGGAACTGGCGTATTATCATGACCCGGAGGATCCGAAAAAGAGCAGGTACATGTGCGCCGACTGTGCCCGTGATAGCGGGTATGTGCTGTGACCGTCCCGGACGGGGAAAGGGGAAACATCATGGAAAACAGCGAGAACAAAAAGACCCTGGAAGAGCTGGCGGACGAGGCGCTGGAGAAGGTGGCCGGCGGGAGAGCAATGGCCATTAGTCCCGGTTATTGTTGGAAGTGCAACTCGCACTACATGCCTTCGCAAGCCAGATACGGCGGCGGTGACGAATACTACTGCCCCTACCACTACGACACAGTGCTGCAGTTTTGAATTGCCGCTATGGAAAACAACGGGAACAAAATGAGCGGGGAAAGGAGAGACATCATGGAAAACAACGAGAACAAAAAGACCCCGGAAGAACTGGCCGACGAGGCATTGGACCAGGTGGCCGGGGGTGAGTACAACTCTTATTATATAGGAACCTGTCCCGTGTGCCGGGAAGACAAAAGATTGGAGGTTTATTATGATCCGGCGAACCCGCTTGCGACTGTGCACCACATATGTGCCGACTGTGCCCGTGATCTCGGGTATGTGAGAGCGTGATGACCGTCCCGGAAGGGAGAAAGGAGAAACATCATGGAAAACAATGAGAACAAAATGAGCAATGAGGCCCTGGCCGACGAGGCGCTGGACAAGGTGGCGGGGGGAAAAGCAGTGGCCATTCTTCCCGGTTATTGTCCGAAGTGCAACTCGCACTACTTGCCCTCGCAAGCCAGATACGGCGGCGGTGACGAATACTACTGCCCCTACCACTACGACACAGTGCTGCAGTTTTGAATTGCCGCTATGGAAAACAACGGGAACAAAATGAGCGGGGAAAGGGGAGACATCATGGAAAACAGCGAGAACAAAAAGACCCCCGAGGCCCTGGCGGACGAGGCCCTGGACAAGGTGGCGGGCGGGGAGGGGGATTTTGTTGGACTCAACTGCAGATCCTGCCGCCACTATAACAATGACTGTCCCTACGGAACTCCGCTGGATGCCGTGATAAAATTGAAACCATCGTATTGGACACTGTGCCCAAAGAAGGAGGCTTGACCGATGAACGACAGCGAGAACAAAAAGACCCCGGAGGCCCTGGCCGACGAGGCGCTGGAGAAGGTGTCCGGCGGTGTCTACACTGAAGATGAGTTTTTCAAATATGCAGATTATATGGTCGAATTTAGAAACAGAAACGTTTGCAATCATTGCCACACCAATTTCGACAACTGTCTGCTAAAGCTTGATGCTGACAAGATCTACAATATGTTTGGCGGGGACAATAACGCGATGTGCCCGTACAAGTCGTGAGACTGGGCCGAAAGGGGAAAGGAGAAACATCATGGAAAACAATGAGAACAAAAAGGCTCCGGAAGAGCTGGCCGACGAGGCCCTGGAGAAGGTGTCCGGGGGAGATTATGAAGGATGGAGCTCAGGGGATCTGCTCGCGGCAATCTGCTCCAACTGCGATAAAAGGTTTCTCACGGAACAGATGATCTTACGCGGCGACCATTACTACTGCCCCGACTGCGGCAAACAGCTAGTGTAAGGAGATATGACATGAAACGAAGCGCGAGATACTTTCTGGCGCTGACCCTGACGGCGGCGCTGATCCTGGGCGCGGCCATGCCGGCGCTGGCGGCGGAGGGGGAGAACTTCTCCGACGAGATGAAATTCGACGACGGGGCGGACATCAGCCCCGCCGACGGCGCGGACAGCGTGGAGCGGGCGGGGGACCATGAGGACAGCCCCTACTTCCGCCACCCGGATTTTTACAACATGACCTCC
>CANQQB010000107.1 GCA_947625845.1 uncultured Oscillospiraceae bacterium
GAACTGATGCAAGAGGAAATGGCATGACCGAAGCCATGCCATTCCCAAAAACTGATATTGTACTGTCTTATGAGAGCGCGCCAAATGCCGCGCCCTTGTAAATTGTGTACGCTCTTACTTCAATTCTACTTTCGCGCCCACGTCCTCGAGACGCTTCTTGAGCTCCTCGGCCTCTTCCTTGGAGACCTGCTCCTTGATGGTGGCGGGAACGCCTTCCACCTTCGCCTTGGCCTCGGCCAGACCAAGGTTGGTGATGGCGCGGACTTCCTTGATGACCTTGATCTTCTCAGCGCCGAAGTCGGTCATGACCACGTCGAACTCGGTCTTCTCTTCCACGGCGGGGCCGGCGGCGGCGGCAGCGGGAGCGGCCACAGCGGCGGCGGCGGAGACGCCGAAGACATCCTCGATCTCATGCACGAGCTCGGACAGCTCCAGCACGGACATAGCTTTGATCTCGTCGATCATAGCGGTAACTTTTTCGCTAGCCATTTCTATAAATCCTCCAAAATAGTATCAGATAGTCTTATTCGGCTGCGGGGGTCTCAGCGGCGGGAGCCTCTGCCTCAGCGGCGGGAGCGCCGTTCTTCTCCGCGACCTGTCCCAGGACGACGGCCAGGGACGTGATGGGGGCGAGCATGGTGCCAAGGACCTTGGAATACAGCGCGTCCCGGCTGGGGATGGGGGCGAGCTCCGCGATCTCGGCGTCGTTCAGGACCTTGCCGTCCACGAAGATGCCCTTGAGGGTGAACAGATCGCCCATCTTCTCGCTGAACTTGGTCAGCTCATGGATGGGGACCAGGGGGTCGCTGTCGCTGGTGGCCAGGCTGGTGGTGCCGTTCAGGTGGTCGTCCAGGCCGGACAGGCCGACCTTATCCAGGGCCAGACGGGTCAGGGTGTTCTTCACCACGGAATACTCCACGCCCTTCTCCCGAAGGTCGCGGCGAAGCTCGGTATCCTGCGCCACGTTGATGCCCTTGTAGTCCACCAGGACGCCGCCTTGGGCCTCCTGCAGACGCTTGGCCAGCGCTTCCACGATGGCCTGCTTCTCGGTCAGAATTGCTTTGCTGGGCATAAGTTGGTTTTCACCTCCTACATAAGAAAAATGTCCTTGTCCAAAGAGACAACGACACAGAAAAACACATGATTTGACATGATGTCCTCGGCGGGACTTATGCCCAAAAGGGCTGCCAGCTGTCTCTGAACGGCAAATATCCTACCACAGAGAGCCGGGTCTGTCAAGCATTATTTTCCGTCCGGCACGGCTCTTGTCACCAGCTTGACCATGACGCGGGTGAGGGGAAGCCAGGCGGCGGTGCAGGCGGCGTTGAAGAGCGTGTGGGCGTTGGCGAGCTGCCGGGCGATGGACACGGAGGGCGTGAGGATGGCGACCAGGCGGGCGAAATATGGCGTGACGCACAAAAATACCGCGGCGCCGGTCAGGTTGAAGATACAGTGGGCCAGGGCCACGCGGCGCGCGTCCCTGGATCCGCCGGCGGCGGCGATGAGGCCGGTCACGGTGGTGCCGATGTTGCATCCCAGCAGGATGGGGATAGCAGCGGTGAGGTCCAGCGTACCGGGGGCCAGGCGCTGCAAAATGGCCACGGTGGCGGAGCTGCTTTGCGTCAGCGCGGTCATGGAGGCGCCAAGCGCCAGGCCAGCCAGGGGTTTTTCCCCGGCCAGCAGCATAAGTCCGGCAAAGCGGGGGCTGGCCGTGAAGCGCGCCGCCGCGCTGCCCATGAGGCGTATGCCCTCCAGAAGCAGGGCGAAGGAAAAGGCGGCCAGGGCCAGACTTTTGCCACGGCTGCTCTTGACGAGCCCGCGGGTGAGAAGGCTCGCGAACAGGAGGGGATAGACGAGCCCGTCCAGGGAAAAGGCCAGGAGCTGGGCGGTGACGGTGGTGCCCACGTTGGCCCCGAAGATCACGGGCACGGCCTGGTCCAGGCTCATGAGGCCCGCGCTCACAAAGCCCAGCACCGCCACCGTCACGGCGGAGGAGCTTTGCAGCGCCGCCGTAATGAGCATGCCCGCCAGGGCGCCGGTCAGGGGCGTACCCGTGGCGGCGGACAAAAGACCGCGCATCTTGTCCCCGGCGGCGTCCCGCAGGGCGTCCGTCATGGTCTGCATGCCGTATAGAAATATTGCCAGGCCCCCGAAGACCGCCATAAATGCTGACATCATACCGGGAGCTTATGCGCGGGGGCTGCCTGGATATGACAAGCCCGCCGGACATATGCCCGGCGGGCGGATTCAGAAGCTGCCGATGATCAGCGAGCGCAGCTCACGGGCTCGGCGGTGCTCGTCGGCGGCGAAGGCGGCGAACAGCTCCCGCAGGTCCGACCAGTCCTCATGCCGGGACGCGTTTTCGTATCTCCCCGCCATTTCCGTGGCCTGCATGAGCGCCGTGCGCAGGGCCGGCAGCTTGCCGTCCGTGGCGCGGCAGTCCTCGTTGGAACCGGCGGTCACGCCGGTGGCGATGAAGTACTCGGCACGCAGCCGCCGCATGTGCCGCCGGGCCTCGTGGTTGTGCCGCAGCAGCACCGCACGGTCGTCCCCCTGAAACAGCCTGGTCAGGGCCGCGGAAGCGGCGCCGGCGCACTTTTCGTCGTGTATGAGCGCCAGAAGCGTGTCCTCCAAAGAAGTTGTACCGGCGCTTTCCGGCGGCTTTTTCTCCCCGCCGGACACCCGCTGCCACAGGGTGTCAAACCCGTCCAGGCTCTCTTTGAGCATCTCGTCCATAAAGCATCAGCCCCCCCGGACATCGTATGCGCGCCGGGGGGCTGTGGTGACGTATTCAATAATAGATGGTGTACCGGCCGGCGCTGTAGTCGAACTGCTCGCGCAGCAGGTCGTACCGCTCGTGGTACCGCCAGCCGTCGCCGGTGGGGTTGCCGCGCTGGGTGATGTTGACCTGGGTGTTGGGCAGCGCCGCTTGCAGCGCCTCCAGGTCCTCCTGGGGGACCTTGTTGTCCCGGCCTACCCAGAGCCGCTCCAGCCAGGTCATCTCCAGCAGCGGGGACACGTCCTCCAGGTCCCACAGGTAGCACACGTTCAGGTGCCGCAGGTTTTTAAGCCCCACCAGAGGGGACAGGTCCGCGCATTTGGTGTTGAACATCTCCAGGTATTCCAGCTTGGAGCAGCTTGCCAGGGGCGTGGCGTCGGTCCAGGCGTTGATGGCCAGGATCGCCACCTCCAGGTCCGGCATGTATTGGACGAAGGAGATATCCTCCAGCTCCGGGTTGTGACCCAGGTCCAGGTAGCGGACCTTGGTGCAATATTGCAGGTTTTGCACGCCGTTTTCGTTTTTGAGGCTCACTCCGGCCAGAGAGGCCAGGATCCTCTCTTCGTTGGTGAGGCAGGTGTAATTGTAGCCGAACCAGATGCGCCATATCACGTCCACGTCGGGATAGTCGTCCCGGATGGCGGCCATATCCTCGTTGGAAACGCCGCAGCGGTCCATGTTCAGGGTCTTCAGCGCCGTCATATAGGGAAGTATCTCCCGGACCGAAGCGCCGTTATCGTCCATGGTCACGCAGGTAAGGTCCAGCACCTCGTCGGCGGTGGATACGCTCTGGTCCCAGAGGGTGAAGCGGTAGTCGAACCGGGCGTTGGGACAGGCGCTCTCCAGCTTGCCCACGTCCTGCCAGGTCAGCGCTCCCGCCTTGTCGGACTGCTCCGGCAGCAGCACAAGCCGGACATTCGGCAGCAACGCCAGCTTCTCCACGGTCAGGTCCACGTCCCGATGGCGCAGCGCGGTCAGGTCCAGCCGTTTGACCTGATCGGAAAAGCTCCGGCCCCCGATGCGCACATGATAGACCAGCCGGACCTGGGGAAAGGCGTCGGTCAAAAGCGCCAGTTCTTCGGCGGTGGGCTCCCGGTCGCCAAAGGAGATGGTCCGAAGCTTCGGCAGCGCGTCCGCCAGGGCCGTCAGCTCCGCCACAGCACCCTGGGGCTTGACGGTCACGTACGCGGTCGTGTCGTCCACCAGGACGCCGCCGTAATAGTGGTGAGGCGCGGGCGTGGGACTGGGCGTGGCGGTGGGCTCAGGCGTGGCGGTGGGCTTGGGCGTTGCCGTGGGCTGCTCCGTGGCGGGAGGTTTGGTCCCGGCGGGGGCGGTGGGTTCCGTCGCCGCCGACGCGGAAACGCCGCCGGACAGGAGGATAAGCGCGGCCAGCGCCGCGAAAACGGTTCTTTTCATCACCGGCTCCTTTATTGATACGCGTGGGTGCGGATATATTGCAGGATCGATCGCAGCCCGTCCGGCGTCAGATGCAGCCCGTCGCCGGATTCATAGCTGCTGATAAGGCTGCCGGTCTCGTCCATGAGCGCGTCGTGGGTGTTCAGATACCGGGTCCCGGTCTCCTCCGCCACGGACAGTATCCACTGGTTGGCGGCGTTGATGGCCGCGTTGGTGATGCCCGCGGGGGCCTTGCCGTCGATGACGGGATAGATGGACTGGCACATGATCCGGGTGTCGGGGCTGGCGGCCTGGATGGCCTGGACCAGGTCCCGGTAATAGCCCTTGAACTGTTCCTCGTCCAGGCTCGCTACGCCGTTGACGCCAAGGGTGATGACCAGATATTCCGGTTTCCGGGCGGCGGCTGTGTCCGCGATGGAGAGAGCCTGGGAGGCGTCCGGGGACTCGGGCGCGTGGTAGTCGATGGTCTCTATGGCCCAGTTAAAAAGGGACAGAGTGCCGCTGGCGGGGGTCCAGACCTGGGTAATGGGCAGGACCTGATAGGCCACAAAGCCGTAGGTGGTGCTGTCCCCCAAAAAGACCAGCTTGTCCTGATACTCCTGACCAAGGTCGATGGTCTCCGCCAGGACAGTGGGATTGTTGCCGGCGGGCACGTCGGTGGGAGCGGCTTGCCCTTCGGCAGGCACGGTCTGCGCGTCGGCAGGTACGTCGGTCACGGCGGTCTGGCCGTCGGGGACGGTCTGCCCCTCGGCGGGCACATCCGTGGCGGCGGGCTCCGCCGACGGCGCGGCGTCCGCCGTCTCACCGCCGTCCACGACGGATACGTAGGCCAGCAGGAACAGGCACGCGGCCAGACAAACCAGTATGGCGATGGTCCAGAGCGTATAGAAGCCCTCTCTGGTCCTTGCGTTCATGGGACGACCTCCTTGCCGGTCACTGGTACGCGTGGGTGCGGATGAAGTCCAGCACCGCGTTGAGGCCGGTGGTGTTCATGTGGATACCCATGGCGGTGTCCTCGCAGTAATCGCTCCGCATCTGGCCGGTCTCGTCCATGAGCGCGTCATGGGTGTTCAGATACCGCGCGCCAAGCTGGCCAGCCATATCGCGGATCCATCCGTTGGCGGCGTTGACCTTCTCGGTGCTGATGCCGTTGGGGACGTACCGGTCGATGACGGGGAAGACGGACTGGAAGATGATCTTTGTGTCGGGGCTGGCGGCCTGGATGGCCTGGACCATGCGGACGTAATAGTCCCGGAACTGGGTCTCGTCCAGCAGGGCGATGCCGTTGATGCCCAGGGTTATCACCAGGTATTCCGGCTGGCGCCGGGCGGCGCAGTCGGGGATCATCAGGCTCTCGGCGGTGTAGGGACTGGCCGGGTCATAGTAGGCGATGGGGTCGATCTCCCAGTTGAAAAGGCTCATGGTGCCGATGGAGTCGGTCCACACCTGGGTGGCGGGCACAAGGCCGTAGGCGGCCAGGCCATAGGTGGTGCTGTCGCCGAGGAAGACCAGCTTGTCGATGTATTCCTGGCCGGCGTCCGGCGTCTCTCCCAGCTCCACGGGCGGGGCCGTGGGCTCCGGCGTGGCGGTAGGCTCCGCCGTAGGCTCCGGCGTGGCGGTGGGCGTGGGCACGGGGGTGGGCGCCTGGGTGGACGCCGGCTCCGCCGTGGCGCCGGGCGTGAAGCGCTCCGAGATCTGCGCCGCGGCCTTGGGCGACATCAGCAGCCATACCAGTATGGCCGCAGCTATTATCACCAGCACGGTCAGCACCCCCAGGATCACACGGGGCAGCATTTTCTTGGAAGATCGGTCCATATCTCTTGTCTCCCTGTCTGTTAAACCCAAGGGGAAGCACAGCAGCTTCCCCTTGCGTATGATGTCCGGTTTGTTGTGTTTACTCCGCCGCGGCCATGGCCTTGGCGTCCTCGATGATCTTCTGCTGGACGTTCATGGGCGTCTCATCGTAGCGGATGAAGTCCAGCGTGAAGGAACCACGGCCCTGGGTGATGGAGCGCAGGTCGATGGCGTAGGTGGTCATCTCCGCCATGGGGACCTCGGCCTCCACGACCTG
>CANQQB010000108.1 GCA_947625845.1 uncultured Oscillospiraceae bacterium
GATTGTCCATGTCGTCCTGGGTCACTTTGTACTCGGCCTTGACGGTGACAGACTGACCTTCTCCAAGTTTATCCGGCTCCGCTGTCAGCTCAGCGATGGTGACCGTGTTGTTCTCCACGGTGTAGCCCTCGCCATCGACGAACTTCACACCCTTGGGAGCGGTCAGCTTCACGTCGGTCAGATCGATATTGCCCTCGTTCTTCACGGTGTACGTGATCTCGACCGTATCGCCCACCGCGAAGCCGCCGGTCTTGGAATTGGTGATCTCCGCCTCCACCGACACGCCGGGGTTCAGGATGTACAGCGTAGCGCCGCCACCATACTTGAACGAGGCGGTATAGTTGTCAGCCTTGTCGCCCGTGAGCGTCAGAACACTGGTTGGGTCCTCGATCTTACTCTCGCCGATTTTGTCGCTCGTCACGCTCAGTGCGGTGCCTTCTTTGATCTCCACCTTGACGTCTGTCGCGTCGTCCGGAAGCATGCCGCTCTCTTCCACACCTTCAAGCTCGCTGTACTTATACCCGTTTTCTTTCAGGATTTCCAGCTTGAGTGTCTTCGGCTCCATCCCTTCCTCGTACCAATACGCCGCGTTCTTGAACGTGACCGTGGCGGTGACAGGCCGCTTTTCGATCTGGTACGTCGCCGTGGCCGTGCCCGTGTAGTTGTTGATGCCCTTGACGGTCACGGTGACTTTGCCGGCGTTGGTGACAGTTGTATTGTCGGTGTCGCTCCTCCAACTCAGCTCGTAGTCTTCATCCTTTTTCAGCGTCTGTGCAGTCGTGTCCAGCGCCGAGCTGCTGTCCGTCACTGTGGGCTCCCGCTTTTGAACCGTGCCGTTGTAGGTCACGTCGTCAGGCTTTGCCACCGTCACACGATTAACAATACCTTCAACGGGCGTAATGTCATACTGCTCGATCGTGTATTCCTTGCTCGCGGAGCCGCTGTAGTTGTTGCTGGCGCCAACGCCTTCCGCAGGCTTGATGGTCACGGTGATCGTGCCGGCGTTGGTGAAGTCAGTGGTGTCTTTACCCTCGCGCGTGTAGGTCACCTCGTAGTCCTTGGCCCCATCCTTGTTCAGCGTCAATTCCGTACCACCCTCGGTAGTGTACGTCACCGTGGGCGCCGGCGTATGCGGAGCGCCGTCGTAGGTCTCGATCTCGGGCAGGGTGATCATATCGTCCTCGAGGTCCTTCGGGTCGATCGTGAACGTCGCCGTTTTTGTGCCCGTGTAGTTGCCGCCCTCCGTGCCGGTGATGGTCACGGTGGCCGTGTTCACGCCCGCGTTGGTGTTGTTCTCGTAGCTGTAATCGAAGTCAGTGCCCGCTTTCAGCTCCGTATCGCCGACACTTTTCGCCAGGCCCTTATCCGTTACCGTGGGTTCCGGCTTGTGTTGCTCGCCGTTGTAGGTATGCTCCCCGAGATCGCCGATCTCGATCTTGTCGTTGTCGGTGATATCCCTCTGGTCGATGTACAGCATGCCGGGTGTGGTTTTGACGGTGACTTCGCCATACGTCCCCTCTTTCAAATCGCTACACTTGACATCCATCTTGTGCTGGCCCGCCGCATCCGCCGTCACCGTTGCGGTCACGGTCATCGTGATACCCTTGGGCAGCTCTGCGAGGCTCCCCACCGGCACAGCCGCTCCGCCGTCGATCGTGTAGGTGATGTTGCAGCCCGTGAGCGTCTTTTCCTCGCCGTCGTAGGTGTAGTGTTCGTCACTGTTGTTACGGCCGGTCACGGTAATGACCACTCTCTGGTCTTTATCCGCCTTCTTGTCCTTGTTGGCGTCGGCCCGGCAGGGGACAGTGATCGTCACGTTATTAAAATTAAACCGCCCATCCTTTAGCGTGTTCAGATCGCCCTCGACATTACCCTCCTGGATATAGGGGATACTGTCACCGAACATGGCCCAACCCTTGAAATTGTTCGTCTTGCCTTCTTCAAATGGCTGGTAGACCTTGTCCTCCACGTTGTAGCACTCGCCTATATAAAACTGGTTGGTTCCATCAGCATGGAGCACCTTGTTGTTATCGTCCCTGTCCACATAACTGATCGTGACGGTGTACTTGTTGGTGTTCAGCTTCGGGGTCAAGCTTCCACTGGCTTCGACTTTCTCACCGTTGGGGGCCGTACCTGTCACTTCAGCAGTGATGGTCAGCTTATTACCATTCAAACAATTATCAAGGTCCGTCTCTGTCACCAGGTGGGAGGACCTGTAGACAATCATCTGGGCCGCGCCCGGAAGCAGCTCAGTAATTTTATCCATGGCCGTAAGCGGCTTACCCTCGCCTGTTGCCTCGATGCCGTGCACCGTCACATTGCCGACGTTAGTGACGATAATTTGATATGCGACCGAACCACCACATCTGTAACCGCCATCAGGCATCATAGTTTTATTCAACGTCATTGCGACATTCAGGGACGGGGCAACTTTTTCGGTCGTCACGGTCACGCTGTCGCTGGCCTCGACTTTAACCTTTTCGGCAATCTCGCCGCTGGCGGTGAAGGTAATTTCGATATCTTTGGGAATATTGATGATGTCGTTCTCGGTCAACTGATAGGTGCCGGTAACGCTAGTGCTCTCACCCGCGGGCAGAGATCCGATAGACGTAAGGCCATTGATCCTCCAAGCACCCGCCGCCGTCACGTTGATACCGCTCACGGGCACAGTTCCTTTGTTGGTCACGGTGACGGTGTAGTTGACGGTGTCGCCATTATCGTAAGTGGTCTTATCCGGGTCCGTGGTCACTTCCACGGACAGCTTCGCCCACTGGGCGACCAAGGTGATGTTCTTGTCGACCGTGATTTCAGCCTCGGGCTGATAAAGTTTGTCGTCTTCGTTTTCCTCGATCTTCCACCCGGCAAAGGTATAACCGTCCCGCTCGGGCTTCTCGTTCGGGATGGTATAGCTGTTGTCGCCGTCCGCAAATCCGCCTTCTTCGGGCATACCCGTCACGGTTTCGCCGTCCACGCCGTCATCATAACCCACCGAGTACGCAATGATCAGCTTGGCGGTGCCTACGTAGTCGACTCTAGTTGCTTGAACGATGCTATCATACACAACTTCGAGGTTTGTGTCCGACACTTCGATAGTATAGGTACCGACGCCAGTGGCGTTCCCCTCTTTGAACCCGACGCCGTCCCTTAGCTTCAGGTTTGCTTTGATATTTTCACCAGTGACGGCCATAGTGAACATCTGATAGAACAACTCTTGCGGCGTGTGTTTATCGCCGTCATGCGCTATCGTCACCTCATGGCCGGTGACGGTGATCACGCCATTTTCCTGCCACTTGGCCGTCAGGGTCATGTCGCCGGTGATGTTTCCAATCGTATCACCATAGTGATAGAGGTCTTCATCATCTTCACGCTTCCCGTATGTGATCTCCCAGCCGAGGAAGGTATAGCCGCTGTGCGAGGGATCGCTCACATCGATTTTAAGCTCCTCGCCCTTTATCACCGGCTTCGTTGTTTGCCCTCCTGTACCATTATTATAGAGGAAGGTCACGGTGTGAGAAACTATGTTGCACTCCACATTGATATAGAAAGTGTGACTCGTCGCCGTCCAATTAGAACCGTCGGTGCTAAACTGCCAAAAAATGGTACTTTCAGACTTTGGTGCTCCACCAAGCACGTCGGCAGTCTTCGCTCTCGCTTGAATCGTTAGAGCCGATCCCGCATTAATCAACGAATGATTACCGCAGTCAACTTTATATTTGCTCAGATAGTAATCCTGGTCGATCTCTACGGTCACGTACACAAATTCACCAAAGGCATCTCCACCTTTCACCGGCGTATTAAACGTATAACCGCCGTTCTCTAAGCCATAGGTACGAGTACCATGGAGTTCATTCGAGCAAATGACCGCCACCGATAAACTACTTTTCAGCTTAGCCTCATTGGGTATCGTCGTCACAGGCGTCCCGCCCTCATTCTGCGGCGTATCGCCCTGCGGCACTTCCGCCGCCTTCGGCGCTTCGGTAGCCTTGGGTTCTTCCGTTGCCTTGGGCGCTTCCGTCGTCTCGGGCGCACCGTCGTAAGTGGGGCCGTCGATCATGCCGCCGGACTGTTTTACCGGCGTGCCGGTGTTGGATGAATATGCAGAATGATATTCAACCGGCTCCGCGGTGCTCTCGACCGGGGCGTCAACGAAAGGAGCAACCCCCCCGTCAGCCTCGACCTCACCCTCGGACACGGGCTCGGCCGTCGCCTCGGGCGCCTGGAACGGCTCGCTGGTCGCGACAGCGGCGGGTTCCTCCGTCTCCACGGGGGCCGCCGTCTCCACGGGAACCTCCGTCTCCACGGGGACTTCCGTCTCCACGGGAGCTTCCGTCTCCACGGGAGCTTCCGTCTCTGCGGGGACCTCCGTCTCCACAGGGGTTGCAGGCTCCGCCGTGGCTTCGGGCTGCTGGACAGTCTCCAGCGGCTCCGAGACCTGGGGCATGTCGCCGGCGTAGACGGCGGACGGCAGGCAGCCGAAAGCCATCAGAAACGCAAGCGTGAGTGCCAGGATCCTCTTAAGCTGTTTCATATCAGTACCTCCTGAACTATGAACATGGTGCTTATATACTATATTAAATGTCAGCGCCGGGCCGGATATCGTGTCTCACATGACATAATATTCCTTGCCCAAATCTTTTGTCTGTATATAAAGACGAATCAGAAACGAAAAATGGACCACCTTTTTTCAAAAAATTTTAAAAAAATGCAAAAAAATTTTCTGCCGGCCCAAAATCGGCTCCGGACCGGGCAATTCGCCGGTCGTGGCGCGTTTCAGGGGGGCAAAATGGGTGAAAAACGGGTTCTATGCGCGATATTCGCGTGTATCCGTCGATTATACGGCCATATTTGGGTAATTATGCGCGGTTTTTGGCGGCTGCATATTCAATCAAACGACGAATATTTGACGGAAAAACAGGAGGATATTTTGTGAATAATTGTGGAATATTTGAATAACATGAAAAATGGGAGGACACGCCACGGCATGCCCTCCCGTTTGGTGCCGGCGGCGGGGCTCGAACCCGCACGTCCGCAGCGGACAAGGGATTTTAAGTCCCTGGTGTCTGCCAATTCCACCACGCCGGCGCACGGTGTATAGATTACACCATCCCGGCCGATAAGTCAACCGCACGGGACCCTTGCGGACCGGTAAAGTTTGCGTTACAATATAATAGTTATGAGAACATATGACGCGGGAAAATTCGATATCGCGGTCATCGGCGCGGGGCACGCCGGCATCGAGGCGGCCCTGGCGGCGGCGCGGCTGGGGGCGGAGACGGTGTGCTTCACCGTGAGCCTGGACGCGGTGGGCAACATGCCCTGCAACCCGGCCATCGGCGGCACGGGCAAGGGCCATCTGGTCCGGGAGCTGGACGCGCTGGGCGGCGAGATGGGCCGGGCGGCGGACAAGGCCTGCATCCAGTACCGGATGCTGAACCTGGGCAAGGGGCCGGCGGTGCACTCCCTGCGGGCGCAGGCGGACAGGCGGCGGTACCAGGCCGTGATGAAGCTGACGTTGGAGCGGCAGGAGCAGCTGCACGTGAAGCAGGGCGAGGTCATATCCATCGGCTTGGAGGACGGGCGCGTGGCGAGCGTGACCACGGACAAGGGCGCGGTGTACCGCGTGCGGGCCGTGATCGTGGCCTCCGGGACGTATCTGGGGGGCCGGACCATCACCGGCGAGGCGGTGCGGTCCTCCGGTCCGGACGGGCTGGCGGCGGCGCTGCCGCTGACGGACTGCCTGCGGGAGATGGGCCTGCGGCTGCGGCGGTTCAAGACCGGTACGCCGCCGCGGGTCAACGCGCGGAGCGTGGACTTTTCCAAAATGCAGCTCCAGCCCGGCGACGCGGATCCCCAGCCCTTCTCCTTCTCCACCGAGACGCCGCCGGACAACCGGGCGGTGTGCTATCTGACCTACACCAACGCCGAGACGCACCGGATCATCCGGGAGAACCTGGACCGGAGCCCCCTCTACGACGGGGTGATACAGGGCGTGGGACCAAGGTACT
>CANQQB010000109.1 GCA_947625845.1 uncultured Oscillospiraceae bacterium
CGCGAAACCGCCAAAAAAATGCTTGCCTCCAGGGGCGGAATATGTTACACTTTACGATAGCACCGATTGGGCGGAAAGAAGGCCCAAAAAAAGATAAGCAGGAGGGAAACAAATGAAGAAGAACGTCAAGCAACTGCTGTCGGCTCTGCTGGTCATCGCCATGATGGCCACTCTGCTGATAGTGCCCGCCGCCGCGGAGGATCTGACCGGCGCGGTAGGGGACGAGTGGTCGTTCATCAAGAGCGACTACGCTGGCGGCGTGACCGAGTACAACGGTCTAACGTTCAGCCAGGCATTCACCAAGAATGGCGACCAGCACGGGATGGATGCCAAACCCGGCACCATCACGATTCCGGTCGAGGGTCCCTGCAACATCGAGGTCGTCCCCAGCTACAAGTGGGATCTGACCTTGGGTGACACCACCCACAAGGACTCTCCCAACGGCGAGAACACCACCCCCTATGTCTTCCCCTATACGGGTGAGAAGGGCACGGCCACTCTGACGATTAACAGCCAGTCCTACATCCGCAGCATCGCCATTCGGGCGCCTGGCGCCACCATGGCCGTCAGCACGAAGGAGGTCGTTGTCACCGAGGGTGAGACCGGCTCCTTTGACGTCACCGTGAACGGCGGCGAGCCTACCGCGTGGGCTTACGAGGTGGGCGATGACACCATGGTCACCGATGTGACCATCCAGGAAGGCAAGGTTTCCTTCACGGCGGCTAAGGCCGGTGTGAGCAACATCACCGTTACCGCCACTGTGGACGACGAAGAGCTGAGCGAGACGGTTTCCGTGTGCGCGCGGCTTGCCGACGTGGGCACTGTGGCCGCCGGCGAGTATGATTTCCGCACCAAAGAACCCTACTACACCACCCCCGGCTTTACGTGGGAGATCCCCCACACCGGGAACGATCATGGCCCCTACGGCCAAACGGGCGGCGCTGTGACCGTCCATGTCCCCGAAGGCAAGCTCGCTGACCTGGATATCGTGACCTGCCAGTGGGGCAACGGCGGCACGATCACCGCCACCAGCGGCACGGTGGGCGCCGGCACCCAGGCAACGGAGGGGGAGCAGGCCACCACCACCCCCGTGACTGGGGCTTCCGGGGACACCAAGATCTCCTTCAGCAGTCAGGTCTACGTCCACGCGATCAATGTGACGCTGCGGGACGAGAGCAGCGCCTCTCTGAGCGTCTCTCCCACCGCTGTCACCATGCGGGCCAAGGAGAGCGCGGAGGTCACCGCCACCGCCACCGGCTATGACGAGAGCATGAAGCTCTTCGCCGTCTCCGCTGACGAGAAGACCGCCACCGCCACTGTGGGCGAGGACGGCGCGACCATCACCATCACCGGCGTGGCCGCCGGCAGCACCACCGTCTATGTGGTCATGGCCGACACCGAGCCTACCCTGGAGGCCGTTCAGGCCGAGGACAGCGGCGCCAAGACCGTGGCGGTCACCGTGGAAGAGGCTCTGCCCGAGGGCGTGAAGGAGTGGAACTTCAAGGTGGCCAATGCGGACGCTCTGCCCGCCGCCATGGAGGGTCTGACCTCTGAGGCCGGCACCGCCTCCAAGCCCGCCCAGTATCACGGCACCACCTACGGCCTCTATTACTACGCGGGCAACATCATCGGCGTGCCCGTGGACGGCCCCAGCAAGATCACCCTCTACACCGGCTACACCTGGTATATCGGCCTGGGCACCAAGCAGATGGCCACCCAGTACGGCGCCACGGAGAACATGCTCTCCGGCGATAACGGCAAGGATGTGGAGACCGTCCTCACCTACACCGGCGGGAAGGGCTTTGTCTACCTCACCGCTCTGCCCGGCGCCACTTCCTACCTGGCCGGGATCAAGGTGGAGCCTCTGGGTGCGGACTTCACCTCCAACGCCGTGGACGTGTGGGACTTCGGCGCGGAGCAGATGGACGCCGGCCTGTTTGTCAACCACCTCACCGAGAGCGTGATCAACGCCTGGTATCCCGACGAGACGCCCGGCACCTCCAACGTTACCGTCCCCGTGGCGGGCCTGGCCGCTGACGGGCTGAAGTTCAACACCGGCGAGAAGACCAATAACCGCCTGCGTACCAGCAACGAAAACCTCACCCGTTACGACAGCCAGACCAAGCTGGGCGCCGAGGGGGCCGACCCCTACACCAGCGAGGTGACCCTGAACGAGGACGGTTCCGTGAAGGGCGGCAAGACCTACCCCGGTCTGGTCTACTCCAACAACTCCAGCACCAACGCGGTCAACCTGACCCTGGAGGCCAAGGCGGGCGATAAGATCACCTACGTCTCCGGCTCCAACGGCGGCGCCGCCACATACAGCTTTGCCGACGCCGAGGGCACGGTCCTGGCCACCGCTGAGTACGCCCCCGAGGGCAGCATCAACGCCAAGCCTCTGACCTTCTATGCCCCCGCCGACGGCACCTATACCTACTACACCGACAACGAGAAGCTGGTGGTCTGCCGCGTCTACCGTGAGAGCGGCGTGAAGACCACCGTCTCCGGCACCGTGGACACCTCCGCGGCCCCCGGCATTGCGGACACGTTCTCCGTGGTCTTCACCGGCCCGGGCGGCGTGGTCACCAAGGCCGAGGTGAAGGACGGCGCGTACACCGCCGAGCTGAACAACTACCTCTCCGGCGCGGAGTACACCGTCTCCCTGGAGGGTGCGGACGGCTTCGTGGTCGCCACCGGCGACGAGCTGACTCTGGAGTCCACCCAGCGCACCGCTGACCATCCCGTGGTGGTGGCCGCCGTGGATCTGGTCAAGATCACCGGCAAGGTCACCGGCCTGGACGAGGCCGACCTGGCCAACCTGGTCATCGAGGTCACCAAGCCCGAGGACAAGATCTTCCTGCCCAAGATCGTCCCCGCCGCGGACGGCACCTATGAGACCAGCTTTGAGAAGGGCGTGGAATACACCCTCACCGCCCATAACGTGAACGACTACACCCTGACCAAGACCTCCGTCAGCTACACCGCCGACGGCACCGCGGACGTGGTCTTTGAGGCCAAGCCCACCTACACCGTCACCATGGCCCCCGACCCCGAGACGGTGGATCTGAGCGCCGCCACCATCACCTTCACCAACGTGGACGAGGTGGACGACGCCCATCCCGACGGCTATGTCTACACCTTCACCGGCGCCTCCGGCATCAAGCTGCGTGACGCCCAGTACGTGGTCAAGGTGGAGGGCATCAGCGCCATCCAGAAGCTCACCCCCGACCTGGTGATCTCCGGCGCGAATAACACCTGCACCGTGCCCTTCCAGGTGGGGACCCCCACCCTCTGGGACTTCTCCGATCCCTCCTGGACCGCTGAGGTGGCCGCCACCAACGCTTACAACGGCCTGGTTCTGTCCGGCATCCAGAACAACAAGACCTACGCCCTGGGCAACACCGGCAGCACCATCCAGATCCCCGTGGACGGCCCGTGCTCTGTGACCGTGTCCTACTGCTACGCCGCGGACGGCACCATCGGCGACGTGGCCTTCTCCACCACCAGCGGTTCCACCAGCACCATCGAGTCCACCACCTATGCGTACACCGGCGAGGCCGGGACCGTGGAGCTGAAGACCAACTCCACCACCTACATCACCAAGATCGAAGTGATCAAGTCCATCCCCTACAAGGACACCGTCACCGTGGGCGTGGACAAGGATTACAAGACCATCAACGAGGCCCTGGCCGCCGTGAAGCAGATGGAGCGCACCGACGAGCAGCGGGTCACCGTGCTCATCGATCCGGGCGACTATCAGGAGATGCTCCGGGTGGACGTGGCCAACGTCACCCTGAAGAACGCCTCCGCCACCCCCTCCATTGAGCTGACCAACAAGGGCGTGGACATCGACCCCAACGCCGTGCGTATCACCCACTACTACGGCCACGGCTACGCCTACTACTCCATGGAGAAGGACTGCACCTACAGCGCCGAGCGCCTGGCCGTCAACAAGGCCAACGGCCGTCTGTCCTTCGAGAACCCCGGCACCGGCACCACCTCCGGCAGCTACTGGAACGCCACCGTCTCCATCATGGCCAGCGGCTTCCAGGCCGAGGGTATCATCTTTGAGAACTCCTTCAACCAGTATGTCTCCGAGCTGGCCGCCCAGGACGTGATCGTCAAGCTGGCCGGCGCCAAGGAGGGCGCTGTCCCCCGTGCCGAGATGAAGGCGGGCGACACCACCGTCCAGGAGAAGGCCTACGTGGAGCGCGCCGCCGCTCTGGCCATCTACAACAACTGCAAGGAGATCTTCTTCGACAACTGTAAGTTCATCGGCCGTCAGGACACCCTCTACGGCGGCACCGGCACCACCGCCGGCTTCTACGACTGCGCCATCCTGGGTGGCACCGACTACATCTTCGGCGGCATGAACGCCGTGTTCGCCAAGTGCGACCTGGTGTTCAACACCAGCGAGGATAAGAACGACGTGGGCTACATCACCGCGCCCCAGCAGTCCAGCGGTCGCGGCTACCTGATGTACAACTGCCACGTCACCTCCACCACCCCCGGCGTGGACACCGCCTCCGCCCTGGTCTCCAAGCCCGGCTACTTCGGCCGGCCCTGGGCCACCAACACCGGTGAGGCCGTCTTCTACGCCACCGACGTGGATCACACCGATCCCTCCTACTACACCGGCGACACCGCCAAGGGCACCTCTATGATCCAGGGCGCCGGCTGGCTGAGTTCCCTGTCCGGCGAGTCCGCCCTCTGCGGTGACTTCGGCACCGTGGAGTACTACGAGGGCGCCGACACCAGCGCCGACCGCGCCAAGTGGGCCGCTAAGTTCGACAAGGCGGAGACCGCCGACGGCGCCTCCATGACCGACACCGCCGCCTGGCTGGGTGGCTGGGACGCCTTTGCGGGCAAGGACATGGAAGTGAAGAACCAGACCCCCAAGGCGTTCGACGCTGAGGTTCTGAAGGACGAGTTGGCCGCCGCGATCAAGGCCGCCAAGGACGCCTACAAGGTCGCCGACGATACCGAGGGTCTTGTGGTGGCTGACGACGTTACCGCCGCCGACGTGGCCCGTGGCGACAAGTTCGTGAACGCCAAGGACATGGACGCCTTCCAGAAGGCCATCGACGCCGCTCAGGCCGTGTACGACAAGGCCGACGCCACCGCCACCGACGTGCTGGCCGCCCAGAAGGCTCTGGCCGCCGCCGTCGCCGCCTTTGACGCCGCTCAGCAGACCGGCACCAAGGCCCCCGACACCGACGCCCTCACCAAGGCTCTGGACGCCGCCGCTGCCGCCAAGAAGGACGTGGCCATCAGCGCCGGCCCCGCCAGCCAGGTGGAGAAGGACAAGAAGTTCGCCCCCAAGGCCGCCATGGACGCCCTGAACGAGGCCATCCGGCAGGCTCAGGTGGTGGCGAACAGCGTCGCCGCCACCCAGGCGGACGTGGACGATGCCGCCAAGGCTCTGAACGACGCCATCACGGCCTTCAACGCCGCTGTGGACACCGGCACCAACGAGGGTGGCGATGAGCCTACCCCGCCGCCCAGCGAGGAGCCTTCCGAGCAGCCCTCTGAGCAGCCCAGCGATCAGCCCTCTGAGGAGCCTAGCGACCAGCCCACCGATCAGCCCAGTGAGCAGCCCGGCGAGCCTACCGCCACCATCAACGGCAAGACCGAGATGAGCCGTGGCTCCAACCAGGTCCTCACCGTCACTGTGACCAACGGCGAGAAGGACAGCGTGTACTGGACCTCCGACGACGCCTCCGTCCTCACCGTGGAGCAGACCGGTAAGGTCAC
>CANQQB010000110.1 GCA_947625845.1 uncultured Oscillospiraceae bacterium
CAGAAGGGACTCGAACCCCTGGCCTACTGCTTAGAAGGCAGTTGCTCTATCCACCTGAGCTACTGGCGCATATATCTGTCCGCCAGCAACAGAGCCTTCGTGCGGCCCGACGCCCTGTGCAGCGGCCTTAACTGTGGAGCGGGCCCAACTGTGGAGCGGGCGATGGGAATCGAACCCACGTCCCCAGCTTGGAAGGCTGGTGCACTAGCCGTTGTGCTACGCCCGCAAGCCAGAGAATTTTACCATCCCGCGCCGGGATTGTCAATAGGCAAGCGCCAAAAAGTCAATTTTTTTCCGCTGGTGCGCTGTCCGTCGGCGCCAGTTCGTCGTCCTCCTTGCGCAGGATGTGGATGACGCCGGTATCGTCCAGGCTCTTCATGATAGCGCAGGCGATGGGCAGGCCAAGAAGGCCGATGCCGCCGAAGAGCTTCGTGCCAACCACCATGGCGATGAGGGTGATAAGCGGGTGCAGGCCAACCTGGTGACCCACCACACGGGGCTCCAGGAACTGGCGTATCACGGTGATGACGATGTACAGCGCCAGCAGACCCAGACCCTTGGCCGTGGACCCGGCCAGCAGCGACACCAGCGACCAGGGTATCAGGAACAGTCCCGCGCCTATCACGGGCATGATGTCGAACACGGCGATGATCAGCGCCAGCAGCAGCGCCTTTTCCTGCCGCAAAATGAGGAGACCAACAGACAGCTCCACGAACGTCACGGTCATGATGATGCCGTAGCTGCTGCCGTATTTGCGCAGGACGCTGAAAAACGTCTCCTTGGCCTTGACGACCACCAGCCGGGTCCGGGGATTGAGCTGCCGCAGAAGAAAGGCGGTTATCCGATGGAAGTCGGCGGTCATAAACACGGTGGCGATGACGCAGATGATGGTGCTGAAGAGCTTCCCGGGGACCTTGGTGACCCAGCCGCTGACGGCGCCGACGGCCCGCAGGGAGAAGCTGGACACAGCCGAGCCGGCGGAGGAGATGATGTTGCTGAAGGTGTCGGTGACCAGGTCCACGGCCTCCGGGTCCAGCCGGGCCACCAGCTCCTCGACCTTTTCCGTGGCGTCCCGGAGAAGAGGCTCGATGGTGCCGGAATAGAACGTGGGCAGCCAGGTCACCAGCGCCTGTGCCCAGGAGACGACGTTGAAGATCAGCGCCGTTAAAAGTCCGCCAACCGCGCCGAAGAAGATGAGCAGACATATGGCCACGGAGATGCCGTGGCGGATATGGCACTTGACGGTCAGCCAGCGGACGGCGGGCTTTAAGCACCAGGCGAAGATAAAGGCCAGAAAGAACGGCCAGATCAGCCGCAGCAGATAGCGGGTGACAAGAAACACCAGCCCCAGGACGATGGCCCAGTAGAACGTGTTGATGATGAACTTTTTTCGACGGTCCATCGTGGTCTCGGCTGTCCCCCCTCTCCGTGCCGTGCTGTTCGCTTACCCTTAAGCATACCATCGGCGCGGTCGAATGTCAATGAACGGCGGGGAAATTTGCCCGGTTCATCGAAACAGGGACGCCAGCGCCTGCCACCATTCCACCAGCCGGAAGCGGAGAACGGTGCCCGTGCCATTGCGGGTGATGAGGTCCTGCTGGTCCTCGTCCAGGACGCGGAACGCGTCCGTGTCCTGCCGGGCCAGGGCCTCGGTGCACAGCGGCGGGAACACCACGCACCACCAGTTATGGCCCTGACCTGCCCCCAGGATCACGCGAAGGGACAGGTATTCCCCGGCGGGCAGGGAGAAGGTGTCGTAGTTCCGGGTGGGGTAATACTCCGTGTCCAGCGTCACGGACACGTCCCCCAGCGCCTCCAGGTCGGACTTGTGGGTAAGTATCACGTCGGCCGCGTCTTCCCGGCTGTCGCACCCGGCCAGCAGGGGGGAGAGAAGGTCCAGCACCTTGTCCCGCATGAGAAGCTTTTCCGCCTGGTCCGCGTCGGAGTCGGAGTTGGCGATCACGTGCAGGCGCACCAGGCCGTTCGCCAGGTCACGCTGGGTCCGGCCGGCCCAGATGCCGGACAGGAAAAATAGGCACAGGGCCAGCAGCAGCGCGATCTCCCAGGGTTTGCATTTTTGCTTTGTCATAAAAAAATCACCGTCCATATTCTGGACGGTGTGTCTGGCTTTTAAACTTTAAACGCTTGCCGCGGGGCAAGGGCGGGTCAGGCAGCACTCCCGATAGCGGGCGGAAAGGGCCGTATAGGCGGCCTGGGCGGCGTGTTCGTCCGTGAACAGGCCGAACACGGCGCTGCCGCTGCCGGTCATGACCGCGCCTGTGGCACCCATGTCCATGAGGCTGGCCTTGATGGCGGGGATGGCGCTCTGCCGCCGGTCCAGCACGTCCTCGAACACGTTGTACATCCGTCGGGCCACGCCGGGGATATCCCCGGCCTCCAGTGCGTCCACCAGGCCGGCCGTGTCAGGCCGGAGGCGGCTTTTCCGGCTGTCAGCACGGACGAACAGCTCCGGGGTGGACATGGCGAAGGCGGGCTTGCATATGACGATGGCGCAGTCGGCCAGGGGGGACAGCGGCGTGAGCTTTTCGCCTCTGCCCTCCGCCAGGGCGGCACCCTCCATCACGCAAAAGGGCACGTCGCTGCCCACTTTCAGGCCGAATTGGCACAGGTCCTCCATGGACATATTGCGGTCCGTGAGCCGGTTCAGAGCCCGGAGCACCGCGGCCGCGTCGGCGGAGCCGCCTCCCATGCCGGCGCAGACCGGTATGCGCTTCGTCACCCGAATGTCCGCGCCAAGGCCGGTGCCGTCCAGAAAGAGCCTCGCGGCCTTCACCGCCAGGTTGCGGCCGTCCGATGGCAGATAGACCTGGCCGGGGTCCAGGGTGAACCGACCGTCGGTGCGCAATCGCACGTCCAGGTCGTCCCCAAACTCCACCGACTGCATCACCATCCGCAGGTCGTGGTAGCCGTCCGGCGTCTTGCCCAGAATGTCCAGAGAGAGATTCAGTTTTCCGTGTGCCCGGACGATCACAGCTCGAACAGCCTTGCCATCAGGGCCGTGCCGTCAGGCAGCAGCAGACCGGTCTTCAGGCCGTTTTTCTCGGTGTAGGAAAGGCCGGAGCACTTCTTCTCCCGGCTGTCGTAGATGAGGAACGGCACCGGGTCGCCGTCGTGGGCACGGTTGGAGGTCAGGGTCTTGTGGTCGGAGAGGATCAGGATGCGGAAATCCTCGCCGCAGCCGCGCAGCCACTCCACGATGGGGGCCGTCTCCCGGCTGTCCAGCCACTCGATGGACTGGAGCTTGCCGGGGGTGTCCCCGTTGTGGGTGCACTCGTCGGGGGCCTCGATGTGCAGGGCGGCAAAGTCGCAGCGGGAGAGTATCTCGATGGTCTTGGCGCACTTGCCGTCCCAGTTGGTGTCGATCTCGCCGGTGACGCCATCTACCCAGGGGGCGGGCAGACCGGAAAGCCGCGCGATGCCCCGGACCAGGGGCACGGCGGAGACCACCTCGCCGGTGTGGCCGTACTTCTCCGCGAAGTCGGGCAGCAGCGCGGCGGTGCCCTCTGCCCAGAACCAGATACCGTTGGCCGGGAGCTTGCCCGCGGCGCGGCGGGCCTCGTTCAGGGGATGGTGGTCCAGAAACCGGAACGCCGCCTCCTGGAGCTTTTCCAGCTTTTCCGCCACCGCGCAGCCGGAGGGCGCCAGGGGTCCGATGACCTCGCCAAGGTGGTCGTGGGGAGGGATGAGCGAGATGCCGGCGATGTCCGCGTGGTGCATGACGGCGAAGTGCCGGAAGGAGGAGCCGGGGTTGATCTCGATGTCGTACTCCTTTGCCAGGGCGGCAAACTCCGGGCTGGACCACAGGTCCGTGACCAGTTTGTCCGACGTCTCGCCGTCGATGGAACCGGCGCTGTGGGACAATATGCGGCGCTGGGAATAGGGCGCGTCCGTGTCCTCCAGCGCCACCATGTTGCACCGGCAGGCCATATCCCCGTCGGCCAGGCGGATGCCCTGTGCGGCGGCCTCCAATGGCCCACGGCCGTGGTAGTATTTCAGCGGCGACGCGCCGAAAATGGACATGATGGCCGTGGCGCTGCCCGGTTCAAACTCCTTGGGGCAGTTGATGACGCTGCCCAGCTCGCCACGGCGGGCCAGGTCGTCGATGACGGGCTTGTCCGCTACATCCAGGGGCGTTTTATTGCCCAGTTCCGGGACGGGGTTGTCCGCCATACCGTCGCCGATGATGAGAAGATATTTCATATCAGTACTCCTGTTTCTTCCTGGTTTGGGTTATTGTAACACGTTTTAGCGGCCATAGCAACGGAAAAAGCCGGAGGCGGGTCGTCTTGACAGGAAACAGACGGCGCTTTTATAATGGCAGCATCACGAACAGGGGGGAGGCGCGGGCAAATGCTGGACGCGCTGCGCAGATTTTTTGGACGAAAACACGCCGGGCCGGAGCCGAAAGATGAGCCGCTGCGTCCCTTGAAGATCGAGCTGCCGGAGCGGGAATACGTGCCGAACATGCCGGAGCCGCTGCCCTGGGTGAGCGACATGGTCATGGAGGACCTGGGGCCGGGGGAGAAGGCCGACTATCCCGGCTGGTCCTGCGGCACGGTGCGGTTCCGGTGGGTCAGCAGGGAAAAGGACGAGCGCGGCCAGCCGGTCTCCGTCCGGGAGCCGGAGCCGGTGACACGCACGATGCCCATGGGGGAGTTTATGGCGGCGGACCGGCAGTACGCGGCGCCGCGAAAGCTGGCGGTCCAGTGGTTCGACCGGGACGGTTTACAGTGGTGCGCGGATATTTTCGGCCGGCGGGTGCTGTACGGCGCGGAGCGGTTTCCCTGCTTCGACAGCAGCGACTATCTCTACGAGGACCGGTACTACCGCTGGTTCTTCCTGTTTGAGGACGGCAGGCTCACACGGGTGCAGTACACCGACGGGCAGGACGCGGTCACCGTCACCGAGGACGTGCGGGATATCGAGAACAGGTGGTGGAAGACGCTGCAGGGGTTGGCGTGTTTTCGGTAGGCTGCCAATTTATGCACAATCCCCCAGTCAGCGCTTCGCGCTGACAGCCCCCTTTACACAAAGGGGCCGTCCATATGGTAAGGGCGCGGCTAATGGCCGGTGCTCGTAAGACAGTATGACCCCGAAAAAATGAACATCTGGCAACTGCCTTACGGAATTGGAATTGAAAAACAGACAGCGGGTGGTGCTGAAATGCGTCCTCCGCTGTCTACTTTGAATTGGTTAAAAACTTTGAAGTATGTCACGCAATGAACCCCGGTTTTTGAGGGG
>CANQQB010000111.1 GCA_947625845.1 uncultured Oscillospiraceae bacterium
GTATAGTCGCTGATGATGATGGGGCATTCGCCTGTACGGAAGCGCTGCTCCACGCTGGTCTCCTTGTCCAGCTTGTAATCCGTGTAATACTCACAGTACTGTTTGAAGGTGTTGACCGCTTCCTCCGAATCCAGCGCCGACGCGCTGCCCTCGGCGTTGTAGTATTCGCCGCCGTTTTGGTACAGGAGCATGGCGAAGATCTGCTCGGAGGGCAGCATGCCGAACTCCATCTGGTTCTTGCTCAGCACCGTCATGGCGACTTTTACGTCGTCCCAGGTCTGGGGCACGTCCAGGCCAAGCTCCGCCAATATGTCCTTGCGGTAGAAGAGCATGGGGAAGGTCTGGGTCTCGGGCAGGCCGTAGGTCTTGCCGTAAAATTCCAGCTGCACCATGGCGCTGGGAGAGAACCGGGCCGCCACATCGTCATAGTCGTCGAACTGGCGCAGGTTCAGCACCGCGTTGCGGATGCCGTAGTTGACGGCGGTGTCGTTGCCGGTGGTCAGCACCGCGCCGGCGATGCCGTTGGTGTTGGGCACCTGGATGGCCACGTCCGGTCCCTCCCCCGCCAGGGTTGCCCGCAGGAGGGTGTTCATGTCCACCAGCTGCACGTTCACGTTGATGTTGGACTCCGGGGTGAAGGTGGAATCGATCAGGGCCTTGATCACGTTGGCCTGGTCGCGGCCGGTGCCGATCCACAGGGTGATGGCGGTGGCGTCCTCGCCGGAGCTCACGTCGCCGATCTGGTTATAGTCGATGACGAAGGAGTAGAAGAGCCTCTTCATCTCATGCCACAGGGACGGGAAGAAGCCGGTGTTTTCCGCGCCTACTTTTTCGCCGGGGGAGTAGATGTAGATGCGGTCCAGCTGCAGGGGCTGGTCGATGACCTGGGTGATCCAGGTGGCCGTGGCGCGCATGTTGACCTTATAGGCGCTGATGACCTCGGTGAAGCGCTCCTGGTCCTCGATGAGCTCCTCCAACTGGTCGGACATGGTGATGAGCACGCTCTCCTTGTCGCTGTTCTCACCGATAAGTGCCCGCAGGCGGGCGATGGCGTCGTCCAGCTCCGTCTTGACCGCCTCCAGCTGGCCCTCCAGCTCGGGAAGGGACTGCTCGATCTCATAGTCCCGGTACTTGTCCGGGGACACGCCGGTGATGCGTATCACGCTGCGGTAGATGGCGTTCAACTGGGTCACGCAATCCTGCACAGAGCTGATGATGTCCGCGAACTTGCCCAGAACTACCTCCATGCGCAGGGTGTGCTCCCCTGCCTCCAGATAGAAGCAATAGGGGTTCCCCTCGCTGTCGTGCAGCACGTCCTGGCGCCAGCCGGAGTCGTATGTAAAGCCGTAGTCCTCCATTTCCTCGAAGGGCACAGCGCCGTCGATGGAGATACGCCGGGAGACGTAAATGCCCTTGACGAAGTTCTGCTTGTCGAACAGGGCGATGTTGTAGTACCCGCTCTCGGCCACGGTGAAGGTCCACTCCATCCACTGGCCGTTCAGCCGCCAGGAGTTGCCGCCGATGGTGTTGTTCAACAGCGCCTTGGGGCTGGCCGGATAGATGGCGGGCGAGCTCTGGTCCTGCTGCGCGTAGAGCATCTGGGAGCTGGTCTTGACCGCGTTCTCCGCCTCGATGCGCACGACCTGGCCGGCGCTGGGCGCATATCCGGCGGCGTCCTGCTCCGCCTTCACCTCGGCGTAGGGCCGCGCGGCGGTACGGTTAGAAAGGTTCACCCGCCGCAGGAGCATGGGTTCCCGCAGACCCGTCAGGGTCAGGGTGTGCTCCCCCTCGGTCAGGTACAGGGCCAGAGGCGTGGTCACATAGCCCTGACTGTCGTAGACGTAGCTCTCCACCCACTGGGGGCTCTCCGTCATGCCGGGCTTTAAGTCGTTGCCCTGGTTGTCCTGTGCCCAGGCCAGAAGCTCCACCCCATCGTCGCTGGTGTAGGTCTCCCGCACGTCGCAGGCCCACACACGCTGCAATTCGATCAGCGACAGTTCCGAATAGGGAAGCTGCCCATCCAGGAACACGCTGCGCTGGATGGCGGAGTTTTTGCCCGCCACCGGGTAATATTCCAGCGAAAGGTCGTAATAGCCCGCCTGCGGCACGTCGAAGGAAAACTCGATGAGGGAATTTTCCGCCGTGAGCACGCTGTCGCCCTCCATGCCCTCAAAGTCCGAGCGGACCTCCGGCGCTGCGGGCTCGTCCCCCTCCTCGTAGCGGGTATAGCCGCCGGCGTCGATGGCGATCCGGCCGTCGGGCCTGTCCGCGTCCTCATGCAGGAGCAGATAGTCCTTATAGCCCAGCCTGTCGGCCGACACGGCGTACGCGCTCACCAGCTCTTCAAAGCCGCTGCGGTCCAGCGCGTCCGCCGCCGCCTCGTCCGAGGCCTCGTCTGCCCGTGCGAATACAGGCGCCGCCAGCGTCAGCGCCAGCACAGCCGCCAGCGCTCCCGCCATATGCTTTGTGGTCATCTTCCTGATCGTTTCCTCCACGCCCCTTCTTCTCTTAACTGTCGTAATACCACGCGTCGTCGTCCTCCGCCTTGGGAGGCATGTACAGGCGCAGCGTTCTTTCTATCGCGAACGACGCGGCCAGACACCCCGCGCCGGGCAGGATGAATATGGTCGGCACAGGCAGCACGTAAAACTGCACCGCGCCAATAAAGCCCGCTCCCACTAAGATCGCGGCCGTCCAGTACCAGGACCGGAGCGCCATGGCGAAGGCTAAGCGCCACACCTGGGTCACCTGCACGGAAAACCGGGACAGCGCCGGTCCCAGATACACCGTTACCCCCGCCAGCAGCGCTGCCATCACGATCACCACGCCGGTGTATACCGACCGCTGCTGCGCTTGCAGGATACGCACGTCCAACACCAGCAGCACGGCCACCGCCAATATGGGCAGCCAGGCCAACATGCCCCGGCCAAGATTGGCCTTGAAGCAGCGCCAGAACTCCCCGGCGGCCTTGCCCCGGCTCCGGCGGACCGATTTCACCACCGCGTAGTAGAGCGCCGCCGTGGACGTGCCCGCCGTTATGACCGGCAGACAGCCCAGCAGCCACAGGGCACTCAGCTCGATAAGCTGCCCGGTCCTGCCCAGAAAGCCCATGACCGGGCCTTCCACATCCAGCCACTTTCTCAGCATCAGCCGCCGTCCTTTATGGGCCAGGTCTTCAGGTCCGGCAGCTCGTCACGGGTGACGACCAGGTCGCTGTTATAGACCTTCGTGAGCATTTCCGCATCGGTGTACTGCTCGGAATAGGTCTTGCGCACGCCGTCGTTCAGGACAAATTCCCCGCTCCAGGTGCAGAAAAAGCTCCACATGGCCCTGTCCCGCGCCGCCAGGTCCGGGTCGATCATGGTGCCGTTTTCGCTGAGGGCCACCATCTTGTTGGAATCCGCATAGCCGTGATTGATCAGGAACTGGTCGATCTGGGATGTGTACACATGCTCCCCGGCATAGATGTCCATGCCCACGATGTCCACGTACTCGTCGCCGGGGTACCAGTCCTTGTCCTGGCCGTTCCAGACCCAGATCAGGTTGTGCAGGCCGTACTCGTTCGTCAGCGTGTCATAGAGCATGGTGTAGAGCTTTTTGTACGCCTCCGGGCCCGCCGCACCCCACCAGAACCAGCCGCCGGACGCCTCGTGCAGCGGCCGCCACAGGATGGGCACTCCCGCGTCCTGCATGATAAGAAGCTGCTTCGCAATATTGTCGATATCGCGCTTTAAAAGGGCCATGCCCTCTTCGTCCTCGCCGTCCATGATGGCCGCCAGGTCCAGCTTTTTGCATTCCTCCGGCCGAAACGCGCTGTACCAAGTGCCGGTGATGTACTTCTCCGGGGCAAGCCAGTGCCAGCACAGGGTGACGATGCCGCCTTTTTCCCAATAGGCCAAGGCCTGTTCGGTGGTGCTGATCGCCGCCTCATGGTCCACGCCAGTCTGGGAGTAATAGCCCATGTCCAGGCCAAGGATGGCGGGGTATTTGCCCCCGTTGGCTTCGGCGATCTTCATGTTCTCCCAGCCGTTGGCGCCTGTGTCGCAATACTGGCCGGAGATGATGGTCTTGCCGTACTGGTCGCACAGGTAGCTGAACAGGCGCTTGGCGTTGTCCGTGGCCAACGGGTCCACAAGGCTTGGCGACACGTCAAAAACGCTTTCGTCAAAAGGTTCCGACGCCAGCACGGTCAGCGCAGACCACTCGATATAGCCCCAATACTTGGTGACTTTGATCTCATGCTCGCCAGCCTCCAGGTACACCCGGCGGATGGCGGCGTCCTCCGCCTCGTCGGAATGGGCCACCAGCGTGCCCGCCTGCTGTCCGTCAGCCCAGACGTAGTTCTCCTTATAGCCACCCAGACCCTTCACCGTGAACACCAGGTCGAAAAAGCCCGCCTCGTGGATATCCACCGTGACCGCACAGGCGTCGCCGTCCTTTTCAAAACCGGTGACGGACCCGTCCTTATGGGCCTTCACCTTCCCCGTCAACTGTCCCTCGCCGGGCAGATATGTACCGACCACGTCCTGTTTTCCGCCTTCCTGCGCCAGTGCGGGCACACCGACGGCCAGCAGTCCTGCCGCCGCCAGAACGATGCATATGAGTCTTCTGAAAACCACCCGCGCTCACCCCGTTAAGCTTAATTAGTCAAATTTACCTAAAAAAGAAAGGGCGTTAAATCGCAATTTCTCATTACAATTTAACACCCTTATGAACTTTTTGTAAATATGCCTAATTAAATAAACTTTTACCCCCCCATTTTTGCAAATTGCCAATAATCAGCAACGGGTTAGGTAAATAGCAAACTAAATAAGAATTATAATTAGTTTCTAATCCTTAACACACTTTTTGCCAATAAAAAACGAGATCCGACAAGAATCATAAGACTCTTGCCGGATCCCTGGCAGGGGAAGAAGGTTTCGAACCCTCGGCCTACGGTTTTGGAGACCGTCGCTCTGCCAACTGAGCTATTCCCCTACATATCTACTTGGGGCCCCCACGCGGCACGCCTGTCGCGTGGGGAAAAGGAAGAATGGCTTCGGCCGATGAATGCATCCCGGCTTGCCGGGATGCATCATCTCCGGAGCCATTCTGACGTGGTGGACCATCAGGGACTCGAACCCCGGACCGACCGGTTATGAGCCGGCTGCTCTGACCAACTGAGCT
>CANQQB010000112.1 GCA_947625845.1 uncultured Oscillospiraceae bacterium
CGTCGCCGCCGCCGTGCCCGCCCAGGCCGTCCGCCACCACGGCGCACGCGTTGGCGGCGTCCAGCACCCGCACGCTGGCGGAGTCCTCGTTCCGGGCCCGACCGCCCTGGTCCGTATAGCTTGCCGTCTCGATCAAATCACGCGCCTCCTGTCTTATGCCTGCGGACCGCATTCGAGAATGACGGCCGTATAATTGTCCTGGTTGACGTAGCCCTTGGCGGCGATGGCCTGCCCCAGACGGACGGCCGCCGTTTGTGCCGGGCCGTCCAGCAGGGCCTGCATCTCCGCCTGCTTCAGGGCGTTATACACCCCGTCGCTCATCAGGATGAATTTGTCTCCTGGCACGATCTCCACCGGCTCCGCCGGTATATCCGCGTATTTCAGCGTGCCCATGCCCAGGTAGCTGACGAGCCCGCCGCCCTCGCTGTTGCCGTAAGCCTCCGCGGCGGTCATCTCGCCGTTCACGCTCCGCAGCGCCAGCTCGTTGGCGTACACGTGCTCCCGGTTCAGCAGCACCAGCGCGCCGCCGCGCAGCAGATAGATATGGCTGTCGCCCACGGTGAGGTAGTAGAACCGGCCGCCGCGGATGAGCCCCAGCAGCAGCGTGGTACCGCCCTTGCGGTAGTTGGCCGTCCCCAGCACCCGGTTCACCGCCTGGGTTGCACGCCTGGCCAGCGTCAGCAGCAGTTGTTCCGGCTGTTCCGCGCCGGTGGACACGGCGAACCCCTCCAGCGCGGCCTCCACGGCCGCGGCGCTCAGCTTTTCGCCGTCGCTGAGACCGCCCATGCCGTCCGCCACCACGGCCAGCAGGCCCTGCCGGTCCAGCGCGGCGGGGTCGGACACGGCCAGGCAGTCCTGCTGGTACTGTCTGGCGCCCTGCTCGTGGACCCGCCCGACGCGGATGCCCGGCTCGGGGAGGTCCGTTTTCCGCTTCCGGCGTCGCAGAAGCAGGACGGTATTGCTGACCAGAAGCCCCAGCGTGCACGCGCCCAGCGCGATGCTCAGCCAGGGGGAGGCCAGCCAGCCCGGCAGGCCGGCCGGTCCCTCGGGCGTTTCCTCCGGGCTGGGAGCGGGGGAGGCGGTCAGTTCTGTCGTCCCGGCAGGCGCCTCCGTTGCCGCGGGAGCAGCCGTCCCGGCGGCCGCGCCGGACGGGGCGGGGGACGCCGTGGCCTCCGCCTTGTCCGCGGCCTCCTTTGCCGCCTGAATAACGTCCTCCGGCAGGCTGTCCCCATCCTCCCCCTGGTTGGGCAGGCGAGGCGTTCCGGTGGGCGCGGGCGTCGTTATAGCCGCCCCGACGGCTCTTTCTTCCTCCTGGGCGACCAGCAGCCGGTCAGTCATCCTGTTTCCCCCAGCTGAAGTGCTCTCCGCACAGGCCCAGGAACACCAGCTCCGTGGCGCCGATGGTGATGTGGTCGTAGTTGTGCAGCTCGGTGGACCTGAGCACCGGCGCGCCGTTGAGCCGCAGCAGGTTCTTGCCGTCCACATGGTCGGTGAAGAACAGGTTGGAATTGTCGTCGAACACGACGGCGGAATCCCGGTGGCCGGAGATGTTCATGTCGCCCCGGATGATAACGTCGCCGTCCTCCCGGCCGATGTAGTTGTAGCCGACGTGCAGGGTGTAGTCCTGCCCGCGGCACGGCCCGCTCACCGCTACCAGCCAGCCCACCACCGCGCCGGTGGGGGTGTTCTTCTCGCCAAGGGGCATCGTGGGCTTAAAGGGATCGGTCGGAGCGTCGTCGCCGCCCCAGTCGCTGCCCTTGGGCGGTCTGGTCTCGCCGCCGCTCATTTTGCCGGCGTAGGGGTCGCCGGTCGGGCCAAAGTCGCCCTTCTTCCCCGGCCCGCAGTCGGGGCAGTAGGCGTGCCTGCTGGCGTCATAGGCTTTGCCGCAGTTGGGACAGTACACGAATCCGGATTTTGCAGACAGGTCAGGCATTGTTTTTTCCTCCAATTATTTTTTATTTTAATAAGTTTTGACTTTGGTTCGGGGCCGTTCACCCGCGCTCCAGCCGGAACATCACGTTCGGGGAGCCCAGGTAAAAGCGGTCTCCATTGCGGAGCGTGGCGGGGAAGTTGGGCGGGAGCTGTTTGCCGTCGGCCAGGAACGTGCCGTATGTGGAGCCCAGGTCCGTCAGCTCCACGCCGCCGGCCAGGGGCCGCAGGGCACAATGGATGCGGCTGACGCCGGCCGTGTTGCCCACGCAGACGGCACAGGTGTTACTGCGGCCGATGTTGCTGGCGCTGTTTGGGTGCAGGGTGTATATGAGGCCCTTGGCGGGACCCGCCAGACCGACCAGCCTCCAGGCGCCGGCCTGTGCCACCGGCGCGGCGGCGTGCGCGGACCCGTACGGCACGCCGGGCGCGGCACCGTACTGGTTCGACCCCGGCTGGCCCGGTTCGCACAGCCATATGAGCAGGATGATGGAGCCCACCGGCGGCGCCAGTCCCACCAGCAGGTACCAGCCGCTGCGGCCGGTGTCGTGCAGCCGCCGGCAGGCCGCCGCCAGCAGGGGGAGCACCACCGCCAGATCGAGCACCAGCCCCAGGGGCCACAGAGGCGTCAGCATCAGGGCGCTCATAAGGGCATTGAACAGCACCAGATACCAGTACTCGCTCCTGCACGCCCTGCCGTTGAAATTGACGTAATTTTTGAACGCGTTTCGGATCGCCTGGTCAAAGCTCATAGCGTCGCCTCCCCGATGGTCATAATTTGAGCCATTATGCGCTATTTTGCATTTTACCAAACGCCAGGCCTCTTCCGTCCAACTGTTTTCCATCCCCTGCAAACAGGCAAAATATTGCGCGGCATGCTCAGCGGAGCACAGCAGACAGCGGCCGGTGCGTTTTGCACCAGCCGCTGTCCGTTATTCAGTTCCCGTTCCGCAGAGAAGACCCGGCCGTCTTACAGCTCCCGTTTTTCGTACCAGCGCACGGCCAGGGCCCAGCTTCCGATGAACGCCCCCACGGGGACGAGCACCGCCAGCGCCGCGATCAGGGACAGGGGCAGCGCCGACAGGTCGACGTTCACCATGTTGATCAGCCCGCCTACCGCGCCGCCTACGCCGGCCACCACCAACACCACCATGCCGATATAGATGACCCGGCCCTTGGCGCTGCCCCAGCGAAACAGCGCGGGCAGACTCACGGACGGGGCCAGCAGCCCCACGGCCAGCATCAACAGGCTCTGCACCGCCACCATCGGCCAGGCCATCCGCCCCAGGGCCGCCAGCAGGACGTAGAGCAGCGCGAACAGGGCCCAGGTGGCGGCGAAACAGCCCAGCGTCAGGGCGTACTTGTCCGTCACCTGGTCCCGGCGGGTGCAGGGCAGCGTCTGGGCGCACATGTTCCAGCGGCTGGCCTCGTCCAACTGCAATAGGCTCATGCCGATCATGGAGCACATGAACACCGCGTACATGGGGAAGAAGGTACCCAGGTTGTCCCCGTCGCCAAAGGACGCGATGCCCAGCGCCACGACCAGAAAGACGGCGTAAAACTTGAAATTGGTCCAAAGCTGATAGAGATCAGCCAACAACAGCGCTTTCATTGCAGATCCTCCTTCACCAGCAGTACGAACAGTTCCTCGATGGTAACGGGCCGTAATTGCGTCCCGGCGGGGGCAGCGTCCCGGCGCACCAGCGCCTCGGCGCTGTAGGGCGTGAGCCGCCTGCCCAGCACCGTGCGCGGGTCCAGCGCCTCCAGCGTGGCCCGGTCGCACTGTAAAACGCCGTATTCCTCCAGGAGCCTGTCCTTTTCCTCGCACAGCAGGAGCCTGCCCCTGTGCAAAAACGCGATGTAATCGCACAGCTTTTCCAGGTCGCTGACGATGTGGGAGCTTATGAGGATGGAACAGGCCGGGTCGCGGGTGAAGTCGGAGAAGATGTCCACCACCTCGTCCCGGACCACCGGGTCCAGCCCACCGGTGGGTTCGTCCAGGACCAGCAGCTTTGCCTTATGGCTCAACGCCCCGGCAATGCCCAGCTTCATCTTGTTGCCCCGGCTCAGAGCGGAGAACTTCTTGTCCACGGGCACATGCATGTCGTGCAGATACCGCTCATACAGCGCCATGTCCCAGTTTTTATAGGCCGCCGAGAGCACCTTGCCCATTTGCGTGGCGGTGAGACCGGCGGGGTAGCCCACGTCGTCCAGCACCACGCCAATGTCCTGCTTCACCGCGCGCATATCCGGCCCCGCCGGTGCGCCAAGCACCGTGGCCGCGCCGCCGTCGGGCTTCGTCAGCCCCAGCAGCAGCCGGATGGCGGTGGTCTTCCCAGCCCCGTTCTCCCCCACCAGACCCATGATGCACCCGCCGGGCAGGGCCAGGTCCAGCGGTCCCAACGTGAAGTCCCCGTAGGTTTTCGTCAGTCCCCGTGTCTCTATCGCGTTCATGTGTTTCCGTCCTCCTCCATGATGTCCAGCATGTCCAGTATGTCCTTACGCGTCAGGCCGCACAGCGCCGCCAGCCGCAGCGCCTCGGCCAGGTGGGATTCCAGCTGCTTCAAGTGTTCCTCCCGCAAAAGCTCCGTGTTCTTCGGCGCCACGAAACAGCCCTTGCCCGCCACGGTGTAGATAAATCCCTCCCGCTCCAGCTCGTCGTAGGCCCGCTTGGTGGTGATGACGCTGATGCGCAGGTCCTTGGCCAGGCTGCG
>CANQQB010000113.1 GCA_947625845.1 uncultured Oscillospiraceae bacterium
ATGCTGCTGAACCAGCTCTCCCTCACCAGCCGCAAGAGCTATACCACCGTCACCGGCAAGTCCGGGCAGATATCCAAAATACACCTGGGCAAGGCGGGACGCTATGTCATCGCGCTGATTTTGGTGTTCCTCACCTTCTTCACCAGCATCTTCCCCATCATCTCCTTCGCCTTCGAGACCTTCCTGCCCAACCCCGGCGACTACTCGTTCCTGTACACGGGCAACACCGCCAACCTGACCACCAAGTGGTGGGTCACCAGCGAGAACGTGACGGAAAACGGCATGTACGGCCAGAAGGGCATGCTGTATAACGCCACCATCTGGCGGGCCTTCGGCGGGACCATGCTGGTCAGCGTCTGCTGCGCGCTCATCGCCGGCACCATCGGCACCCTGATCGGCTACGCCGTCAGCAAACAGCGGCGGAGCAAGTGGGCAAATTATGTCAACTCCGTGGCGTTCCTGCCCTACCTGATGCCGTCCATCGCCGTGGGCGTGGCGTTCTTCATCCTGTTCTCCAACGAGCACTTCAACCTGTTCAACACCTACTGGCTGCTGATCATCGTGGGCACCATCAAATACATCCCCTTTGCCAGCCGCAGCGCCCTCAACTCCATGCTCCAGCTCTCCGGCGAGATCGAGGAAGCGGCCATCATCCAGGACGTGCCCTGGATCAAGCGAATGACCCGGATCATCATCCCGATCCAGAAGTCGTCCATCATCAGCGGCTATCTGCTGCCGTTCATGACGTGTCTGCGGGAGCTGAGCCTGTTCATGCTGCTGTGCACCCAGGGGTTCATTCTGGCGACCACCCTGGACTACTTTGACGAGATGGGTCTGTACGCCTTTTCCAGCGGCATCAATCTGATTTTGATCGTCACCATTCTTGTGTGTAACGCGCTGGTCAACAAGATCACCGGCGCCAGTCTTGACAAGGGGATAGGAGGTTAAACCATGCCTGAGATAAAATTGGAACACGTGACCAAGCGCTGGGGCAAGTTCTACGCGGTGGACGACCTGGACCTGGTCATCGGGGACAACGCGTTCGTCACCCTGCTGGGACCCTCCGGCTGCGGCAAGACCACCACCCTGCGCATGATCGCCGGCCTGGAGACGCCCACCAGCGGCCGCATCACCATCGGCGACAAGGTGGTCTTCGACAGCGCCCAGGGCATCAACATCCCCGCCAACAAGCGGAAGGTGGGGTTCCTGTTCCAGAACTACGCCCTGTGGCCCAACATGACCGTGTACCAGAACATCGCCTTCGGTCTGGCCAATATCAAGGAGGAAATGCCGAAAATAGACTTTGAGGCGAAAAACAGCGCCCGCCTGGGCCAGATACTGTCCGAGCCCGGCGAGGTGGTGAAGGTGCTGGACGAATGCCGGGACAAAAACGGCAAGCTGGACGAGAAGAAGGCCGTCATCAAGCTTATCGACGCCTTCACCATCTCCCAGTACACCGCGAAAAAGCTGTTCGGCTATCATTTGGAGCAGGGCAAAGACCTGTCCGCCGAGGCCGCCGCGCTGCGGGAGAAGGCCGAGAGCGCGAAAAAGGCCCAGAATTTAAATGACGCGTTCGAGTTCACCAGCGGCGGCAGGACCGTCACCGAGACCCGCAAGCTCACCAAGGAGGAGATCGACCTGTCCGTCCGGCGTGTGAGCCGGATCGTGAAGATCGGCATGTTCATGGACCGGTACCCGGCGGAGCTTTCCGGCGGCCAGCAGCAGCGCGTGGCCATCGCCCGGACATTGGCCCCGGAGCCCACGGTGCTGTTCATGGACGAACCCCTCTCCAACCTGGACGCCAAGCTGCGCCTGGAAATGCGCTACGAGCTGCAGCGGCTGCACGTGGAGACCGGTTCCACCTTCGTGTACGTGACCCACGACCAGATGGAGGCCATGACCCTGGCCACCCAGATATGCCTGATCAACAACGGCGTTTTGCAGCAGTACGACGAGCCGCTGACCGTGTACAACCGGCCCAACAACCTGTTCGTGGCCGACTTTGTGGGCAACCCCTCCATCAACTTCGTGGAGGCCCGGGGGACCCAGCAGTCGGACGGGACCGTGGCCCTGACCATCTTCGACGGCCGCGCGGCCCGGTTCGTGCCCAAGGAGAGGACGGACCTGGCCGCCTGGTTCCGGGCCCGTGACGCGGCCGAGACCGCCGCCGCGGCGGAGCTGAAGCGCCGCGGCGCCGAAAAGGGCTATGTGGAAAAGGGCAACAAGGACGAGACTTTCCGTTACCACATCGCCAAGGTGGAGGAAGACGACTTCTCCCTCCAGGAGGAACCGGTGCTCACCAACTCTGACCTGGTCCTGGGCATCCGGCCCGAGTTCATCCACATCGCCGGCGACGGCGCCCTGGACGGGGAGATATACGGCGCCATGCCCACCGGCATGGAGTCCACCATCAAGATTCGCGTGGACGACTTTCTGCTGACAGGCGTTGTCTTTGGCAGCACCCTTTTCAAGATCGGCGAGAAGGTCCGGGTAGACATCGCCGGGGACAATGTGGTGCTCTTTGACCGCAAGAGCGGCAGGCGCATCGCCTTCGGCTCGCTGGAGTGCTGAGCCGCCGCCGGACCTGGCGGCGCGACCGCGGGGGATGACGGCGTCGTCGTCGTGGACTTCCTGCCGGAGACAAGGCCCGCGCCGGAGGACGACCTGTACCTGTCCTACGTGGACGAGGACAGCCGCAACGCCACCGGCATCGAGCCCATCCGGCCCTATCTGGACGCCATCGACGGCGCGTCCACCGTGCAGGAGTACGTGGAGGCCATCGCCGCGATAGACGGGGAGATCAACTACTCCAGCCTGTTGTCCTTCTCGGTTGCCGTGGACTTTTACGATTCCGCCCGGTATGTGGTGCAGGCGAACAGAGCGGACCTGGGGCTGGGAAGAGAATACCTGGTGGACGAGAGCATGTCGTCTTATTGGGACGCGTACAAGACGCTGCTGACCAGGCTTTTCGTGCTGTACGGCCTGCGCGAGGACGAGGCGGCCGAAAAGGCGGAGAACATCTTCGCGCTGCAAACGGAGCTGGCCCGGTCCTCGCTGTCCGAGGCGGAGCTGAACGACTATTCCAAGTCGTATCAGCCCATGACCCTGGACCAGGTGGCGGCGCTGCTGCCCACCGTGGACCTGG
Source organism: uncultured Oscillospiraceae bacterium (assembly GCA_947625845.1). Classification (GTDB taxonomy): domain Bacteria; phylum Bacillota; class Clostridia; order Oscillospirales; family Oscillospiraceae; genus CAJOIG01. The sequence continues at coordinate 3,146 of CANQQB010000113.1, forward strand.
CGCCGGTGCTGGAGAAGGAAGGCGTGAGCGGCGCCGAACAGTTCCAGGTGGTCGATCCGGGCCAGTTGGAGGCCATCGGCAAGATGCTGACCGAGGAAAACCTGCCGCTTTTGAAGGACTTCTCCGCCGCCACGCTTTTGAAGGATATGAGCGGCCGCGCGTCCATGGACTTCCGTCAGGCGGCGGCGGATTATAACATAGCCGTGACCGGCATCGCCCCCTTGCCTCTGGCGGAGGCCGGCAAGGACGCGGTGCTGTCGGAGCTGGACTGGGAATTTGGCAAGGTCTATGTGGAGAAGTATTTCCCCGAGGAGAGCAAGCGGATGGTGCTGGACATGGTGGACGAGATGGTGACCTGGTTCGACCACCGCATCGACCAGTTGGACTGGATGGGGGACGAGACGAAGGCTGCCGCCCACCGGAAGCTGGACGCGCTGAACGTGAAGATCGGCTATCCCGACAGCTATGATTTCGTGGCCTATCTGGACGACGTGCAGTATGCCTCCCCGGCGGACGGCGGGAGCTACCTGGAGAACAGTCTGGCGCGTTTCCGGGTCGTGACCGCCCACAATCGCGGCCTGCTGGGCCAGCCGGCGGATAAGAGCGAGTGGGGCATGACGCCCCAGACCGTGAATTGCTACTATACCCCCACGCTCAACGAGATCGTGTTCCCGGCGGCCATACTCCAGCCCCCGTTCTTCGACCCCAACGCCAGCCGCGCTGCCAACCTGGGTGGTATCGGCGCGCTCATCGCCCATGAGCTGACCCACGCCTTCGACAGCTCCGGCGGCCGGTTTGACGAAAACGGCAACCTGAACATGTGGTGGACCGACGAGGACTACGCCAACTTCACGGCGCTGCAACAGGACATCATCGACTATTATAACGCGTTCCCGCTGTCGGACGGCTTCGCCATCGACGGGGAGCTGTGCCTGGGGGAGAACATCGCCGACCTGGGTGCGCTGCACTGTGTCACGGAGCTCTGCGGCGACGATCCCCAGGCGCTGCGGGAGCTGTTTGAGGCCTACGCCGCGTCCTGGGCTGAGAAGTACACCCGAGTGTCTCTGGACATGACGCTGCGCACGGACCCCCACGCCCCCGGCGTGGCCCGGACCAACGCGGCGGCCAGCTCCACCGAGGCGTTCTACGAGGCCTACGACGTACAGGAGGGCGACGGCATGTACGTGGCCCCCGAGGACAGAGTCGGTATCTGGTAAGGAACCAGGCAAATAGAAAACCGCACCCGGTTTTCCGGGTGCGGTGATTTTTTGTTTGTGCTCTCTTACAGCAGGCCGATCAGGTTGTAGGCCGCGACCAGGCCGCAGAACATGATGGACACGGTGGAGCACAGCTTGATCAGGATGTTCAGGCTGGGACCGGAGGTATCCTTGAAGGGATCGCCCACGGTATCGCCCACCACGGCCGCCTTGTGCTGCTCGGAGCCCTTGCCGCCGTGGTTGCCCCGCTCGATGTACTTCTTGGCGTT
>CANQQB010000114.1 GCA_947625845.1 uncultured Oscillospiraceae bacterium
TACTCCGGCGTGCCCTGATAGCCGGTGAGCGACACCCGGGTCCATGGCCGCTCCGCCGCCTCTTCCTCTGTCTCCAGTTTCGCGGGCTGTTCGATGACGTATTTGTCAATGAAGAACTCGTAGGCCGCGTAGGCCGTCACGCCCATGAAGGCCGCCACCGCCGCCGCGATCAGCCCGGTCCGCACCGCCCGGCTGACCCGCCGGGGTTTCTCCTTGCGCCCCTTGACCTCAGCCCGGACAAGGCTCATTACCCGGCTCGTATCGATGGGGCTTTCGTCCAGGGGCAGGTCGTCGGGACACAGCCCCTCAAACATGTCAAATATTTCCACTTTCAAACGCTCCTTTCGTCAGCATCCGCCGCAGCAGGTCCCGGCCGCGCTTCAATCGCTGGCGGACCGCCTCCGGCTTCATGTCCAGCTTCTGGCCGATCTCCGGGGCGGACTGGCCGTAATAGTACCGGCGCAGGAATATCTCCCTGTCCGGCGGGCCCAGGGCGTCCACCGCCGCGAGAAGCGCCTCCCTATCCTCCCCGGCCAGCACCTCCCCCTCGGGGCCGTCCACGGCCAGGTCCAGTTCGTCGTATTCCAGTTCCGGCTGGCCCGTCTCCCGCCGAAGCCTGTCGATGGCCCGGCTGCGGGCGATGGCCCCCAGGTAGCTTCTCACCGCCCCCTCACGGGGCTTTTCCCGGCTGCGCCACAGGGCAAGGAACACGTCCGCCGCGACTTCCTCCCCGTCCTGGACCGTGAGCCGACCGCCCACGATGCTCCACACGATGGCCCCCACATAAGGCGTGTATCGGGTCACGAACCACTCCAGGGCCCGCTCGTCGCCCCGGCGCAATCGGGCCAGGGCCGTTGATTCATCCATTTCTGATCCTCCTTTTGAGCGCTCACACTACGATAAACGCAAAGGCCGCCGCGGGCGTGACAAAAAAAGAGGGAGAGTCTTTTGAAAAGGCTCTCCCTGTTGATATTTCTATATGCGTTCTTACTGTTCCCGCTGCTCACGCTGGGGGGCGAAGCCGCTGCCGGAGGCGGCGGAGCGGAACTGGCTGCGGGTCCTGCGCACCAGCGCAAGGGCCTGGCCCACGGATTCCTCCGCACCCTGCAGGGACTCGGCCACGTACTCGTTGGCGGCCCGGCGAAGTTCACGGGACTTGTTGTCCGCCGTGGCGATCATTTCCTCGGCGCGGGCCTTGGCCGCACGGACGATCTCCTGCTCGTCCACCAGCTTCCGGGCACGTTCCTCCGCCAGCTTGCGGACGGACTCGGCCTCCTTCTTGGCGTTGCGGATGAACTCGTCCCGCGCGGAGACAAGACGCTTGGCCTCCGCCATCTCCGCGGGAAGCTGGGCCTTGATCTCCTCGATCAGCTCCAGGGCCTTCTCCCGGTCCACCAGACACTTATCCTGCCCCAGGGGCACTCCCCAGGCTTCGGAGATCATGTTATACAGCATTTCGATCAGCTCAAGAATGCCCTGATTCTCGTTCATTTCTCTGTCTGCCTCCTGGTTTTTGTCTTGTCGATCACGTCTTGGATGATCTCACGGGGCACAAACTCCGTCAGATCGGCGCCGTACGCCGCCATTTCCTTCACGACCGTGGAGCTGAGGAACATATATTTCTCGCTGGACGTGAGAAAAAGCGTCTCCAGGTCCGGGTTCATCTTCTTGTTCACCAGCGCGATCTGGAACTCATAGTCAAAGTCCGACACGGCTCGCAGACCCTTCACGATCACGGCGCCATCCACCTCATGGGCATACTCCGCCAAAAGCTTGTCCGTGGTGGCGACCTGCACGTTCCCGAACCGCTCCGTGGACCGGCGGACCATGTCCATCCGCTCGGCGATGGTGAACATGGGGGTCTTCTCCCGGTTCACCATCACGCACACGATGACCCGGTCAAAGATCTTCGCGGCGCGGCGGATGATGTTCAGGTGGCCAAGGGTGATGGGGTCAAAGCTGCCGGGATAGATGGCTGTGGTCATGTCACGCCTCTCCTGTATGTGGTCAGGGATATTTTTCCGTACCGGTAGACACGGCCCCGTTCATAGGGCGCGGGTGCCTCCGGCATCGGCTCGTCCCGCATACTCTCGACAACTATTATACCACCATCGTTTAATATGTCAAATCGAAACGCGTTTTGGAGAATTTTGTCATAGAGACCGTCGTGGTAGGGCGGGTCCATGAACACCAGGTCGAATTTGCCGCCGTGCTCCAGATAACTCACCGCGTCGGCGCGTATCACCGGTGCCTGCATGCCGCAGATCTCCAGGTTTTTCCGCACCAGTGCCAACGACGCTTGGCTGCTGTCCACGAATACGCACTCCCGCGCGCCGCGGCTCAGCGCCTCGATGCCAAGCTGGCCTGTGCCGGCGAACAGGTCCAGCACACGCCGGCCGGGTACGTCGAACTGCACGATGCTGAATATAGCCTCCTTCACCATGTCGGTGGTGGGCCGGACGGACATGTCCCGCGGCTCCATGAGCCTGCGGCCGCGGGCCGTGCCGGTGATGACTCTCATGTGTCCTCCGCCTCCTTGTGGAAGTGCTCGTATACGGCTTTGGCCGTCTGTTTGCCCACCACCGCGGCCAGGTCCTGCTCCGACGCGGCGGCCACGGCCTTCACGCTCTTGAAATGCTTCAACAGCAGCGCTCGGCGCTTCTCCCCTACGCCGGGGATGCCGTCCAGCTTGGACCCGATGGTCTTTTTCCGCAGGGTCTTGTGGTAGGTGATGGCAAAGCGGTGGGTCTCCTCCTGGATATTCCCGATCAGGGCAAACACGGCGGGGTTCGCGGCGACGCCGATCTCCCGGCCGTCGGGGGTGGTGAGGGCGCGGGTGCGGTGGCGGTCGTCCTTCACCATGCCGAAGATGGGGATGTCCGGGTGTCCCTGCTCGGCCATGGCCTCCAGCGCCGCCGCCACCTGGCCAACGCCGCCGTCGATCAATAGCACGTCGGGCAGGGGCGCGAACTTCTCGTCGCCGTCGTTGAAGTGGGAAAGCCGGCGGGCGATGACCTCATGCATGCTGGCGAAATCGTCCTGGTGGGCCACGGTCTTCATCCTGAACTTGCGGTACTGGCTCCGGGCGGGCTTGCCGTCGGTGAACACCACCATGGACGCCACGATGCCGAAGTCCCCGGTGTTGGAGATGTCGTAGGATTCCAGGCGGCGGATGGGCGCGTCCAGTCCCAGCATTTTTTGCAGCCATTCCAGGGTCTTGCTGCGCCGCTCGGCCTCGCTCTCGGCTCGGACGCTCTCCTCGCGGGCGTTCCGGGCGGCGGCCTCCAGCAGTTCCCGCTTCACCCCCCGCCGGGGCACCAGCAGCTCCACCTTGTGCCCGGCAAGCTCGGTCAGAAGCTGAGCCAGCGGCTCCAGGTCCTCGATGTCCATGGGCAGCAGCACCGTTCGGGGCCATACGCCTCGGCGGGTGTAGTATTGCCGGACCAGGGCGGAGACGGCCGCGGCGTCGTCCTCCACCGGCTCCGGCATCTGCTCCAGATCCTTGCCGGCCAGGTCACCGTCGGCGTAGTGCAAAACCACAAAGCTGGTGCGGGCGCTGCGGTGGAAACCCACCGCGTCCAGGTCGGCGCGGGCCGCCTTCAGCACCGTCTGGCGGTTGGAAAGCTCCTTCACCGCCGCCAGCCGGTCCCGCAGCTCCGCCGCCTTTTCAAAGCGCATTTCCTCCGACGCACGGTACATCTCCCGCTCCAACTGACCCATGAGCTCCTTCGTCCCGCCGGAGAGCATCTGCACCGCCTGGTCCACGCGGCGGCGGTATTCTTCGCCGTCCGGCTCGCCACGGCACCAGCCGTCGCACATGCCCATATGGTGGTTGAGGCATGGCCGGTCTTTGCCGATGTCACGGGGGAACTTCTTGCCGCAGGAGGGCAGCTTTAGGGCTTTGGCCAGGGCGTTCAAAATGCTGTGGGTCACGCCCCGGCCGCCGTAGGGACCGAAGTATCGCGCGCCGTCCTGGGCCGTGCGGCCGACGACGGTGAACACGGGGTATGCCTCCCGCGTGTCCAGGCGCAGGAAGGGATAGGTCTTGTCGTCCCGAAGCAGGATGTTGTAGTGGGGCTTGTGGCGCTTTATAAGGCTGTTTTCCAGCATCAGCGCCTCGAACTCCGACGCCGCCACGATGACGGAGAAGTCGTCCACGTGGCTGACCATGGCCGCCACCTTGGGCAGGTGGTCCCCGTGGAAGTAGCTGCTGACCCGGTTTTTCAGGGCCTTGGCCTTGCCCACGTAAATGACCTCACCGGCGGCGTTTTGCATGATGTAAACGCCGGGGAGCAGCGGCAGTTTATTCGCTTTTTCACGAAGCTCGGCGATCTTGTCCATGTGTTGAAAACGCAAGAAAGGGTGTGCTTTCACACACCCTTTTCCTCTTGCAAAAATGACTTACTCGGCAAACTCTTTGTCGATGAGCTCGGTGAGCGTCTCCACGGCCTCCGTCTCGTCGGGACCGTCGGCAATGATGTTGACGGTGGTGCCCTTGACGATGCCCAGAGACAGCACGCCCAGCAGGCTCTTCGCGTTCACGCGGCGGTCCTCCTTCTCGATCCAGATGACGCTCTTGAACTCGTTGGCCTTCTGGATGAAGAAAGTGGCGGGCC
>CANQQB010000115.1 GCA_947625845.1 uncultured Oscillospiraceae bacterium
GCTGTCCGGGATCACCCTGGCCATCGTCTCGCTGGCCTCCGGCATCTCCTACTATGTGATCAGCCCGGGGGTGGCCGCCATCGCCATCGTCTTTTCTTCCCTCATCGGATTGATTTTCGGCCTGTATCCGGCCAATAAGGCCGCGGCGAAGCCCCCCATCGAGGCCCTCAGGTACAGCGAGTAAAAACAAGAAGGGGATCACAAAGGCCACGGTCTGTGCAAGTGATGTGAAAAAACACAGCCAGCGGCGAAGGGAAGTTGTCAAGCAAAAGTAAACGCGAAACCACCATAGATTAAAAACCCAGTTCGGTATTGTACTGAACTGGGTTTTTATCGTCCAAGGCGGTGAAAGGCCGTCAGTTACGCGCCCGCGGTTGGATAGAATAGAAGCTCGAACCAGAATGTGCAGTTGTTTTTGCTGTCAACGCCGAATTTGGCTCCATGCGCCGTTAAAATTTCCTTTGCGATGGACAGGCCCAGCCCTGAAACGGCGGCTTTGTTTTTCCTGTTTCGGGCGGTGTAGTAGCGGTCCCAGATATAGGGGACGTCCTCATCCGCGATCCCCTTCCCGTAGTCTGTCACTGCGAACCGCACAGAGCCGTCGGTCACGGTCAGCGATACGTTGATTTTTTTGCTTTCATCTGTGTGGTTGACCGCATTGTCGATAAAATTGTAGATGACCCGCTTGATCTGGGTCTCGTCCGCCCGCGCCGCAACGCCGTCCGCGATTTCGGTTTCGATGACATAGCCGTTTTGCTCGCAGAAGGGCGCGAACTGCTCGATTACTTCTTTGACCGCGCGGCTCAGGTCGATTCTTTCGTACTCCTTCACCGAGCCGTCCGCCTGCATCGCGGAAAATTCCAAAATTTCATTGACCAGCGCCGTGAGCCTGTCCGACTCCCGCATGATAATGTCCAGATCCTTGTCCCGCTTTTCCCCGTCGCTCCAGGAGATCTCCTTGACCATTTCCGCATAGCCACGGATCATGGTGAGCGGCGTCCTCAAGTCGTGGGAGACGTTGGCTAAAAATTCCCGCTGGGCATTTTGGGCCTTTTCCAAACGCGACGCCGTTTCTCCCAGCGTATCGGATAACTCGTCCAGCTCCGCGCAGAAGCCCTTTGGAAGCTCCGGGTGGAAGTTGCCGCCGGCAATCTCCTTGGCGGAAGCCGCGATTCGCGCCACCGGCTTTTCAAACCTCTTTGAAATGACCCAGGCAAGGACAAAACCCAAAATCAGAGATAGAACGGAGACCCATACAAGCTGGAGCCGCAAAATCCCCACGGCGCCGCCCACTGTGCCAAGGGGAAGGCTGACCGACAGAATTCTTCCGTCTTCCAGCTGGACGCCGGTCACATAGGCCGTCTCGTCCTCCGTGATAAAACCGATTCTTCCTTCACCGGCCTCAATTCTTTTCAGGAGCGTTTCATAGCTGTCGGGCAGATTTCGGAGGACCCCCTTCTCCCAGCTCAGCTCCTGGTCCTGGGAAAGATAGGGGTTGCCGTTTCGTTGCTCCGCCCGGTAGAGTCCCTGGTAGGCATCGGAGCTGTATAAGATCCTTCTCTGCCCGTCTGTCACGAACACCAGCAGAGAATTCTCCGCTGCCGTTTCGTCGATCACGTCATAAAAATCGGAACTGGAAGCGTGCCGCACCATTTCCTCAGTTGCTTTTTCCGCGCCGCTGATCGCCATACTGTTGTAAAAGCTCTGCAAAAACACCGTCTGCAACAGCCACAGTGCCAGAAAAATGACGGCGGAAAAAAGAACGAACCACAGCCACAGCTTCACGCCAAAGGATTTACGCTTTTTCATCGAACCGATACCCCGTTCCCCGCAAAGTCACGATACACTTCCGATAGGGCCCCAGCTTGCTCCGCAGGAGCTTGATCTGCCAATCCACCGTGCGGTCGTCGCCGTAATAGTCGTAGCCCCACAGGCTGTTCAAGATGTTCTCCCGGGTCAGGGCGACGCCTTTGTTCCGGATGAGATAGAGAAGCAGCTCATACTCCTTCGCGGTCAGCTCCGTCTTCACACCGTCCACAAAGACCTCATGGGAGAGCGTGTCAATGCGAAGACCCTGGACCACGATTTCCTGTTTCAGCTTTCCCTCGGGCTGCCTTGCAAGCACCGCCTTGACCCGCGCCATCAATTCCCGTGGGGAAAACGGCTTTACCACATAATCGTCGATGCCCAGTTCAAAGCCCATCAGCTTGTCGTACTCGGTGCCAAGTGCCGATAGCATGATAACGGGCGTTTGTTTCTGCTTGCGGATCTCCTTGCAGGCGGTGAACCCGTCCATCTCCGGCATCATAATGTCGAGGATGATCAGGTCATAGTCGTTTTCGCCGCACAAACGGATCGCTTCTTTGCCGCTCGCCGCCATATCGATGGTATGTCCCTCATGCTCCGCGAAACGGGAAATCAGTTCTACAATATCCCTTTCGTCATCGACTGCCAATAGGTAAGCCATGATTTTCCTCCTATACAGCGCAAAACGCAAACCGCCCCTCGGACGGTTTGCCATTTTGCGATGAATTACTTGTGATAGCTGGAGCCGCGCTGCTGCCCGGCCAGGTAACTGTACCCGGACATATCCTGAGAGGCGTCCGCGTCATCGTCCTGCCGGTAAGACGCGCCTCTCTGCTGTCCGCCAACATAGCTGTAAGACGCCGCCGCTTCTTCGGACCAAGGCGTTTCCCCAATGCCGTTTTCCGCTAAGAACGCGTCCTGCTCGTCTTCGGGGAGTTCCTCGGCTTGGGCGTACAGATCGTTGCGATTGGCGCTGTTCTGCCGCCCGGTCAGATAGCTGTACGCGCTTCCATCCTCGGCTTCCGGGGCGTAGGACGCGCCGGCTTCCTGCCCTGTGGCGCAGCCGGTCTTATCCTCGGCGTCGTCCCCGTACTGGGCATCTGCCTGCTGGCCGGTCAGATCGCTGAACGCGTCGGATTCGGCGGCAAACACGGTCACACATCCCAGCGACAGTACAAGGGCCGCGACGACAACGGATAGCGCGATTCTTTTCTTATTCATGGTTTCTACCACCTTTACCCTGCTCGGTTTTTGTGCCGACTTGCTTGACCTTCCGCTTGGCTTTGCGCCGGGCGATTTCCTCCTGCACTTTGCCAAAGGTGGCGGCGTCGATGATGGCGGGATGATTGTTTTCCACATAGTATTTCGGGCGCTCCCCGTTGTTGACGCATATCTTTTTGGAGAGACAATCCTTGATATAGGTCTTATTGATGATACCCATTTGCGCATACGGTCGCCTTATCTTGTCAATCGTTTTGCTCTTTATCGATATTTGTTTACGACCCCCTCACTTTTCATGCCGGAAAGGTGAGTGGGCTATGCGCAAAAATTTTAATCGCCTGGAAGTTTTATGAACTTCAAGAGGATTCTTGTGCCGCGTCCGCGCGCACTTGACTGATTCTTAGACGCTATCTCTTGCCTCCGCGTCAAGATATCCGCAGTGTGGCGATGGAACGAGCTGGAAGCCAAAACGCGGCAGCATCATTTCCGTCAACAGCTGAAACCGGTAGCGCCGCGTCTGTCCGATTGAGCGTGACCAATATATGGGCGCCGTCCGGATTTTCAAAAGCTGTTACCTCCACATCCTCGCTCCATGCGGAAGCACCCAGACATACCGCGCCCGGACGGATAAACCGGCTAAAATGGCCAATATAGTAATATTCGCTTTGCAATACGAAATCCTGCCCGTCCTCTGTCAGCATAGCGGGGGCTTCGCAGAAGTTACCCGCATGATTGGGGCCGCCTTTCGCATCCAGCAGAAGGTTCCAGTCGATACTGCCGCAGATCCCAGCGTTCAGGTTGCCCAGAATGTCGTGGGCGTACATTTCAGCTTTGTCCAGGGCGGTCATGCCGCCGAAGCGCCCGTACTCCACGCACCCCTCCGTGAACCACAGCTCTTTTCCTGGCCAGAGTTCCCGCGCTGCGGACAATGCGCCGAAATGGTCTCCGGTGTACCAGTGGAGGGCAAAACCTCGAACTGCCTCCGCCGCTCCGGGAACAGACAGGGTGCCTACCGCACGGCGGATCAGTCCCTCTTTGTTGTGATCCCAGGCCAGAATCCCTACATTTCCACAGCCCGCTTCCGCCAGTGCAGGGGAGAGAAACCGGGCCGCAAAATTTCCTTCCTCCTCTGCTGTCCAGACGCAGGAATCCCATATCTGCACAGCCTCCGGCTCATTCTGAACGGTCATAAGGCGCACGTCGCATCCGGCGCTTTGGTAGTGGGCGGCGTAACGGGCCAGGCAGGCAGCCCAGCGAGTGCGGTACGTGGGCAGGAGCTTCCCGCCGTGATTCCGATCTCCGTTGGATTTCATAAACGCAGGCGGACTCCAGGGGCTGAGTAGAAGGCCAATAGGCCTTCCAGCCGTTTTCTGCGCGGCCAGGATCATAGGGATCAGGTATCCGTCATCCACATCTGTTTTAAACGTAGTCCCCGGCTCTTCCTTGCTGTCCACGCAGGAGTAATGCTGAACAGAAAAGTCGCTGCTGCCCATGGGGACCCGTCCCAGTGTGTAGCCCAGGCCATCCGGCCCGAAATAGCAGTCCAGCAGTGCCTGGGCCCGCTCCGCCGGAAGCTGCCG
>CANQQB010000116.1 GCA_947625845.1 uncultured Oscillospiraceae bacterium
TGGAGCAGGTGAAGGGAATCGAACCCTCGTATTCAGCTTGGGAAGCTGATGTTCTGCCATTGAACTACACCTGCGAGGCTTTACGATTATAGCACCCTCCCACGCAGATTGCAAGCATAAAATTCCAAGCCCGCACGTAGCTTGTACGGGAGGGGTTGCAAATGACATATCACCGGCTGATGATCGCGGCGGCGCTGTTCCTGGCCGCCACATGCCTGAAGATCTATCTGCCCGAACAGGGAGCGCCGGCGCTGGAGGCGGTGCGTCAGACCATCGACGTTGACGCCTTCGCGCTGCCGCTGCCGGAGGGAGCGCTGGCGTGGCTGGACTGGAGCTGACGGTCAGTCCGGGGTTCCTGCTGCTGGCGGCGTCGGTGTACTTTGCCGGCGGCATGGGGGCGCTGGCCGCCTTCTGGGCAGCGGCGCTGGCCCATGAGCTGGGACACCTGGCGGCCATGTTCGTCTCTGGCGCGTCCATCCGGGGCGTGCGCTTCACGGCATGCGGACCGGTGATCGAGTACGGCGGCGTGCTGGACCGGCGGCAGGAGATGGGCATTTTGGCGGCGGGACCGATGGCGGGACTGTTTTTCGCGGTGCTGTGCTTCATCACGGATATCCCGTTTCTGTGCTATACCGGCGCCATAGCGCTCTTGGCGGCCATGTTCAATCTGCTGCCCGTGCTGCCCATGGACGGGGGACGGCTTGCCCAGTACGCGCTGGAGACGGCGCTGTCCGAGCGGACGACGGCTGTTATACTGCGGGTGACAGGGTCCCTTTGCGCACTGGGGGTATTTGCCACGGGGGTGTACATCCGCTCTATCGCGGCGGCTGCGGCGGGTATTTGGATGGCAGCACTTGCCAATTTCCCGCAATTGCGGTAAACTGGCGGCATGGAAATGAACGAAAAGATCGACGCCCTGCTCCGGCAGGTACAGCGTCCCGCCCGGTACGTGGGCGGCGAGTATAACCAAATCGTCAAGGACAAGAGCCGGGTGGACGTGCGGGTGGCGTTCTGCTTCCCGGACACCTACGAGATCGGCATGTCCAATCTTGGCATGAAAATTTTATACGGCATCATGAACGACATGCCCGGCGTATGGTGCGAGCGGGTGTTCGCCCCCTGGGGGGATATGGCGGACAGGCTCCGCGCCGAGCACATCCCGCTGTGGGCGCTGGAGAGCGGCGACCCCCTGGGGGAGTTCGACGTGATCGCCGTGTCCATTGGCTATGAGATGGCCTATACCACCGTGCTGGACATGCTGGACCTGGGGGGCATCCCCCTGCGTGCGGCGGACCGGCCGGGGCTTAAGCACCTGGTGATGGCCGGGGGCGGGTGCATGTGCAACATCGAGCCCATGGCGGACTTCTTCGACCTGTGCTTCTTAGGCGAGGGGGAGGACTTGGACCGGGAGGTGTTGGAGCTGTACCGGACCGCCAAGCGTGAGAACTGGGACAAGGCCCGGTTCCTGCGCGCGGCGGCCTCCATTGAGGGCGTGTACGTGCCCAGCCTGTACGATGTGGCCTACAACGCCGACGGGACCGTGGCGTCCGTCACGGGGTCGGACGGCGCGCCGGAAAAGGTCCGCAAGCGCATCGTGGAGGACTTCGACGGCTGCTACTATCCCACCGCGCCGGTGGTGCCCTCTACGGAGATCGTCCACGATAGGGTGAGCCTGGAGGTGTTCCGGGGCTGCATCCGGGGCTGCCGGTTCTGTCAGGCGGGACACACCAACCGACCCGTCCGGTCCAGAAGCGCCGGGACGCTGCTGCGGCTGGGGAAGGAGACGTTGGAGAACACCGGCTATCAGGAGCTGAACCTGTCCAGCCTGAGCACCAGCGACTACCGGGACCTGTCGGCGCTGTGCGACGGGCTTTTGGACTACTGCCGGCCCCGTGGCGTCAGCCTGAGCCTGCCCAGTCTGCGGGCTGACAACTTCTCCATGGACATCATGCAGCGGGTCCAGCAGGTGCGTAAAAGCGGCCTGACCTTCGCTCCGGAAGCGGGCACCCAGCGGCTGCGGGATGTGATCAACAAAAACGTCACGGAGGAGGACCTCTTGAATTCCTGCCGCGTGGCTTTCCAAGGCGGCTGGAACGGCGTGAAGCTCTACTTCATGCTGGGTCTGCCCACGGAGACGGACGAGGACGTACTGGGCATCGCGGAGCTTGCCAGGAAGGTCTACTGGACCTGGAAGCAGCACGCGGCCAATAAGGCGCGAGGCGTGCGCATCACCGTGAGCACGTCGGAATTCATCCCCAAGCCCCATACGCCTTTCCAGTGGGAGGCGCAGGTGAGCCGGGAGGAATATCTGCGCCGGGTGCGTCTGCTGGCGGACGCGCTGGCAAGGACGAAGGCCGTGACCTACAACTGGCACGACGCCGAGATGAGCTACGTGGAGGCGGCGCTGTCCCGCGGCGACCGGCGTATGAGCGCCGTCATCGAAGAGGTCTGGCGGCAGGGGGGACGGCTGGAGAGCTGGAGCGAGTACTTCTCCCTGGACCGGTGGCTGGCGGCGTTCCCGGCCTGCGGGCTGGATATGGACTTTTATGCCACACGGGAGCGGCCTCTGGACGAGGTTTTGCCCTGGGAGCATATGGACTGCGCCGTGAGCCGCCGGCATCTGGAGCGGGAGCGTGCGCGGGCATATGAGGGCGTTTTGACCCCGGACTGCCGGGCAGGCTGCTCCGGCTGCGGGGCGTCAAGCCTTTTGCGGGAGGGCGTGTGCCGTGGATAAGCTGCGTTTGAAGTTTTCCAAGACCGGCCGGGCGGTATATATCTCCCACCTGGACCTGATGCGGACCATGCAGCGGGTGTTCTCCCGCGGGGGTGTGCCGCTCAAGTACAGCGAGGGGTTCAATCCCCACGCGAAGATATCCATCATCCTGCCCCTGACCGTGGGAACGGCCAGTCTGTGCGAGTACATGGACTTTGCCCTGACGGAGGACCGGGACTTGGCCGCTCTGCCGAGCGAATTGAATCCCTACATGCCCGAGGGTATCAAGGCCCTGGAGGCGTACCAGGCACCCTGCAAAGGCGCGGAGCTGCGCTGGCTGCGATTAAATGGCGTGATGAAAGGCGGTAAGGACGCGGCTTGTTACGCGGACTTTTTCGCCCAAAGCTCCATTTTGGTCCAGCACCGGGCCAAGCGTGGCGTGCGCACCGACGATATTGCCCCGTCCATCAGGCTGGCCCGGTTCACGGACACGGCCGAAGGGGTGGAGGCAGAACTGATATTACACGCTCAGGAGCCCACCGTGAGCCCGGAGCTGATGATGGCCGCGCTGGGGGAAGATGCCCCGGCCTATTTCCGCTTCACACGCCTGGAGGCGTATAAAGAGGACATGCGTCCGTTCCGGTAAAAAAAGAGATAAAGAGATAACATGAGCCCCGTGACCAGCTTCCGTCCACGGGGCTCGTTCTATTCGGTATTTAGACATCGGGGAAGATTTGCCTATTTATTCTCCCCCAGGGAACGTGTTATCATTTCCTCCAGTGACCCGCGCTGGAGCTGGGCAATGCGGCACAGGTCCGGCAGCACGTCCTCCCGCATGCCGCAGGCCAGCCACTTGGAGGCCGCGCCGAAGGCCAGACAGGCGTAGTACCGGTTCAGCACGTGCCAGTCGCCCTCCGGCAGGCGCCGTCCGTTCAGGATGGCCGTCAGCTGCACCCGGACCAGATGCTCGCACACGTCCCACATGTACTGCTCGCATATGACCCGGCTGGCGGAGTCGTAGATATGCTGGACGGCCCGCTTCTTTTGCAGCGCTGCCCGGATGAGGTCGGCAACACAGTCCGCCAGCGTGTCCGCGGTGGGATGGCGCCGGATGATGGCCTCGGCCTCGTCGTTCGCGATCTGCTCGATGAGCTCGGGGATGCCCTGATAGTGGTAATAGAACGTGTTGCGGTTGATGCCGCACGCGGTCACGATATCCTTTACGGTGATCTGGGACACCGGACGTTCGTCCAGGAGCCGGATCAGCGCTGTTTTGATGGCGCTGCGGGTCTGATTTGCCATGGGAGCCTTCCTTTGCGTGATGATTTGCCGGAGCATGCGCATAAGGATATAGGATTATTCTCCGATTGTCAACTTACAAAAACTAATTGCATTGAGAGGTAGCAAGTCCATGAAAAAAGTAGGCAAGGGCATCGTTCGCCTGCGCATCCCGATCCTGATCCTCAGCCTTTTGCTGCTGATCCCGGCGGGGTGGGGCTATCTGCACACGCGGGTCAATTATGATATCCTCTATTACCTGCCGGACGACATCGAGACCATGCAGGGCCAGGATATCCTCCTGCGGGATTTCGGCAAGGGTGCGTACGCGCTGTTCGTGGCCGACGGGCTGACGGACCATGAGGCGGCGGAGCTGCGGGAAAAGCTGACCGAGGTGGACCACGTGGCGGACGTGATCTGGTACGACAGCTTTGTGGACGACTCCATCCCCCAGGAGCTTCTGCCGGACAACATCT
>CANQQB010000117.1 GCA_947625845.1 uncultured Oscillospiraceae bacterium
GCCCTGGCGGCGGCGGACGTGGCGGACGTGGAGGCCATCATCCACTCCACCGGCTTCTTCCGGGCCAAGGCGCGGGATATCGTCCTCTCCGCCCAAATGCTCCTGGCCGACTACGGCGGCAAGGTGCCGGACACCATGGAGGAACTGCTGAAATTGCCCGGCGTGGGGCGGAAGACGGCAAACCTGGTCCTGGGGGATATCTACGGCGCGCCGGGGGTGGTGGTGGTGGCGGACACCCACTGCATCCGCATCTCCGGCAAACTGGGCCTCACCGACGGCACCAAGGATCCGCTCAAAACGGAGACGCAGCTGCGCAAGGTCCTCCCCCCTGCCGAGTCCAACGACTTCTGCCACCGGCTGGTACTCCACGGCCGGGCAGTCTGCACCGCCCGCAGCCCCAAGTGCGGGGCGTGTACCCTCGCCCCCTGGTGCGCAACCTATCAGAAGGAACACAAGGCACATACATAAGAAACGGCCCGGAGGCGGATGCCTCCGGGCCGCTTTTTCGGTCGATTACAGGTTCACATACCGCTGGAGGATGGTGGCCACCTCGGCTCTCGTGGCGGTGCCCTGGGGATCCAGGCGGGCGCCGTCCTTGCCGGTGAGGATGCCCTTCTGCACCGCCCAGCGCATGGCGTCGGCTGCCCAGTCGGAGATGTTGGTCACGTCCGCATATCCGGCCATCCCCATGGCCGCGTCCACCGCCGGGGACTTGGCATAGCGGTAGAGCATGGTGACCAGCTGCTCCCGGGTGACACTGCCCTCCGGGGCGGTGCCGTCGGAGATGTTCTGGGCCTTGGCCCAGTCCATCCCCTTGGAGTACCAGGCCGCGCCGCCGTCGGTGGACTGGCCGTCCAGACGGGCCAGGACGGTCATGAGCATGGCGCGGGTCATGTTGTCGTTGGGGGCGAATTGGTTCGCGCCCACGCCGTTGAACAGGCCCTTTTCGGTCACAAAGGTCACGCCGGCCTCGTACCAACTGCCCTTGGCTACATCGCTGAAGGTCTGGGTCGCGGGGGTGGTGGGCGTGGTGGTGGAGCCGGTGCTGCCGCCGCTGGACCCGCCGGTGCTGCCGCCGCCACCGGTGCTGCCGCCGCCGGTAGAACCGCCACCGCCGCCGGTGTTGGTGCTGGCCTTGGTGACAGTGACCTTGATCTCCTTCACGCTGGGGTCGGCCTTGACCTGATCCAGGGTCATGGCGGTGGTGTCGGCCATGACCACATAGACGGTGGCGGCGCCCTGGGCCACGCCTTTCACCCGGACGGTCTTGCCGCTCACCGAGGCGGTGGCCACAGAGGCGTCAGAGGAGATGGCGTAGACGTGCTTGCCCGTGTAGCCGGTGACGGTGGCGGTGACGGAGGCGGAGCTACCCACCGACACGCTGACGGTACTCTTGCTCAGGCTCAGCCTGTCCACGGGCAGGGCCTTGAAGGTGGCGGAAACGGTGACGTCGGAGGCAGGCATGGTGAAGGTGTTGTTGGTCACCTTCACGGCCGTGCCATTCGACTGTTTGACAACGAGGGTGTCCAACTCATAGCCCTTGTCCGGGGTCGCGGTCAAGGTCACCTTAGTTCCGACCTCGGTCTTGGTGGGAGAAGCGGTCACCTTGCCGTGCTGGGCATTGGTAATGGTGACCGTGTAGGTCTCCGGGGGCAGGGCCTTGAAGGTGGGGGTGACGGTCACGTCGGAGGCGGGCATGGTGAAAGTGTTGTCCGCCGCCACGGTCACGGCAGTCCCGTCCGCCTGTTTGACGGTGAGGGTGTCCAGCTCGTAGCCGCTGTCGGGAGTGACCGTGAGGGTGACCTTAGTCCCGGCCTCGGCCTTGGCGGGAGAAGCGGTCACCTTGCCATGCTGGGCGGTGGTAACGGTGACGGTGTAGGTCTTCGGGGGCAGTTCTTTAAAGGTGGGGGTGACGGTCACGTCGGAGGCGGGCATGGTGAAGGTGTTGTTGGTGACCTCCACCGCCGTGCCGTTGGACTGCTTGACGGTGAGGGTGCCCAACTCATAGCCGCTGTCGGGAGTCACCGTGAGGGTGACTTTCGTCCCAGCCGTGCCGCTGGTGGGACTGGCGGTCACCTTGCCGTGCTGGGCGGTGGTAACGGTGACGGTGTAGGTCGCCGGCTGAAATGCGCTGACATCAAAGGGAATCCAGGTAACGTCACTTGCACCACGGGCCAGCCGTTCTTTGGCTTCCTCCGTCCAAGTGCTGTTCCCCTCGGGGTAGTAGGCAGTCACAAAACGTTGATTAAACGGATTTTCATAATCGTCGATCTGCGGCACATCTCCAAAAAATCTTATGCTGATCACGTAGAACTGCTCTTCCATATTAGGGTCTCCCACGCCAAAGGCCCACATACCAATGGTAGTTACACTCGCCGGGATGGTCACGTCCGCCGAGACGCATGCAACGAATGCACAGTCTCCAATGGTGGTCACGCTGTCCGGGATGCTGTAAGTCGTGCGGGCGCTGGCAGCGGGATACTGGATCAGAGTAGTCATATCCTTGTTGAACAGCACCCCGTCCACCGCAATATAGGCGGGGTTGCCCTCCGCCACAGTAAAACTGGTCAGCGCATCGCAGGACGCAAAAGCCATATTGCCGATGGTGGTCACACTCGCAGGAATGGTTACGTCGGTCAGCGTCAAGCAACCACTAAAGGCATCTTCTCCGATGGTGCTCAAACCCTCCGGGAAGGTCACGTTAGTCAGAGCGCAACACTCAAAGGCAGCGTTTCCAATGGTGGTCAGACTCTCCGGGAAAGTCACGTCGGTCAGGGCGTAGCAGAACAAAAAGGCAGCGTCTCCGATGGCGGTCAGTCCATTCGGGAGGGTCACATCGGTCAGGGCCTCGCAATTGGAAAAGGCAAAGTTGCCGATGGTCTTCAGCCCCTTCGAGAAGGTCGCATCAGTCAGGGCGCCGCACCCAGAAAAGGCCCGGTCGCCGATGGTGGTCAGACTCTTCGGGAAGGTCACGTCGGTCAGGGCGGTACAATTCTCAAAGGCAGAGTCACCGATGGTGGTCACGCTGTCTGGAATGCTGTAGGTCGTGCGGACGTTGGCAATGGGATACTGGATCAGGGTGGTCATATTCTTGTCGAACAGCACCCCGTCCACCGCAATGTAGGCGGGGTTGTCCTCCGCCACAGTAAAGTTGGTCAGCGCATCGCAATACGCAAAAGCCCCATCGCCGATGGTGGTCAACCCCTCCGGGAAGGTCACATCGGTCAGGGCGTCGCAATTCTGAAAGGCAGAGTCACCGATGGTGGTCAACCCCTCCGAGAAGGTCACATCGGTCAGAGCGGCGCAACTCCAAAAGGCGCTGTCACCGATGGTGGTCAACCCCTCCGAGAAGGTCACATCGGTCAGAGCGGTGCAATTCCAAAAGGCACTGTCGCCAATGGTGGTCAGACTCTTCGGGAAGGTCACGTCGGTCAGGGCGGTACAATTCTCAAAGGCAGAGTCACCGATGGTGGTCAACCCCTCCGAGAAGGTCACATCGGTCAGAGCGGCGCAACTAGAAAAAGCATCCGCACCAATCATGGTCAGCCCCTCCGGGAAGGTCACATCGGTCAGCGCCAAGCAACCACTAAAAGCCTCTTCTCCGATGGTGCTCAAACCCTCTGGGAAGGTCACGTTAGTCAGGGCGCAAGACTCAAAGGCATAGTCGCCGATGGTGGTCAGACCCTTCGAGAAGGTCACGTCGGTCAGGGCGCCGCAATTACAAAAGGCAGAGTCGCCGATAGTGGTCAGACTCTTCGGAAAGGTCACGTCGGTCAGGACGAAGCAACTCGCAAAGGCAGAGTCACCGATGGTGGTCAACCCCTCCGAGAAGGTCACATTGGTCAGAGCATCGCAACCCTGAAAGGCAGCGTAGCCGATGGTGGTCAGGCTTTCCGGGAAGGTCACGCTGGTCAGGGCGTCGCAATTTTCAAAGGTAGAATCACCGATGGTGGTCACGCCCTCCTGGATGACGACGGTGGTGATTTTTTGCCATTGATTCTCCCATGGAGCAGGATCATAGAAATCATGGGAAACACTATAGTCTTTCATCGCCCCCGTTCCCGAGATGGTGAGGGTGCCGTCGCTGGTGATGGTGTAGGACAGATTTGTTCCGTCTCCCTCGCCGCCGCAGTAGCCGGATTTCACTACCTCCCCCGCCGCGGCGGCGGGGAGGGGTAGGAGGCCCAGGCAGAGGATGAGGGCCAGGAATAGGGATAGGACTCGTTTTTTCAT
>CANQQB010000118.1 GCA_947625845.1 uncultured Oscillospiraceae bacterium
CCGGTGCGGTGCGCTACACCGCGACGGCTCAGACGAAGGATGGCAGCAAGACGGTGTCGGCGGAGCAGACGAAGGAGACGGCGGCTTTGGGCCACGCCTGGTGCCTGTCCGCGAACGATACAGATCCGCCTAAGCTGGAGCGGGTGAACGGCGTGCTCACGGCGACCATAACCTGCCGGAACGACGCCAGCCATACCTGGACCACCACGGACGTGCAGCAGACGCTTGTGGACAATGTGAAAGCGGCCGCCTGCACGGCGGAAGGCGGAGATTTGTACCGGCTCTCCCTGACAGTCAACGGCAGCAGCTATGTGCTGGGCGAAGAGGTGCGCAGCACGCCCGACAACGGCCACAGTTGGGGCGAATGGAAGACCGTGAGCCAGACGGATGACAAGCTGGTGCAGGAGCGGACGTGCGCGGTGTGCGGCCAGGCGGAGCGGAGAGACGTCGACGCGCCGGCGCCGCAGGTGACCGTGGCGAACATGGCGGACGGTCAAGGCCGTGAAGGGCGGTATTCAGGTCAGCTGGACGCAGGTCCGGGGCGCGGTCGCCTATCGGGTGTACTACCGGGTCCACGGCGGAAGCTGGCACGCCATCGGCCACACCGCAAAGCAGACCTATACCTGGAAGCACGGCACCGACGGCAAGACGTATGAGTTCACCGTCCGGGGCGTCAAGAGCAAGACCACGAGCCCGATCGACAACGGCTATGAAGCCAGCAAGGCCATCCGGTTCGTGAAGGCTCCCGCCGTGATGGTCAAGGCCGTGAAGGGCGGCATCCAGATAAGCTGGACGAAGGTGGCCGGCGCGGACACCTACCGGGTGTACTACAAGCAGCCGGGCGGCGCGCGGAAGGCCATCGGCCACAACGACAAGATGACCTACACCTGGAAGCACGGCACGGCCGGAACAAGCTATCAGTTCACGGTCCGGCCATGCACGGTGAAGGGCAATGTTAAGAGACACTGCTCGGCGCCGGGTACAACACCAGCAAGAGCGTGAAATTCCCCAAGTAAGCCACAAACAAAATATGCCCCCGGCTCGCAAGAGCCGGGGGCATTGCGCTGCCTGTGTGTTTTTACGCGATGGCGGTCACCGCATAATCCTGGTCCTCCACCGCCTTCTTGAGCGCGGCGTCGGCCACGTCGGCGGCCAGGGTCACCACGGCGGTGCCCTTCTCGTGGCTCACGTCCGCGCCGGCTACGCCGGGCACGGCCTCCAGAGCCTTCTTCACCCGCGCCTCACAGTGGGCGCACATCATGCCGGTGATGTTCATGGTCTTTGTCATTGTACCATTCTCCTTTTCATTTTGCATTTGATTTATGAGTTCCAAATCAATGGTCTCGCGCTTTGTTTTATGGTCGTGTTTGGGATCATGCATCTTAAAGAAGTTCAGACGCAGGGCATTGGTCACCACGCAGAAGCTGGACAGGCTCATGGCCGCCGCGCCGAACATGGGGTTCATGGTCAGGCCGAACCGGACGAACAGTCCCGCCGCCAGGGGGATGCCGATGGTGTTATAGATGAAAGCCCAGAAGAGATTTTCGTGGATGTTCCGTAAGGTCGCGCGGCTGAGGCGTATGGCCGCGGGCACGTCGGAGAGCCTGCTTTTCATCAGCACCACGTCCGCCGCGTCGATGGCCACGTCCGTGCCCGCGCCGATGGCCATACCCGTGTCGGCGGCGGTCAGGGCCGGGGCGTCGTTGATGCCGTCGCCTACCATGAGCACCTTGCCCCGCTCCTTGAGCTTTTGTATCACGCTCTGCTTGCCGTCGGGCAGCACCCCGGCCACCACCGCGTCTACCCCCGCCTGCGCGCCGATGGCGTCGGCGGTGCGTTGATTATCGCCGGTGAGCATGACCACACGCACACCCATGTTCCGAAGCTGCCGGATGGCCTCCGGACTGTCAGCCTTCATCACGTCCGCCACGGCGATCACACCCAGCAGCTTCCCGTCCTTGGAGAAGAACAGCGGCGTCTTGCCCTGGCCCGCCAGACCCTCGGAGGCGGCTTTTATTGCCGCCGGTATGTCCGTCCGGGAGGCCATAAAACTGTAGCTGCCGCCGGTGAGGACGCTCTTTCCCAGCTTGGCCGTCAGGCCGTTTCCCGGCAAAGCCTGAAAGTCCGTGACCGGCTCCGCCGTGAGGCTTTCCGCCGCCGCTCTATCGTTCACCGCACGTGCCAGGGGGTGCTCGCTCTGCTTTTCCAGGGAAAATGCCAGGGCCAGCAGCTCCTTCTCCGTCACCCCCGGTGCGGGCAGGATATCCGTCACCTGGGGCTGGCCCTGGGTTATCGTGCCGGTCTTGTCCAGCACCACGATCTGGGTCCGGCCGGTGGCCTCCAACGAGGCGGCGGTCTTGAAGAGCACGCCGTTTTTCGCGCCCACGCCGCTGCCCACCATCACCGCCACCGGCGTGGCCAGTCCCAGCGCGCAGGGGCAGCTTATCACCAGCACGGAGATGCCCCGCGCCAGCGCGAAGCCCGCCGGTCTTCCCACCAGCAGCCACACCGCCACGGTGACGGCCGCGATGCCGATGACCGTGGGGACGAAGATGCCGGACACCTTGTCCGCCACCTTGGCGATGGGCGCCTTGGTGGCCGCCGCGTCGCTGACCATGCGGATGATCTGGCTGAGGGTGGTGTCCTGGCCCACCCTTGTGGCCCGGCAGGTGAGAAAGCCCGACTGGTTCAGCGTGCCCGCAGACACCGTATCGCCGGGCGCCTTGTCCACGGGGATGCTCTCCCCGGTCATGGCGGACTCGTCCACCGCCCCGGAGCCGGATTCCAGCACCCCGTCCACGGGGATATTCTCCCCCGGCCGGACCACGAACACGTCCCCGGCTTGCACCTGCTCCACCGGCACGGTCACCTCGACCCCGTCCCGCAGGACGCTGGCGGTCTTGGGAGCAAGCCGCATGAGGCTTTTCAGCGCGTCGGTGGTCCGGCCCTTGCTGCGGGCCTCCAACGTCTTGCCCACGGTGATCAGAGTCAGGATGGTGGCGGCGCTCTCGAAGTAGTACTCGTCCATGTAGGCCATGGCCGCGTGAGGACCGTCCGCCATCATGGCGGAGCTGGCCGCGAACAGGGCCCACAGGCTGTACCCAAAGGACGCCGTGGCCCCTAAAGCCACCAGGGAGTCCATGTTTGGCGCCCGCCGCCACAATGCGCCGTACCCGGAGATGAAGAACTTCCGGTTTATCACCATGATGACCGCCGTCAGCGCCATCTCGTATATGCCCATGGACACGATGTTCCCCGCCAGAAACCCCGGCAGCGGCCAATCCCACAGCATGTGCCCCATGGACACGTACATCAGCGGCAGCAGCAAAACAACGCTGGCGACCAGCCGCCGGACCATTTTCGGCGTCTCCTTATCCTCCAGCGCGTCCGCGCCATTGTCGGCCGTCTCCGCCTTCGCACCCTTCAGGCTCGCGCCGTAGCCCGCGTTCTCCACCGCCTTTATCACGGCGGCGGGGGATGCCGTGCCCTCCACGCCCATGGAGTTGGTCAGCAGGCTCACCGCGCAGTCCCGTACCCCCGGCACCTGGCGCACTGCCTTCTCCACCCGCGCCGAGCACGCCGCGCAGCTCATGCCCGTGACCGCGTACTGTTCCATATCCGAACCCCCTCACTTCATCAGCTTTTGCAGCGTGGCCACCAGCTCGTCGATGACCTCGTCCCTGCCTGCCCGGATGTCACGGGCCACGCAGCCGTGGATGTGGCTGGCGAGCAGTTCCCGCTCGAAGGCGTTCACCGCAGCGCCCACCGCCGCCGTCTGCACCAGCACGTCGGTGCAGTAGGCGTCCTTCTCTATCATGCCCCGAATGCCCCGGATCTGTCCCTCGATCCGGTTCAGCCGGTGGATAAGCTTTTGCCGTTCCTGCTCCGACCGGTCCGTGTGCTTTTCCCCGCAGCAGCAGCATTTTTCCTCGTCCATGGTCCGCAAGCCTCCTAAATACCCCCAGGGGGTATTTGTATCATATACCCCTCCGGGGTATTTGTCAAGGGCATATGGGAATTTTCCCGATATAATCTTGCAGAGTTTGATACAAAGCCGAGGAATAATTGAAAAGCGCGCCTTTGCGGTGTAAAATGTGTGCCGGGTGATCGACTGAATCCGGCATAAATTAGAGATGGAGTTGGCATAGGCTATGATCAAACTGATACGATTTGATTTACAGAAAAAAGACGA
>CANQQB010000119.1 GCA_947625845.1 uncultured Oscillospiraceae bacterium
TTATTGGTTGTTCGGCCGGTAACGGCGGCCGCGCAACATGACCCGCCCGCCAACGCGGGCTGTGGGTTGGGTAAACTTATTTATAATGTGTTTACAGCTTGATCTCGATCTCCACGCCCGCGGGCAGCTCCAGGCTCATCAGGGCCTCCACCGTCTTCTGGGTGGGGTTCATGATGTCGATCAGACGCTTGTGGGTACGGCGCTCGAACTGCTCCCGGCTGTCCTTGTTGATGTAGGGGGAGCGCAGGATGGTGACGACCTCTTTCCGGGTGGGCAGAGGGATGGGACCGGAGACCCGCGCCTCGGTGCGCTTGGCGGTCTCCACGATGGTCTCGGCAGCCTTGTCGATCAGCTGGTGATCATAGGCCTTGAGGCGGATGCGGATCATTTTCTTGGATGCCATTTCTTTCCTCCATTATGATTGTACGAGTTTTACGTTTTCCCGCACGGCTGGCGGATCTTTCTGTACACTGTTCCGTGCGTATCAGACCCTGTCTCAAAAAAACGACCCGGCTGAGCCGGTGTTCTCTTGCCAGACGATATACGCGGTACGGAAAAACCGCTCCGTCCGATTCCAGGGCCCTCGGCCCGCGGCTGTGGCTTTGCTCCAAGCCGCTGTGCTCTCCGGCCCCCGGACATGCTCCCCGGAAGTTCCCGCCCGTCGGCGCAATCTCCCGGTTCATCGCAAGGCGCAGCTGTCCCCCGTCGGGGCAGCGCGCTTTAGTAATATAGCAGAGATCCCCCTTGCCGTCAAGGGGGATCTGCTATTTTTTGCAAAAATTTTTGAATATGCATTTGCAGCTTGGAAAGCCTCCCCTGTGTAAGGGGAGGTGGGCGGCGTCAGCCGCTCGGAGGGGTTGTCCGTTATCCAGCGTTACAACCCCTCAGTCACCGCCTGACGGCGGCGACAGCTCCCCTTGCACAGGGGAGCCGTCAATAAGGTATTGCGTTACAGCTCAAAGGGATGCGGCAGGAGCTGGCTCAGGCGGTAGCTCACATACCGGCCGCCGGAGCGGGTGCACAGGACCTCCATGTCCCCCTGACCCACGAACTCGCTCATGACCTGGCGGCAGGAGCCGCAGGGCATGCAGTAGTTTTCGCCCTCGCCGTAGATGGCGATGCGCACGAATTTCCGCCGGCCCTCGCTGACCGCCTTGACGATGGCGGTGCGCTCGGCGCAGATGGTGGAGCCCAGGGCCCCGTTTTCCACGTTGCACCCCGTGAACACCGACCCGTCGGCGCACTCCAGCGCCGCTCCCACGGGAAAGTGGGAATAGGGCACATAGGCGTTTTGCGCGGCCTCCCGCGCCATATTGAGAAGATCCCGGTCCGTCATGGTCGTATATCCCCCGTCCTGTAATTTATATATGTATGCTCATTTCTCGTCGCTGCCCAGGTCCACGGTCCAGTCCTCAATATGGTTGAAGATGTTGTCCTGGGTGGGGCTGATGGTGGTCAGCACACCCCGGTGATAGAGTACCTGCTGCCGCTCGAAGCATATGGTCGTGATGGGCGCGCACTGGGCCAGGTAATTGTAGAGCGTCTCGGCGTTCGTCTGCACCGTATCGTCCGCGCTGGCCAAAAACGCCTGGATATACCCCTCCAGGTTCGGGTCCCGGATGCCGCCGTAGTTCAGCGTGCCGTTGGCGCCTACCAGCTCGGTGATATCCCAGTCGTTGCAGATCTTGACCTCGCCGTAGTATATGTCGTAATTGCCGTCCGTCAGCGCCTGGAGATAGTCATCATACTCCAGCTCCGACATGGCGACCTGAAAGCCCGCGGCGTGAAGCTGGTTGCCGATCTGCCGGGCCGCGGCCACCTTGGCGGCGCTGTCGGAGCAGACAAGCAGGGTGATCTCGTTCCGGGCCTGGCCCAAGTCCAGCACGCCGTCCCCGTCATCGTCCCGGGCGCCGGCGTTCTCCAGCGCCGTGGCCAGGTCCTCCGGCGAATAGCTCAATGTCCGGGCCAGGGAGCGGGGGTACAGGGCGCTGTTGGGGTGGATGGGCAGCGTGGCCGCCTCGGCCGAGCCCTGGTAGCTGGTGGAGATGATGGCGTCCCGGTCGATGGCATATGTCACCAGGGCGCGGAACATGGGCTGGGAAAAGATGGGGCTGCGGGTATTATAGCCCAAAAAGTGCATGTTGGTGGTGTCCACGTACTTGATCAGGTTGGCGCTGGAATAACCCAGGCTGGACATATCCGCCGGGTTGTTGGTGACCATGTCCAGCAGCGAGTCCTCGAAGGCCTGCAGGATGTCCTCCGAGTCCGTGTATCGTTTCAGGTGGATGGTCTTCAGGGGCAGCTTATCTGCGTTGGGATAGCCGTCGAAGCGCACCAGGGCCGTGCCGCGGGCGTTGAACATATAGGGCCCAGTCCCCGGCGGGTGGTCCATGCTCATGGTCCCGCTCTCGATGCAGGGGATGTTCAAAAGCTCATAAAACCGCCAGTTGGGCGCGTTCAGCTGTACCACGAACGTATCCGCACCCGCGGCGTAAATGTCCGTCACGTGGGCAAACCGCTTGGCGTACTGAGCAGAATAGCCGTTTTTTCCCAGGCCGATGGAATACACCGCGTCTCCCGCCGTCATGGTCCCGCCGTCGTGGAACTTCCTGTCCGTGTCCACATGGAACGTCCAGGTCATGCCGTCCTGGCTCTCCCAACTGGTGACCAGGTTGGGCTGGGCCTGGAAATTCTCGTCGGCGGCCACCAGCGTCTCATACACCAGCATGGCCGCCACCCGGTTCCAGGCGCTGTCCGTGGTATAGGGGTCAAAGGACTCCCCCGGCATGGAGTTGAGGGAGAAGATATGGTCCGCCTGGTAGGTGGCCTGCA
This sequence comes from uncultured Oscillospiraceae bacterium, assembly GCA_947625845.1. Taxonomy (GTDB): domain Bacteria; phylum Bacillota; class Clostridia; order Oscillospirales; family Oscillospiraceae; genus CAJOIG01. The sequence continues at coordinate 2,833 of CANQQB010000119.1, forward strand.
ATTTCCGGCCGGTGCCGCTCTGGCCTTCCTCGCTGTCAGCCGAAGGCTCCGGTTCCTCCGTAGCGTCCGGCTCGTCCGTCGCATCCGTGGTCTCACCATCCCCGTCAGGGCTCGCCGACTGGTCAGAAGGCGGCTGCTCCGTCGCCTCGGGCTGAGCGCTTTCCGCGGCGCCTACCTGCTCCGACACCACCGGCTTTTTCCCGAAGGGGAGGTCGCACCCGGCCAGAGAGAGGGCCAGCGCCAGGGCCAGCAGCAGGCATATGAGGTTTTTCGTCGTTCGATTCATAGCACGATCACATTGGCCTGGGACCCGCGCCGGGTCCCCATGGCCCGGTGGGACCAGAACCGGTCCGGCTCGCACATGGTGCAGATGCCCAGCTCGTCGATATTTTCCTCCGGGATACCCAACCGGGCAAGTCTGCGCCGCACCGTCCCCGGCAGGTCCACCAGAAATTTTTCCCCCGGCACGGCGGCGTCCGGGCCGTACAGGCCCTTTACGTCGCCGCTCAGCAGCGCGTCGATGGCGGCGGGCACCTCCGGCCCGGTCTGGAAGCAGCACCGGCGGATGCCGGGGCCGATGGCAGCTCGGATATTCTCAGGTCTTGCGCCAAGGCTCTCCATAGCCTCCACGGCGTTTTTCTCAATGTCCGCCACCGTGCTGCGCCAGCCGCAGTGGACGGCGGCGATGACGCCGGCCACGGGGTCAAGCATGAGAAGCGGCGTACAGTCGGCGGTGAAGATGACCAGGGGCACGTCCGGCTCGTCCGTCACGTACCCGTCCGCCTCAGGCCAGCAGGCCGGCTGGTCGACGCCGTGCATGTCCCCCCGCCGGGCTATGCGGACGGTGGCGCCGTGGCTCTGGTGGCCGTGGACGAACCGGGCCCCGTCAAAGCCTGCCGCAGCGCCGAAGCGCCGCCAGTTCTCCAGGACGTTTTCCATGCTGTCTCCCCGGTTGGCGCCCAGGTTCAGGCTTTGGAAGACGCCCCCGCTCACCCCGCCGGTCCGGGTTGAAAACCCATGCCGACAGGTCAGCAGGTTTGATTTTATGACTTCGATTGCTTCCACTTTTATGCGTTGCGGCCGCAGCACTCTTTGTACTTTAACGGTCTGCTGCCGTCGGCCTTCCACTTGCCGCAGGGGCAGGGGTCGTTGCGGCCGGGCTTTTTGATCTTCTTGATGGGCTGGC
>CANQQB010000120.1 GCA_947625845.1 uncultured Oscillospiraceae bacterium
TTGCGCGATCCTTCGAGTTGTTTTCCCAGGCCGCGGAGGCCGGCTTTGCCTACGCCCAGCGGTTCGTGGGCCGGTTCTATGAATATGGCTACGGCGCGGTGGACATAGACTGTGCCCAGGCGGCTGAATGGTATCAGAAGGCCGCGGACGGCGGCGACGCGGGCGGCATGATCTTCCTGGGCGACCTTTACAGCGAGGGCCGGGGCGTGGACGAGGACCAGGCCAGGGCCGACGAGCTCTATAGCCAGGCGGCGGAAGACGGCGACGCCGACGCCGACGCCCAGTACGCGGTGGGCGATTTCTATGAAAACGGCTACGGCGTTGTGGACGCAGACCCGGCCCAGGCGGCGGAATGGTATGAAAAGGCCGCCGAACAGGACCAGGCGGAGGCCATGTATGCCCTGGCGGGGCTCTATGAAGACGGCAGGGGCGTGGAAAAGGACGGGGCCAAGGCCCAGGAGCTGCGCGAGAGCGTTTTGAAGAAACACCATAGCGCCCGAAAGAGCATTCACAATCCTGGCAAGCAATGCATGTGGGCGCCCACATGCGAAAAATGGTCAATCCGGCTCCGCGCCGAAATGACCATTTTGCTTGTTGGGGCAGCAGCCCTAAGACCCCTTGATCGCACAAAAATTGTGCGGCTGCGCGTCCCTGCGGAGCTTCCTCTAAAGAATTGTTCAGTGTGCTACCTCGCGTTCATTTCTTTCTGGACACTTTCCAAAAAACGCTCCGCGATGGGCGAAAAGAACTGATACTTTTTCCATACCAGGTATATCCGGGGCTCCAGCCGGGGCGACAGGGGCCGGAACACCAGGCCGCTGTCCTGGCTCGTGTCGATAAGATGGTCGAAGGTCAAAAGAAGCCCCAATCCCTCCCTGACAAAGAGTGAGCCGTTATGGAGGCTGTTCTTTTATCGTCAATCGTCGGCTTTCAGCCCATTTCTCCGTATTCCGTGACGGCCTTCAAATAGCCCTGCGGATCGCCGTTCAAAATCAAATCGGCATACGCCAGCGGGTCATTGTAGATCAGGTGATCCAGTTCCGACCGCTGATACAAGTTATCGGCCACCTCATTCTCCACGGCGGTGCAGTCGATGGAGATCATGCTGCCATCGTCATACCGCAGTTCTACGCAAGCAGTATCCATATTGAAATCACAGGAAATCAGGCGTTTCATCGAATTGCCTCCATATTTATTGATGTGGAAGTAAGGCAAGCGTGGGTCTTTGGTGTAGTCTCCTTAACTACGGGAAACTCCCGTCTCCCACTTGGATATGGCCTGGAAGCTCACGCCAAGATGGGCGGCGGCCTGCTCCTGGGTGACGCCTTTTTGTGCCCGCAGTGCCTTGATGGTCTTTCCGATCTCCATAGATATCCGTCCTTTCACATGATGCCGGGGGCCCTCGGTGAGACGAATATACCACGCTTGAGAAGGAAAGGGCAATAGAGGCGGATTCGAGGCGATTCTACGGGCGGTTGAAGGCGGCGGTCACACAAGCTTGACGTTGTAGGTTTGCAGCCAGTGGTTTACCTGGAGCATGTAGGCGATGGTCTGGGGGGTGGTCATGAGCTGGCCGTACCAGGGCTGGGCCTTGTCGTCGTCCAGGAGCGTCTCCAGCGCGTCGGGCCGGACAAGAGTCAGCAGCGGCGCGTTTTTGTCCGCCAGGATTTGCCGCAGCCGTTTGGATACCTCGGCCATATAATCCGGGTTGTGGGTCTTGGGGTAGGGGCTTTTCTTGCGCCAGAGTATCTCATGGGGCAGATAGTCCTTCATGGCCTCCCGGAGAAGTCCCTTTTCGTAGTGCCGCAGGTCCTTCCACTCCCAGGGTACCGAGTAGAGATACTCCGCGATCCGGTGGTCGCAGAAGGGTACCCGGACCTCCAGGGCGCTGTACATGCTCATCCGGTCCTTCCTATCCAGGAGCGTCTGCATGAACCAGTCGGTGTTCAGGCGCATCATCTGGCGCATGCGCTTGTCGATGGGACTGTCGGTGTCCAGAGTGTCCGTGTCGGCCAGGGTCATGCGGTACTTCTCCATGAGGTATTCCCGCGGGTCCAGACCCTGCTTGAACTCCGGCCGCAGAAAGCCAGCCCGGTACTGGATGGACTGGGCCCAGGGAAAGCCCTCCGCCATGCGTATCTTTTCGTCCCGGTACCAGGGGTAGCCGCCGAAGATCTCGTCGGCGCACTCCCCGGAGAGGGTCACGGTCACACGCTTTTTGATCTGCTTGCAAAATTGCAGCAGCGACGAGTCCACGTCGCTCATGCCGGGCAGGTCGCGGGCCTGGACGGCCTCGTACAGACCGTCCGCCAGCTCCAACGTGTCCAGCACGGTGGTGTGGTTGGCGCAGCCAAGCCAGTCGGCCAGCTTGGGGATGTACACCGTGTCGCTGGTGGGCTGGAATTTCGTCTCGTGAAAGTATTTGAGATGGTCCCGGTAGTCCACGGAGAAGGTCTCCAGCGTCCGGCCCCGCTCCTTCATATAGAGGTTGGCGATGGACGAGATGAGCCCCGAGTCCAGCCCGCCGGACAAAAATGTGCCGATGGGCACGTCGCTGACCAGTTGGCGCTGGATGGCGTCGGTGACCAGGTACCGGACCGTGTCGATGGTGGCGGACAGGTCGTCGGTGTGCTCACGGGCGGTGAGCTTCCAGTACCGGTCCAGGCGCAGGCCGCTTTCGTCGAACCAGCCGCGCCAGCCGGGACGCAGCTCCTCCACGCCACGGAACACCCCGTAGCCCGGCGTGCGGCCAGGGCCTGTGAGCAGCACCTCCAGCACGCCTTCCCGGTCCAGTTCCGGCTCCACCGCCGGGTGGGCCAGCAACCCCTTGATCTCCGAGGCGAAGAGGAACGCGCCGTTTCGTATGGCGTAGAAAAAGGGCTTTACACCCATCCGGTCCCTGGCGATGAAGAGCCGCCGGGCTTTGGCGTCCCAGACCGCGAAGGCGTAAATGCCGTTGAACCGGTCCACGCAGTCCTCTCCCCACTGGATGAAGCTCTTCAGCACCACCTCCGTGTCCGAATGGCCGTTGAACCGGTGGCCCAGAGATACGAGCTCGGCGCGCAGCTCGTCGGTGTTATAAAGCTCCCCGTTGTACACGATGGTGTACGTATGCCCGCCTCGGCCGGCCGTCATGGGCTGGCGGCCGTTCTCGATGTCTATCACGCACAGGCGGTTGTGCAGCAGCGCCGCGCACGCGGTCACATAGGCGCCGTGCTGGTCGGGTCCCCGGCTGGTCATGGTCCGCTGCATGGCGGCGAACACGGCCCCCTGGTCCCGCAGGTCGTTGGCATAGTCGATCACTCCCGCGATGGAACACATCCTGAATCACCCCGTTCGACTTATTTCGCGTAGTTCAGTATATGCGTCGGGGGGAAAAGGGTGATTTACCCGCTCTGTATTGCCTGTGATCTCAATATGGACAGGTCAGACCGTAGGTCTTATATTCCGCCAATCGTTCGGGAGCGGGTTGCTGCTTGCAGCCAACCGCAGCCTGCGTGTCTGTGACAGAGGTTTGTGCGTCAGAGTCATAGTCGAACAGTATCATCGTATCGCCGTCAGATGTGGGTTTGGAAATCTTCTGTCCGGCCTGAATGTCCCTTAAGGTCTGCTCATATTGGACGATCGTTTCATCCACCATTTCCTGTGTCCAGGTAAACCAGCCTGTGGAAGGCGTCCAGCCCTTGGAGCCGATGATGGACTGGAGATCGACCTTCTCCCGTTCCAGCCAGGCAGAATACGCCTCCGCTGTCCACTATTCCACATTGTCCCAGCCAGATGCGGCACTGAATTCTTCGTCGGTCATGGGTATCCAGGTGTTGCCGTCATCCATGCTGTAACAGGTTTTCCCGTCCGCAGGGTCAGTGTAGGACATTACCGTGTAGTCGCTCATCCCGGTTTATGTGCTTTGGAAGGAGAATCACCGGGCAAAACACACCGTAGGTCAGCGGAGCGGAGATCCTGTCCGACTGTCGAAGCCGGAT
>CANQQB010000121.1 GCA_947625845.1 uncultured Oscillospiraceae bacterium
GCTGCATGAAAAAGCCGTCCTGGATTATGTCCCAGAGGCGGCTTCGTTCATTTTTATTTTCGATACCCCACTATTTCAACGATTACACCCAAAAATCCAACGATTACCCATAAGTTCAACGATTGCCCCCATAAATTCAACGGTTACTAATCTTTCAACGATTATCCGTTTGAAAACAGCCGAGAAAGAGGATGAAAACAGGAGCGTTTTGACTCGCTGGCGGCAAAATAATCGTAAGCGCACGGACGCCGAAAGCGGCGAAAAGCCCTGTTTTCAAGCCTTTTTCGGGCAAAAAGCAAGAACCCTAACTTCGATACGCTTTGTATCAAAATTAGGGTTCTTATTTGGCGGAGTGAGAGAGATTTGAACTCTCGCGCGTTTTTTAGACGCCTACTCCCTTAGCAGGGGAGCCCCTTCGGCCTCTTGGGTATCACTCCGAATGGAAGTATTCTCTTTGCTTGGATATTCTAGCACAAGGCGGGGCGTTTGTCAAGAATAAAACATCTTTTTTCCCCGCTTGTGTTAAATTGCCCGCTTCCTTCCATTTTATACCTGCCTCTTTTATGTTTACATAATATTTCATGCGACCCCCCGGCCGGGCCGGGGGGCACGGTTTGATGAATTACGCCCGTTCAATCAGGTCTTTCAGGCGGATCGCCAACTGGGCCGCCTCCTGACGGGTAAGGGCGCCCGCCCAGTCCGTATCCTTGGGAAACAGGCCCAGGCGCACCACCTGCTCCTTGGGATCCAGGGGCTGTTCCGGGACCCAGGACCTTCCATCCTCCGCAACGACGGCCTTGGCAATGGCCCGGGCAGCGTCCGCTCGCCGCTCCGTAAGGAATTGAACGCCCACCGCCGAGTCGTGAAAATCCACTTCCAACAGACAGGCGGCTGCTTCCGGCGCCCGGAGCTCAAAAAGTCCGGGCCGGGACTGAACGCTGCTGGCACGGTTGCTCTGCTGGCCCGTGGCCTTCAGCTCCAGGATCAGCTTTTCCGCAAGGGCTTTTCCACTGGTGTGGTAAAAAGCGATGGGCCCCCATGCCCCGCCGCCGCCTCCGGCGTTGGAATGCAGGGCAAGATAGTAGTCCGCTTTCATTTCATTGGCCTGCTGAGGCCGGTCGTCGATGGGGGTAGTCTTGGCGGCCCGGAAATACCGGACGCCGCACCGGTCCAGGTGCGGCGTAACAGCGTCCATCAGCAGATTCATCTGGTCCATTTCCGAACCGTAGCCGTTGATGCCGATGTTTCCACTCTGATCCGAAGGGCTCAAATACCATAAATTTGCCAAAATAGCCAACTCCTTTCCAAGATAGGGGCAATCCCCTTTACCCTATGCCGAAAGCCGCCGAAAGTTGCCCATTTTCGCGCAACCTTTGACGGCCTTGACTTTTTGGAGGAAAGGTGCTATATTTCTAACGCATGGAGAGATGTCCGAGGGGTTTAAGGAGCCAGTCTTGAAAACTGGTGATGCGCAACGCGCACCGTGGGTTCGAATCCCACTCTCTCCGCCACGTCGGAGCAAATCTCGCTCGCTCCGTTTCCAGGCGGTCCCGTGAGGGGCCGCCTGAAAACTGCGTATCGCTCAATTGCTCCTCCTTTTCCGCAAAAAGTCTCGCTCGGCTCGCCTGCTCGGTTGTAAACGCCCTCGCAACGGCTCGCTGTCGCTACCAACTTTTTGCGGTCTCGCGCCTGCGGCGCGAAGGCTTCACTCCATCTTTTACACTATTGAAAAAAATCTTTCGTAATGAGACATATTGGAGCAAATCTCGCTCGCTCCGTTTCCAGGCGGTCCCGTGAGGGGCCGCCTGAAAACTGCGTATCGCTCAATTGCTCCTCCTTTTCCGCAAAAAGTCTCGCTCGGCTCGCCTGCTCGGTTGTAAACGCCCTCGCAACGGCTCGCTGTCGCTACCAACTTTTTGCGGTCTCGCGCCTGCGGCGCGAAGGCTTCACTCCATCTTTTACACTATTGAAAAAAATCTTTCGTAATGAGACATATTGGAGCAAATCTCGCTCGCTCCGTTTCCAGGCGGTCCCGTGAGGGGCCGCCTGATAATATGCGCTACAGTCATGTATGCCTCTTTGTCCGCTGTTCATTCGAAGAGCCGATTCTTTTTTAACCCTCTTTAACCCTCGGGAATGATCCCGCCCAAAATTTCCTCCAGGTACCAGAGCAGCGCTTGTCGGTTGGTCGTCCCACCGTCTTGAACCACCGGGCAGGATTCCAGCATGGTGTAACCGTCCTGCCCGTAGCACAGCAGGTCGCTGGTCCCCGCCAGGGTATAGGTTTTGCTTTTTAAGATGCTACGGCCGTGGACCTTTACATTGGATACCCGGCGCTGGCCGTGGATCTCCACAAAATCCCCGCTCCCGTCCAGAAGAACCCCAGTTTCGATGGAATCGTCCACATCATAGGTAAGCCCTGCCGCATGGAGGAAGGGGGTGTCCCCGCCCATGACCGCCATTTCCAGGACATCCAGCAGCTGGTATCCGGTGATCTCCACCACAGTCAGGCAGCGGTTCCCGGGCAGCAGGGACAGCAGCTCCCCATAGGTCACAGTGCCCTGATCCAATTCCCCAGACAGGTCGCTGCCGGAAATCAGGGCGATATCCGCGCCCATGACACCGCGGTATGCCTCGGCGCAGAACCTCCCCAGGGAAGTCTCTCCGGTCAGGCTGCCCTCCAGAAGAAGTTCACCCTCCGATCGGCCGGCGGAGCGCTTTTTCCAGGCCTCCACCCGCTCCTCCGCCTTTCGGGAAGCGGCAGCCACCGACGGATCCTCATCCGTCAGGCCGGAAATTGCGTGAGCTAGGACCAGCTTGTCCTTTATATTCAGGCGGATTTCCGTCAAATTGCCCGGCTGGGAGCCGGCAGCGCAGAGGGTGACGGAGTTGCCGTCCATGTCCTTCACGGTATCGCTTTCCACCACGGAAACGGCGTGGCCATCCAGATAGGCCAGCATCCCTGTGGTGTTCTCAATGATGTCCACAGAGGTATAGGGCGTGTCTACCACATCCATACCGGTATGGCCCAGACATATCACCACATCCGCTCCGGCATTTTTGGCGTCATCGATGGCCGCCTGGACGCGGTCGTAGAGCTCCTGCCCGTTCTCCCCTGGACAGAAGCTGTAGCGGGGATTCCCCTGCCCGTCGGTAAAGTCGGCAAAAAGCGCCTTCTCCGGGGTCCTGACGCTGCAGATCCCCACAAAAGCCACCTGATAGCCGCCGAAGGTCCGCAGGACGTAGGGGGCGAACACAGTCTTTCCGGTGGTCAGATCGATAAAATTGCAGGCGGTATATTCATATGCGCCCGCCTCCGCCGCGGCCAGCAGGGCCTCCAAGCCGTAGTCAAAGTCGTGCTCCCCCGGCACCGCCAGAGAAAATCCGGCCGCGTTCATCAGGGAAACCACGCTTTGCCCCTCATCGGGAAGACCGATCTCCTCCATGGACAGGGTATCTCCCCCGTCCACCAGCAGCACGGCGGCGTTCGGGTTTTCGGCAGAGATCTTGTCCCGGTAAGCGGCCAAAGCGGAATAGTTCCGGTCTTCAAAATCGGAGGGCATACTGACGCAGCGACCACCGCCGGTAAACAGGAGGATTCCCTCTTCCGCCTCCTCCCGGCCGGTGGATTCTCCGCCCGTGGGAAGGGATTGGCTGGGATCCGTGGCCTCAATCCCCGAAACGGTGGACGATGTTTGGGCCGTTTCGCCGGTAGAGCCTTTCCCCTGCCCTTCCGAAACGCAGCCTGCCAGCAACAGCGCCGCGAGAATCCAAGCAAGGCAGCGTTTTTTCACGTTCCTTCCCCCTTTGTCCGAAAATAGATCCATTCTTTCTATTTAAAATAGCACACAATTGTG
>CANQQB010000122.1 GCA_947625845.1 uncultured Oscillospiraceae bacterium
GCCAACCAGGCCGTCATGAAGAGCCTGCGTTACGCCTATGTGGGCCGCAAGCAGCGCAAGCGCGATTTCCGCCAGCTTTGGATCGCCCGCATCAGCGCGGCCTGCAAGCTCAACGGCATGAACTACTCCACCTTTATGCACGGCCTGAAGCTGGCCGGCATCCAGATGAACCGGAAGATGCTCTCCGAGACCGCGATCAACGACCCCGCCGCCTTCACCGCGTTGACGGAGAAGGCAAAGCAGGCGCTGTAAACGCAACACATAAAAAGCACCGGGTCCCACACAGGGACCCGGAATTTTTTATGGATGATGAGTGGGTCAGGAGCGTTCCGCCAATGTGCTGATGCAGTTGGCACAGACGTTTTTGCCCTTATAGGTGATGATGTTCTTGGAACTGTCGCAGAACACACACGCCGGCTGGTATTTCTTCAGCATGATCGTGTCCTCAGCCACGAAGATCTCCAGCGCGTCCCGTTCCGCGATGTCCAACGTCCGGCGCAGCTCGATGGGCAGTACGATACGCCCTAACTCATCCACCTTGCGTACGATACCGGTCGATTTCATAGCCATCCCCCGATTCCCAAAAAATTACCACTTGAGAAGCTATCATATAAAACCGGTCGTGTCAACGGGGTAAATCGGGGCAGAAAGAAAGTTTAGTGAATATTCACTATATGTTAATTCCAACTATTTCCAACGCAACCAAAAGTTTCCATAATCACGCCGTCACATGCTCTCCGGCGCAGACACGCCCAGGATGCCCAGCGCGTTTTCCAACACCTGCTTTACGGCGGCGGCCAGGGCCAGCCGGGCACCGGCCACGTTCGCTTCCTCGCCCCGGATACGGCAGGCGTTGTAGAACCTGTGGAACCGGGAGGCCAGCTCCGTGGCGTAGCGGTTGATGCGGGAGGGGTCCAGCTCCGCCGCCGCGGCGCGTATCTCGCCGGGGAAGGCGGCCAGCGCCTTGATAAGTTCTCGCTCCTGGGCCGTGGCCAGCTTTGCGGCGTCCGCGTGCGCCGGGACCGTGAGACCGTCGGCGGCCAGAGTGGCCAGCAACGAGCAGATACGGGCATGAGCGTACTGGACATAATACACCGGGTTCTCGCTGTCCTGGCGCACGGCTAGGTCCAGGTCAAATTCCAGGTGGCTGCCGGGGCTGGCGTTGAAGAAGTACCGGCAGGGGTCCCGGCCGATCTCGTCCATCAGGTCCGCCAGGGTCAGAGCCTTACCCGTGCGCTTGGAAACCTTCACGGTCTCGCCGTTTCTCGTCAGGCGGACCATTTGCATGATGAGAAAGTCCAGCGCCCGGCCCTCCAGGCCCAGCTCCGGGCACTTCATGGTCTGGCCAAAGCGGATGGCGTGGCCGTGGTGGTCCGCGCCCCACACGTCGATGACCCGGTCGAAGCCCCGCTCCACGAATTTGTTGCGGTGGTAGGCGATGTCTACGGCGTAGTAGGTCCAGGTGCCGTCAGCCCTGCGCATGCACTCGTCCTTGTCCGCGCCGAAGTCGGTGTTCCGCAGCCAGAGCTGGCCGTCCTTTTCATAGGTGTGGCCGCTCTTGGCGAGGATATCCACCGTCTCGGCCACGTAGCCGCTGTCGTGCAGGTCCGTCTCAAGAAACCACCGGTCGAATTTTATGCCATAGCGCTCCAAGTCTGTGCGCATGCGATCGATGTTCCGGGGGATGCCGTAGGCGATGAAGGCCGCACGCCGGTCCTGGGGGGACATGGCGTCATATTTGTCGCCGTCTTTTTCGTATATCTCCCTGGCCAGGTCCCGGATGTCGTCCCCGTGGTAGCCGTTTTCGGGGAACTCCACCGCGTCCTCGCCGTGGATGATCTGCAGGTACCGAGCCTCCACGGACTGGCCGAACAGCTCCACCTGGTGGCCGGCGTTATTGACGTAGAACTCCCGCCACACGTCCCAGCCTGCCCAGTCCAGCACGGCGGCCATGGTGTCCCCCAGCACGCCGCCTCGGGCATTGCCAATGGTCATGGGTCCTGTGGGGTTGGCAGAGACAAATTCCACCATGACATGCTTGCCGTTTCGCGTCTCGCTGCGGCCGTAATGGGGGCCCTCGGTCCTCACCGCGTCCAGCACGGCCGTATACCAGCCGTCGGACAGCCGGAAGTTCAAAAAGCCGGGGCCAGCGGCCTCGGCGGCGGTGAACCAGGTCCCGTCCAGGGACAGGTTCTGCAAGATGTTCTCCGCGATGGCCCTGGGCGCGGTGTGCAGGGTCCTGGCCCCGGCCATGGCGTGGTTGGCGGCAAAGTCGCCGTTCTGGGTGTTCTTGGGGATGCTCACGGACCCGGCGGCGTCAGCCAGCGCCGGGACCGCTTTTTTGATGAGCGCGTCGATGTCCGACTTCGCCCGTTCGATCAGGTCAGCCATTTGTCTTCTCTCTCACATTGATTTTAAACTGATTGCGGCCCATGGGGGTGTGGTTGAAGTCGATGGCGTAGTCCAGCTCCATGGTGCCCCCGTGCTCGTCCAGCTTCGCGTCGATACGGCGGGTGTCCACCCCCATGGTGGCGCTGCCGTAAGGCGTCTCATAGAGGAAGAGATCCTTCTGCCCCTCCCGAAACACCATCTCGGAGTTCAAGCTGCCCTCCCGGCGCATCACCACGCCCATGGGGTTGATGGTGAAGGTGGTACGGGTTCCCTCCAGCCCGGTCAGGTCGCTTTCCTCATAGGTGAAGCGGCTCTCGCCGTTTTCAAAGCCGTACTTGCCCGCTGTCACTAGCTCCACCGCGTCTTTTCCGCCGGAGGGGTCCCGCTGTATGCCCGTTATTGAAATGATCGCGTCTCGCATATTCATGTGGTCCATCATAATACAAATCCATCCTCAACACAAGGAAAAGTTTCTCCCAGCGCAAATATTCGTTGCTTTGCCCTATAGAACATTATAGCACATCCGTGCTATAATAGCCATAGATGGCTATTATAAATAATTTCAGGCGGTTTTGCTCCCGGCTTACGCCGGAACCGCAAAACATGCCGCATTATAGCACATCCGTGCTATAATAGCCATAGAGACAAAAGGGAAAGCACATTACAGAAAATTTGTGCTATAATACAATCGGAGAAAGAAAAGGGGGTGAGCATCGTGACGATCGAGCTTACCGAAAAGGAATTCAGGCGTCTTCTGGATCTGGTGTACGTGGGGGACTGGGTGCTCAACTCTGCCCGTGGCGAGGACCGGTTCGAGGACTATGACATTTTGCAGGAAAAGCTGTTTGCCCTGTGCTCCCAGGTGGGCATGCGTTCGCTCATCGAGACGTGGCAAGGGCATGTGTTCCCCTCCCGCGCTTATGAAGAGGGCGGTATCCATGAGGCCATCGCGGACTATGAGGACGCGGCGTTTTTCGACATCCTGGCCGAGGAGCTGGCCCGCCGGGACATGGAGGGCGAGGGCATCGACGCCAACGACGAAAACGAGCTCATGAGCCGCATCGAGGACTATTACAACGAGTTTGAACAGCACGGCATCGACAATTTAACGGTGGAACCATAACAGTCAAACAAATGCCGCCCGGAGATGCACCGCCCCAGAAAAAACGGACAGTAGACAAAAGGCCCCCTGTTGTAGGATAATGACCACGACAGGGGGTATTGTTATGGGTAAACGGAAGTATACGCATGTAGATGAATACGAGCCGGTGATCCTGCAAATGCGGGAGGAAGGAAAAACACGCCGGGAGATAGCAGAACACCTGGGACTGACAATGAAGCAGATCAAAGGCTGGATCAACCGCTATAACCGAAGACAGCGAAGACT
>CANQQB010000123.1 GCA_947625845.1 uncultured Oscillospiraceae bacterium
GCGATTTGGGCCGGAGTGTACGACCCGAAAAAGAAGTACCTGCGCAAGCAAGAGCGATTCGCCTACCACCTGCGGCGGAAAGGGAAGAAGAGGCGAACGAACGGAACGGATGTCAGAGGGGGCGTCATAAGACAGTACAATGTTGTTTTTTTGAATGGCGTGGCGGGTGTCACGCCATTTCCTCTTGCATCAGTTCATGGATAGGGATGAGGCCCACAAAGTCGTATGAAATGTGGATGCTCTGCTGCCGCTTGCCGCTGCTCTCGTCCGGGGCATCGATGTAGATGGCCTTGACCAGTTCATGCAGTGCATAGGGCGTCAGTTCTTCCAAGCCGACGTATCTGTGCGCCTGGGTTATGAAGCGTTCCACAGCGTCGGCTTTTTGTTCCTGCTGGTCCATCGCTTTTGTGAGCGTTTCTGCTTCCCGTTTTAGCTTTGCCTGTTCGTCCTCATAGGACTTGCTCATGGAGGAAAAACGCTCGTCGGAGACCGTGCCGTTCCCCGGTCCTCATACAGCCGCATGAAGATTCTATCCAACTCATGCAGCCGTTTTTCTGCTTTGGCCAGCTTCTTTTTATTCACCCGGATGGCCTCGTCGGACGCCAGCTTCAGCCTCGCGCCCATGACCGCTCGGAAGTGCGCTTCGTGCGTGGTCACATAGGAGATGACCATCTGCATGTGGCGCAAGACCATATCCTCCAGGACTACTGACCGGATATAATGCGCGGAGCATTGGTCCTTGCGGTGGCGGTGGGTAGAGCAACCGAAAAAGTCCCGCCGTTTCTCAAACTTGACGCTGGTGCAGTAGTACATTTTCGCCTCGCAGTCAGCGCAAAATGTCAGGCCGGAGAACATGCTGCTCTTGCCCGTTTTCGTCTGGCGATGACGCTGCTGGCGTATCTGCTGGACCTTCTCGAACACTTCCTCCGTGACGATAGGCGTTCCAGAATGTGAACGACCGTAGTAGTGAGGTTTTAACCCTCAAACGCGAACAGATTCCCAAGCGGGACAGTAAAGCCCAATGACTGATACATTTTGATGTCGCAATCCGCGCAGCCAACCGTGAGAGAACCCACGCCACTTTCTCGGTAAGCAAATCTGACCAACTGCCTTGCGATCCCTCTGTGTCGGTATTCCGGGACAATGTAGAAATCTTCCAACACGCCTCCCGTTTGGTAGTTAAACGTGGAATAGGCCGGCGTGATGGAACAACAGGCGATCAATCTACCTTCGTCCATACACCCGAAAAAGATGATTTTCCCCTTTTTTATAGCCTCATAGAGGCTGTCAAAGTTCCCGTCCATCGGCGTTGCTTCTCCGATCTCCTGTTTGTAACCGATGTGAAGCGCTTTAAGTTCGTCCATATAGCCATTCGTTATACGGATATATTCCATTTGTTCTCTCCATTTCAAGTGTCGATTTGTCGAACAGTCGCTTACTCGACATTTGCCATTATACCATGTCGTGCGGTTCCGGCATAAGCCGGGAGCGCGACCGGTAACATTTTGTATAATAGCGCTAACGGCGCTATTATACCGCGCAAATGGAATGAAAGCTACTGTCCGTTAAGGCGTTTATTCGCCTCCGCGCAGGTCATGTTTTGTTCCATGACGCGCTCCAGCTTTCGGTCAAGAAGCTCGATCCCGTCATAGCTGCCTGTGACCGTGTAAACTGTCCCGCCGATCTCTTTGGTCAGCGTGATCTCCGGCAGCTCATTTGCGGAGAAGTTCTGGACGTGAAGTGTGCCGGAAGCGTCTCCCGCGCAAAGTACGGGTCGGGGTTGGAGAAGTAGTATGTGGGTATTTCCTCGCTGGGTTTCTCGCTCCGCATCATCTCGAAAAGGTCAAAGGCTTTGTCCGAGGGATGTAGTTCTAATAGGCGTTCCAGGATGATACGCTCACCTGGCGTGAGCATAGCCAGTGCTTCCCGGTCTTTCTCCGAGAGGCCGGATTCGGTTTTGTCTACTTCCTTGCACATGGCGGACCTCCAAGATGGAATGAACAGGGTGATTGTTTCACTTTAAATCATGATAGCAGAACGCGGTTGGATTTTCAAGTGCCGCAATGCACTTGGGGCAAAAAAGAGCCGTTACAATCCTGGCAAGCAATGCATGTGGGCACCCATATGCGAAAAATGGACGAATCCGGCGCAGCCGGAATCGTCCATTTTGCTTGTTAGGGCAGCAGCCCTAAGACCCTTTGATCGCACAATGAATTGTGCGGCTACGCTCCTGCGGAACTTTCTCTGAAGAATTGCTCAGTGTGCCAGCGCGTTCATTTCCCTCTGGATGCTTTCCAGAAATCGCTCCGCGATGGGCGAAAAGACCTGATACTTTTTCCACACCAGGTATATCCGGGTCTCCAGCCGGGGCGACAGGGGCCGGAACACCAGGCCGCTGTCCGGGCTCGTGTCAATGAGGTGGTCGAAGGTCAAAAGAAGCCCCAGCCCCTCTTTGACAAAGAGAGAGCCGTTATAGGAAAGCCGGAAGGACCCCTCCAGATGCAATTCATCCATGCGCTCACCACACCACCTGGGGATGTCGTTCGCCCACCCCTGCTCTGAGCAGAACAGAGGCAATCCCGCCAGATCGTCCACAGTGACAGCCTCTTTCCGGGCCAGGTCATGGCTGTCCGGCATCACCACGCCCCAAAGGTCCGGCTCGGGAAAGGGCAGATGGTTGTACTTGGCGGTATTCGGCTCGTCCGCCAGCACCGCGAAGTCCAGCAGGCCCTTATCCAGCTTCTCCGTGACCTGCTCCGTGTCGCCGCTGGTGATATGGTAGCGCAGGCCCGGATAGGTCTGCTTGAACCTCTTGATCTGGCGGGCCAGGCTGCGTATCTGATAGGACTCCGCCAGTCCAAGATACACGTCCCCGCCGGTCACATCGTCCAGCGCCGCAAATTCCCCCGCGATCTTATCCGCCATGGATACCAGGTCCTCCGCCCGCTTTCGCAGAAGCATCCCCTCCTCGGTCAGTTCGATGCTGAAGCTGTGCCGGACAAACAGCTTCTTTCCCAGTTCATCCTCCAGCGCCTGTATCTGTTTGGACAGCGTGGGCTGTGTGACGTGCAGCAGCTCCGCCGCCCGTGTCATGTTCTCCTCCCTGGCCACCGCGAGGAAATAGCGCATCGACCGCAGTTCCATGGTATCCTCCTTGATATTCGTATTCTTTATATCACGATATAAATTATAACTATTTGCAAAAACACCGTCAAGGATGCACAATGAAGATACGAATACTTTCTGAAAGGATGAAACGCGAAATGGAAGAGCGCACACTGACGAATGACTGGGACAAGACCTTTCCTAAGAGCGAAAAGGTGGAGCATCGGAAGGTGACCTTCCCCAACCGCTACGGTATCACCCTGGCGGCGGATGTGTATACGCCCAAGGGCGCGGCGGGGCCCCTGGCGGCCATCGCGGTGTGCGGCCCCTTCGGCGCGGTGAAGGAGCAGGCGGCGGGACTTTACGCCCAGACCATGGCGGAGCGGGGATTTCTCACCCTGGCTTTCGACCCCTCCTTTACCGGCGAGAGCGGCGGTACGCCCCGGTACATGGCATCCCCGGACATCAACACCGAGGACTTCCAGGCGGCGGTGGATTTTCTGTCCGTCCAGGAGAACGTGGACCCGGACAGGATCGGCACCATCGGCATCTGTGGCTGGGGCGGCATGGCCATGTTTCCCAAAAGCTGCCCGCCGCAGCTGGACATGATCCACTATGTGGGTGAGCACGTCTGCCCTCTGTTTGTCTGGC
>CANQQB010000124.1 GCA_947625845.1 uncultured Oscillospiraceae bacterium
GCCGCCGCGAGGGCGGCCGGCTCGCACGTTTGCGGGCCGAGATGTATTTTTTCCGACGTACACGCCGCCGGAAAAATTTCTTATAAGTCTTTCGCGCCCTGCGGCGCGAAACTCTGCGAGGCTTTTTTGACAAGCTGGCACGGAGGGCGTTCCCGCCCTCCGTGCTTTTTTGTGCTGTGGAAAGTTCAGTCCTCCGCCGCGAACCGCTGGAGGATGGTGGCGACCTCCGCCCGGGTGGCGGTGCCCTGGGGATCCAGGCGCCCGCCGTCCTTGCCGGTGAGGACGCCGTTTTCCACCGCCCAGCGCATAGCCGCCTGCGCCCAGTCGGAGACAGCGTTTGCGTCCACAAATGCCGTCATGTCGGCGGCGGACGCCGCCGGGCTGCCAGCGTAGCGGTAGAGCATGGTGACCAGCTGCTCCCGGGTGATGTTCCCCTCCGGGTTCGTGCCGTCGGAGACGCCCTGGGCCGTGGCCCAGGCCATGCCCTTGGCGTACCAGGTCTCACCGCCGGCGGTGTCCTGCCCGGCCAGCCGGGCCAGAACGGTCATGAGCATGGCGCGGGTCATGTTGTCGTTGGGGGCGAAGCGCCCTTCGCCCACGCCGTTGAACAGGCCCTTTTCGGTCACAAAGGTCACCCCGGCCTCGTACCAGCTGCCCGCCACCACGTCGGTGTAGGTCGTGGCGCCGGTCTGGCCGTCGTCGGGCTTCGTGGTCTCCGTGTCCCGATCCTCGTCCCGGCGGGGGCTGCCGCTGCCGGAGCTGTGACTGGGGGCGTTCTTGGTGAGGGAGAAAACGGCGGCCTTGTCGTCCTTAAGCACCGCCACAAGGCCTCCGCCCATGGCCCAGGCGTCCTCGTACTGGATGGGCAGGACCACCTGGCCGGTCTTGTCGATGATCCCCCAC
Organism: uncultured Oscillospiraceae bacterium; assembly: GCA_947625845.1. GTDB lineage: Bacteria > Bacillota > Clostridia > Oscillospirales > Oscillospiraceae > CAJOIG01. The sequence goes on from CANQQB010000124.1 coordinate 904, forward strand.
TTGCCGTCCAGCTCCACCGCGGCCAGACCGTCTTCTGTGAAGTCGTCGTAATTTTCATACTGGCAGGGGATGACCTCCCGGCCGGTCTTGTCGATGTAGCCGTACTTGTCGCCCCGCCGCACCGCGGCCATGCCCTCCTGGAAGCCATTGGCGCCGTCATACCGGGGCGAGACCACTTCCCGGCCGGTCTGGTCGAGGTAGCCCCGCTTGCCGTTCAGCCGCACCACCGCCAGACCGTCGCAGAAGTCCCAGGCGGCGTCATACTTGGGCGGGATCACCTCTGTACCGGTCGTGTCGATGTAGCCGTACTTGCCGTCCAGCTCCACCTTGGCCAGGCCGTATTCATTGAAGCTGTTGGCGTCGTCATACCGGCAGGGGATGACCACCGCGCCGGTCTGGTCGATGTAGCCCCATTTCCCGTCCACCAGCACCTTGGCCAGGCCCTCGTGGAAATACCCGGCGTCCTCATACTGGAGGGGGATGACCACCGCGCCGGTCTGGTCCACGTAGCCGTACTTGCCGTCCAGCGCCACCACCGCCAGCCCTTCGCTGAAGCCTCCTGTACCGTCGTACTGGATCGGGATCACCACCGCGCCGGTCTTGTCGAGAAAGCCGCACTTGCCGTCCAACTCCACCGAGCCCAGGCCCTCGGAGAACGCATAGGTGTGGTCATATTGGGGCGGAACCACCTCCTGGCCGGTGGTGTCCACATAGCCGAACTTGCCGTCCAGCTCCACCACGGCCAGGCCCTCGGAGAAGTCCCAGGCGTCGTCATACCGGGGCGGAACCACCTCTGCGCCGGTCTTGTCCACATAGCCGTACTTGCCGCCCAACTGCACCTCCGCCAGACCGTCGTAGAAGTCCCAGGCGACGTCATACTTGGGCGGGACCACCTCCCGGCCGGTGGTGTCCAGGAAGCCGTACTTGCCGTCCTGTATCACGATCATGACGTCCTCGCTGACGTCGTACACGTCGTAGTAGCGATAGTCGGTGAGCTGGGTGAGGGTCCAGCCGGCGGCGGCCTCCGGCGTCCACGCCGGCTCCTGGTCGGCGTCCTTGGTGAGGGAGAAGAGGGCGTACTCGTCGCCCTTCAGCAGCAGCACACGCCCCTCCCCCACGACGCTGATCCCCTGATAGGCCGCGGGGATGACCTGGTTGCCGGTGACGTCGATGAGGCCGTACTTGCCGTCCAGCCGCACCTCCGCCAGGCCCTCGAAGAAGTCGTAGGCGGTGTCATACTGGATGGGGGTCACCTCGTTGCCGGCGGCGTCCACATAGCCGTACTTGCCGTCCAGCTTCACCACGGCCAGGCCGCCCTCGGAGAAGTTCCCGGCGCCGTCATACCGGCAGGGGATGGTCAGGTTGCCGGTGGTGTCGAGGTAGCCGCACTTGCCGTCCACCCTCACCGCGGCCAGGCCCTGGTGAAAACCGTTGACAAGGTCATACTGGGGCGGGATGACCTCCTGGCCGGCGGCGTCCACAAAGCCGCACTTGCCGTCCAGCCGCACGATGGCCAGGCCGTCCTCGGAAAAGTTGTATGCCTCGTCGTACCGGAGGGGGATGACCGTCTGGCCGGCGGTGTCGATATAGCCCCACTTGCCGTCCAGTTCCACCGGCGCCAGGCCGTTTTCGGAGAAGGCGTGGGCGGTGTCGTACCGGGGCGGGATCACCTCGTTTCCGGCGGCGTCCAGGTAACCCCACTTGCCGTCCCGCTTCACCAGGGCAAGACCGCTTTCGGTGAAGTCGTGGGCCCTGTCATACCGGGGCGGAACCACCTGGTTGCCGGTGGTGTCGATATAGCCCCACTTGCCGTCCAGCCTCACCAGGGCCAGGCCGTTGGAGAAGTTGTCGGCGTAGATATACCGGCAGGGGATGACCTGGGCGCCGGTCTTGTCGATAAAGCCGTACTCGCCGTCCACCTCCACCCGGGCCAGCCCCTCCTGGAAGGACCCCGCGTAGTCATACTGGAGCGGGATCACCACCGCGCCGGTGGCGTCGATGTAGCCGTATTTGTCGTCCCGCTTCACCACCATCAGGCCCTCGGAAAACTCCAGCCCGCCGTCATAGAGGTAGTCGGTCAACTGGGTGAGGGTCCAGCCGGTGGCGGCCTCCGGCTCCGGGTCCTTGGCGAGGGAGAAGACGGCCACCTTGCCGCCCTCCCAAATCGCCACCATCTCCCCGCCCAGGGTCCAGACGTCCTCATACTGGATGGGCAGGACCGCCTGGCCGGTCTGGTCGATGAAACCGCACTTGCCGTCCAGCTTCACCATAGCCAGGTCGTTTTGGGTGAAGTTGTACGCGAAGTTGTACGCGTCGTCATACTGGAGCGGGATGACCTGGGCGCCGGTGGGGTCAATGTAGCCCCACTTGCCGTCCGCCTTCACAACGGCAAGGCCGCTGGAGAAGCTGTCGGCGCGGTCATACCGGCAGGGGATGACCAGTTTGCCGGTGGCGTCCACAAAGCCGCACTTGCCGTCCAGCTTCACCCTGCCCAGGCCCTCGGAGAAGTCGCTGGCGTCGTCGTACCGGCAGGAGACGATCTCCTGGCCGGTCTTGTCCACGTAGCCGTACTTGCCGTCCAGCTTCACCTTGGCCAGACCGTCCTCGGAGAAGTTGTATGCCTCGTCGTACCGGAGGGGGATGGCCGTCTCGCCGGAGCGGTCGATATAGCCCCA
>CANQQB010000125.1 GCA_947625845.1 uncultured Oscillospiraceae bacterium
CAATACCCCCTGTCGTGGTCATTCTCCTACAACAGGGGGCCTTTTGTCTACTGTCCGTTTTTTGCGGGGCGGTGCAGTTCCCAGGTATGGGCGCTTGCCCTATTCTCAATATATTCTCACTCCAGCCTCGTGAGCACTTTCTTCCACGTCTCTTTCCCCACGACGCCGTCCTGTTCCAGCCCCAGCTGCTTTTGCAGCTCTATGACCCCGGCCTTGGTCTTGGGCCCGAACTCACCATCCACGGCCTCATGGTTGATGCCCCTGGCGAAAACGATCCGCTGGATCGTCTTGACCTCCGACCCGGCACAGCCCTTGGACAACTCGTGCAGCCCGATGTCCGCGAACACCACCTTGCCGTAGGGTTCCACGGGCTGGACCGGCTGGTCCCCGGACGCCGCCGCGTAATTCGGCCGCACGTAGCCCCAGATGTACGTGCTCGCCAGCGGGTACGACCGCTTCGCGCACATGTTCGACGTGTTCCCCTCGATCGTGTACACATAGGTGCCGTCGACCGCGTACACCAGCCCCGTATGCGTCCGCGTCGTGCCGTTGTCGGAGAACACGATCACGTCGCCCGGCTCCGGCGTCCAAGCACCCCGCCGGCCCTTGCTATTGGCCGGCGCCGCGTCGTAAAGCTGGTTGCAGGCGGTGTACGGCCACACGCCCCACAGCACTTCCCTGGCAAGCGCCTTGTCGTACCCGCACGCCTCATACACGGCCAAGCTCACCTGCATCGCACACCACGGCCCGCCCGGCCCGTTTATCCCGCAGACGTGCCCGGCGTAGGTCCAGTTGTTGGCGCCCTTGTTTTTCTCAAACGCGGCCTTGTCCCGCGTCGTGGCATACGCGCTGGACGCCTTCTCATAGTACCCCAGCCAGTACTCCGCCGCCGCAAGAGCCTGCGCCGCCGTACACTTACCCATTGCCGCCCTCCACCTCGGGCAGCCCGGCCACGCTGGTCAGCAGGCTCAGCACCGCCGCCACGCCGGCCACGCTCACGATGTGCAGCCAGTCCAGCTCCGTGAAGCCCACCAGCTCCGTACCGATCAGGGCAACCGCCGTCTGTGCAAAGGTCTTCACGGCCCGGATACCCGCCGCCTTCAGCCACGCTTTGAAATTGCTTTTCATGATTTTTTCCTCCTATGTAGATTTTATTTTTCGACTTGGCGCTCCAAGTCGGCTATACGATGATTGGCCACGGCCACCTTTTCCTCCAGCACCGGCACCCGCTGGGCAAAATTGTTGTGCAGCCGCACCTCTCGCGTCAGTTCTTCCAGCTTGGTATCCGTGACCGCCTGAGAAATCTCGATCTTGCGTTGCAGCTTATTGTCGCTGGCCCGCACGGTCAGGACCACCCCCGCCAGCGCCAGCCCGCCGGTTATGAGCGCGGACAGCACCGCGTCGCTCATGCTCACACCCCCTTTGCGCCCACAAGCGCCGCGATATGCTCCAGCGTTCCGACATCCGCCCGGAAGAACGCGTCGTTCCAGAGCCAGTAGTCCTCCCAGTCCGTCCGCTTGAACGGCCGGCACAGCGGGTCCGCCCAGACCCTGTCCCAGCGCTTTTGCCGTCCCTCGTCGGCCCTGGCAAGCTCCGCCATGATGGCCCGTGTCAGCCTCCCCCGCCGCAGCCCGTTGCCGTCGTCGTCCCGCGCGAAGTACCGGTGGCCGTTCTCGCTGTCGGCCAGGCACATCGCCCTGCCGCCGCAGAAGAGCATGTCGCCGCGCCTCTCCGCCGCGGTCCCCGCCGGTATGTTCACGCGCCCGCACAGGGCCGTTTCCCGGAACCGTCTGTGCACGATGTATCGCATAGCTCTCGCCTCACACGGCAAAGCCGACCAGCAGCGCATAGGAACAGGACGCCAGTGCGGAGCCGGCATTCCCGCTGACGGACACGGTGCAGAAGTACTGGCTGCCGTCGGCGCGAGGGGACCGGCACCACCCCGCCGCGGCCGCCGTGGGGACGTTATGCTTGTGGACGATCCTGGCCCCGCCTTCCTCAAAGTACGCGTAACAGGCCTGCTTCTCCTGCTCATACGGATTTGCGTTGGTGTTCGCCTTTTGTATCTCATACTCCGACAGAAGGAACAAATAGTCCTGGGATACCGTGACGTTCTCCGCCGAAGCGGACCCGCCGCCGGTGTTGTCCGTGTACTTGTTGACGCGTCTCATCACCGCCCGCAGGTCGCTGGGGAGCACGTTCAGTATCGTATTGGTCTTGGGTCTTGCGACCGGACCGTCCGCGCCCAGGATGGCCGTTCTCATATGCGACTTGTTCCAGCCGCCGGTATTGGTGTTGCCGGTGTTCATGGTAAAAGCATACGTTCCGCTGCTGGACGTCCCGCAATAGCTGTCCGCCAGCCCCACCAGCCCGTCGCCGATCTTACCGATGGCGAAATGGATACCCGCGCCCTCCAGCGCGGCGTTGTGGTCTATACCCAGGATGAACACGTCGAGCTGCAAATTGGAAAACCGCGTGGTCCCCACCGCGCCGTTGAGCGTGATGGTCTTTTTATCCCCCGGTTTCCACAGGTTGGCCGCGTAGCGCGCGCCGGAGACCTTCCGGATATCTTCCCAGGAGGTGGCGTCCAGCGTTTCTCCCACGTGCAGCGTTTCGATATCCACGGCGGCCGAGACCGTTTTTCCGCCCATCGCGAGAGATACCGTCACCTGCGTATCGCCCTCCTGCAGCGGCCCGGACGGCTCGAGGGAATAGCCTCCCGCCAGCGTCAGAACGGTGCCGTCGTCGAAGCCCGCCTCGACCGCCATGCCCGTCGGATCAAAGGCCTCCCCCACCAGGTACGTGGTCCGCGCCGGCGGCTTGGTCACGGTCAGCTTCACAGGCCTTGGTCCGCCCGCGCCGCCGCCGCCCATATTCATCACATGTCCGCCCATGTCACGCCTCCTCTGTCGCCGCGAAGCGATAGACCCGCACGGTCAGGTCGCTTTTCGGCGTCTCGCCGCAGGTGAACCACATTTTCCCGTCCTCGGTCATGTCCTCCGCCTGGATGTCCGCGGCATGGTACGCCGCCAGATTATCCCGTCCCGGCGCGCCGCCCACCAGATAGTTATAGCCGGCCGCCACAAGCTTCGCGTCGCCGGCACTCTGCCTGTTCCCGACCCAGCCATCCGCCGTCAGAACCAGGTCTATGCACGCGCTTTTCTCCCCCGGCTCACCCCGCGGCAGGCCGAATCGGAGGTGGACCACGCCCTCGTCCGCGGACTTGGTGACGGTGGCCTCCGCCCCGGTGCCCAGCGTCGCCGCGCTCACCGTCATGCTCTCTATGGCCTGACGGGACCTGTCCGCCGTCTCCGCGCTCTGCCCCGCCTCGTCCCTGCTCTTTTCCGCGTCTGCCGCACTCTGTGCCGCCGCGTCCCGGCTGGCCGCCGCCTGTTTCGCGCTCTCCGCCGCCTGACCCACAAAGCCCTCCGCGGCCTCCCGCGCGAACCT
>CANQQB010000126.1 GCA_947625845.1 uncultured Oscillospiraceae bacterium
TTGCCTTTCCTGCGATACCATTCGCAGTATCACTGGTCGTTCCTGGATTGTTAAATGCTTTGATTAAGGAATAGTATGATACGGAAAGAGAGATGGTGTTCATGATCGGACTTGGCACGGTCCTCAACGCCGGCGGCATCATACTGGGTGGCCTGCTGGGGATGGCGTTTGGCCGGTTTTTACCCAGGCGGGTCCAGGAAACGCTCAATATGGCCTGCGGCGTGAGCGTGCTTTTTCTGGGTATCGCCGGGGCCATGGAGGGCATGCTGTCCATAAAAGACGGCGCCCTTGCCAGCGGCGGGACCATGATGATCGTGGGAAGCCTGGCCTTGGGAGGCCTGGTGGGGGAGCTTGTTGACCTGGAACGCCTCTTTGAACGCTTCGGCGAGTTTCTGAAAGTCAAGACAGGCAACGCCAAAGAGCAGCGGTTCGTGGAGGGCTTCGTCACCGCGTCCCTGACCGTGTGCGTGGGTGCGATGGCCATCGTAGGCGCCATCGAGGACGGCATGTTCGGGGACTGGTCCATTCTGGCTGCCAAGGCGGTGCTGGACCTGATCATCGTGCTGGTGATGACCTGTTCGCTGGGGAAGGGCTGTATTTTCTCCGCGGTGCCCGTGGCGATATTGCAGGGGGCGGTGACGGCTCTGGCACGGTTCATCCGGCCGGTCATGACCGACGCTGCCCTGGCCAACCTCTCCACGGTAGGGTCCATCCTCATCTTCTGCGTAGGCCTCAATCTGGTCTGGGGGAAGAAGGTCCGGGTGGCGAATCTGCTGCCGGCGGTACTGTTCGCGGTGGCGTTCGCGTTTTTGCCCCTGTGAGCATTGACAGAGCGGGTGCAAAACGGTAATATCCTATTGGCATGCGATCATGCGCAAAACAATACAATATAATTTGTGCAATGGAAGGGGACGGAACGCCATGGACAACGTACAGGAGCTTCGCGAGATGACCAATCCCGTATTCAACACGGCCAAGGCCACGCTTTTGCATCTGACCCAGGCCGGCCATGCCGACGCCGCCATGATGGCGGAGAAGCTGGGCCTGGACCTGGCCGGCATTACAAGCAGCGACGAGGGGAAAACGGCCATGGACCAGTCCAATGTGGCCATCGTGGAGCTGCGCTACCGCTCCATGAACGCCTTTATCCAGGAAACCGGCGCAAAGACCATCGTGGACCTGCCTTGTGGCTACACGCCCCGTGCCCTGGAGGACTTCATCGGGGATAAGCGCTACATCGCCTGCGACCTGCCGGCGGTGGCGGAGGAGATGGGCCCGCTGGTGGAGAAGATATTGGCCGAGCGGGGCTGGAAACGGGATGTGACCTACCACGGCGTGGACGCCACCAACTACGCCTCTCTGCGTGCGGCGCTGGAGGGGGCGCAGGGGCCGCTGTGCATCACCACCGAGGGGCTTTTGATGTACCTCACCCATCCGGAGCTGGCCGCTCTGCTGGACAACATCCGCCGCATTTTGGAGGAGTTCGGCGGCGTGTGGATCACCCAGGACCCGGAGGTCGGCCGGGTGTACATAGCCATGACCGTGGTGTCCATGAGCAGCGACCCGGCCGCCGCCAAGGCGGCGATGGAGGCCCTGGACGGCGGCGCTGACATGGGCACGGTCCTGAAAGCCATGGCGGGGGACAAGGGCCGGTCCGCACTGGGCGCATCCATGGACACCTTCGGCGGCGAAGCGGACGTGGATTTCAGCAAGGCCATGAACTACCGTCCGGAGCAGGCCGAGGCTGCAGAGAAGGAGCTTCTGCGCAGCCACGGTCTGAAAGTGGAGCTGACGCCGGTGGCGGAGCGGATGCCAAAGCTGGGGAGTCTGGACGCGGTGCGGACGGAGCTAGCGCGCAAGGCCATGGAGCGCATCAGCCTGTGGACCATCACCCCGGACGAAGAGGCCCCGGTCCGACTGGCGGACGCGGACTGCGACAGCTTCTCCGTGGCCATCACGGCCCGCGGCGGCGCGATGGACGTGGTGCTGAAAGGCAGAGTGGACTCTCTCACCGCGCCGGAATTTCTGGCTGCCTATGAAAAGGCCGCAGGGGCCATGGACCTGACCGACGTGCATGTGGACATGTCGGAGCTGGCCTACATATCCTCGGCAGGCCTGCGGGTGCTGCTGATGATGATCAAGGCGGTGCAGCCGGGTCACGTGGGCGTTTCCGGGACCAACGACACGGTCCGGGACATTCTGACCCAGACGGGCTACGCCGATATGGTCACGATGGCGTAACGAATTGTGAAGAGAGCTCGATTAAACAGGCAATCCGGACGGAACCGTGAAAATCGTTGTTGCCCCGGTCAAGCGCCAGAGCTTCAAAGTGGCCCATGTATTCGACATTAGCCAGACCGAGGGGCCGGAACTGCCGAGTCTGGGCGTGGACGAGCTGACAGGAACCGTCGAGGGGTATAACGCTATATTCAAGGCAATCTGCGAAATATCCCCTGTCCCGGTGCTATTCCGGGACGAGGCCGAGCAATACTCCAAAGAGGTCTTTTATTACGATGACCAGACCATCCGTATCAACCCCGGTATGAGCGAGGTCCAGACGGTGAAAACGGGCATAAGTTGCTGAAAGTCAGCCGCGTTTTGACTCGTTATTACAGGCGCTCCAATTTCTGTTTCAATATCCAGACGTGCGCGGCCTGCAACGCTACCGCCACGCTTGGCTATTTCACGGTTTTCCGCGAGGCACTCCGGCTTCTCCCGTTTGGAAATGCACGTTGTCGTGGCCTCGGCAAGCATCGTCAGCACAAGCTCCAGGTCACTCATGTTGTCCCGCAGGTTTTCCTTTTTCAGACCTTTCAACTGCTTGTACTGCCGGGTGGTCATACCCGCCCAGGCGCGGGTGATCTCGTCGGTGGGGATAGCGTAATCCCGGCCCTTTGACATTCCACGCTCTTTCCATTCGTCGGTAAGCTCATTTCCGATGCGGATAGCCAAAAGCCGTTGATGCACCCATTCCTCGGAGTAGCCCTTTTTCAGATATGTCTCAAGGGCACGGTCAATGGCCTGTTCGGGGTCGATCGTCTCCTCAATGCGTTCCTGGCCAACCTGGGCCAGCCACAGCTTAAAAGGTTCTGCCTTGGGCGACGGGATGGACTGGATGAGGCGTAGGAGCTGCTGCGTGTCGGCCACATCGGTGAGACGCTTCTTGCCGTCAGCGGCGGTCATTTTCAAACCGTGACAATTTGTCACGGTTCTGCATCATCCCGGACAGCAACGACAACAGCCTCAACTTTTTAGTGGGGATGCTCTACACCCAGGCGTTCCAGGAATTGTACTATCAGGCCGACAAGGTACACGGCGGGAGCCTGCCCGTCCCGGTCCGGCTCATGTTCGACGAGTTTGCCAACGTCGCCCTGCCGGACGGCTACGCCCGGCTCCAGGCCACCATGCGCTCCCGTAACATCATGGCAACCATCATCCT
>CANQQB010000127.1 GCA_947625845.1 uncultured Oscillospiraceae bacterium
CGCTCCGCCACTCCGCTTAATTCCTTTTTCCTACGCAGGGAGCTCTTCTTTTCCCTGTCCACTTTTCCTGGGGCAGTACATCAAAGGGGGTGCCCGCCATCGGCGGGCGGGGGGATTGCCGTACGTCTAAGTACAATCCCCCAGTCAGCGCTTCGCGCTGCCAGCCCCCTTTACACAAAGGGGCCTTTCAATAAGGTTGCTGCCCAATAGGCGGCGATTCGATTCAGCGGCGCCAGCCGCTTCCATATGGAATGCCTCCCCTGTGTAAGGGGAGGTGGGCGCCGCTTTGCGGCGCCCGGAGGGGTTGTAACGTTGGTCCCCACACGACACAAAACAGCGAGGCAGGTTCAGGCCCCGCTGTTTTCCTGTTTTCTCCCCGGCACATAGATCGCCGCCAGCAGCCCCGCCAGGGATACCATGGGCAGGTATGCCGCCAGAAGCCCCGGACCGCACACCCACTTTGCCGCCGCGCACACCGCCCCGCTCAGACCCATCGTCAGCAGCGACCACACCCGCAGGCCCGTCAGGATATTTGGCCAGGTGCGGTTATTGAACCGCACGCCGGGCATATTGATGCGCACCGGTCCGTCCTGGTAAAAGCCGATGCGGTCCGCGTCGTAGTACCAGGGCAGCCGCGTCCTTGCAAACAGGCAGAAGTAGAGCCCGAACCCGGCGGCCAGGGCCGTCATCAGCGCCGCGGGATAGTATGTGAGCCAGTGGTCCGCGTCCCGCGTCATCCCGGTCATGAGCCGCCACATCGAAAGCGCCGCCGGGACCAGACACAGGGCATACCGTATCCCCCACTTTTTCCGGTCCGGCCCGCCGCGGGGCTGCTCCTGGTCGGACATGGCCAGCACCCGCCGCACCATTGCCTCCGCCTCGTCCGCGCTCACGCTCGTCTGCGCCGGCGCCCGCTGCCCCCGCAGAAGCTCCGTCACCGTCACGTCCAGCGCCTCCGCCAGGGGGATGAGCAGCGTGATGTCCGGCAGGCCCGCGGCCCGCTCCCACTTGCTCACCGCCTTGTCGGACACGTGGATACGCTGGGCAAGCTCCTTTTGGGTCAGCCCCTTTTCCTTGCGCAGCTGGGCCACGAATGGCCCGAACCGCTCCCGGTCGATCCCGTCCATAGTATCACCTCGCCGTCAGTATACCGCCGGAGCGGCCCCATTGGCAACCGACGGAACGTAGAGCCGCGCCATATGGCATCCCCGGCTTACGCCGTGGACAGGGATTTAATTATCTCTCCCCCAGTCTCGCTGACGCTCGACAGCCCCCCGTTAGAGGGGGCCGTCGATACTGTATTTGTTTTTATCCCAGGTTTTTCAGGCTCTCTTCCAAATTTGCCGCCAGGGCCTGGGCCTTGGCAAGCTTGTCCCGCTCGGCGGTGACCACGCGCTCCGGGGCGCGGGAGACGAAGCTCTCGTTGGAAAGCTTCTTTTCCTGATTCTCGATGTCCTTGCGGGCCTTTTCCAGCTCCTTTTGGATGCGGGCGCGCTCCTTGTCCAGGTCCACCAGCTCCGCCAGGGGCATGTAGATGGATGCGTCGCCCGTGACCACGTTCACCATGCCCGCCGTGTCGGCCGGGGCTTCCCCGGTCACGTTCACGCCGCCGGCGAAGGCCAGGTTCGCCATATACATGGTCCCGGCACGGAACACGTCGGGCTTTTCCGTGACCAGGGTGATATGGGGCCGCTTGGCGGGGGGCACGTTCATCTCCGCCCGGCGGCTGCGGATGGCCTTGACCGCCTCCATGACAGCCTCAAAGTCCGCTTCCTCCTGTTTAAACGCCAGGGAGGCGTCATATTCCGGGTACTTATCGATGATGAGCGCCTGGGCCTCGTGGGGGATGGCGCCGTAAATCTCCTCGGTGATGAAGGGCATGAAGGGGTGCAGCAGCCGCAGGATATCCGTCAGCACGTACAGAAGCACCTGTTGGGCGCTCTTGTCGCCCTCCCGGAGACGGGGCTTGGTGATCTCGATATACCAGTCGCAGAAGCTGTCCCAGATGAAGTCGTAGATTTTCGTGGCGGCCAGGCCAAGCTCGTACTTGTCGAAGTTCTCGTTGACCTCGGCGATCAGGCTTTGCAGCTTGGAAAGGATCCACTTGTCCTCCAGCTTCAGTTCCGCCGGCAGCGCGTTTTCCTCCACGGTCAGGTTCATCATCACGTACCGGGCCGCGTTCCACAGCTTGTTGGCGAAGTTGCGCATGGCCTCGCAGCGCTCTTCGTAAAAACGCATGTCGTTGCCGGGGGAGTTGCCGGTGATAAGGTTGAAGCGCAGCGCGTCCGCGCCGTACTTGTCGATCATCTCGATGGGGTCCACGCCGTTGCCGGCGGACTTGGACATCTTCTTGCCGTGGGGGTCCCGGATAAGGCCGTGTATCAGAACGGTCTTGAAGGGCTCCTTTTTCATGTGCTCCATGCCGGAGAAGATCATCCGGGCAACCCAGAAGAAGATGATGTCGTAACCGGTGACCAGCACGTCGGTGGGATAGAAGTATTCCAGGTCCTCCGTCTTTTCCGGCCAGCCCAAGGTGGAGAAGGGCCAGAGCGCCGAGGAAAACCAGGTGTCCAGCACGTCCGGGTCACGGGTGATGTGCTCGGAGCCGCACTTTTCGCACCGGCAGGCGTCCTCGCGGCTCACGGTCACGTGGCCGCAGTCGGCGCAGTACCAGGCGGGTATCTGATGGCCCCACCAGAGCTGGCGGCTGATGCACCAGTCCCGGACATTGTGCATCCAGTTGAGATAGGTCTTGGCGAACCGGTCCGGGACGAACCGGATGGTCCCGTCCTCCACTACCCGGATGGCCTCCTTCGCCAGAGGCTCCATCTTCACGAACCACTGGTCGCTGGCCAGCGGCTCCACGTCGGAGTGGCAGCGGTAGCAGGTGCCCACGTTATGTACGTGTTCCTCCACCTTCACCAGATAGCCCTGTTCCTCCAGGTCATGCAAAATGACCTTCCTGGCTTCGTACCTGTCCAGGCCGTTATACTTGCCGCCGTTGATGATGCGGCCGTTGTCGTCGATGACCAGTATCTGCTCCAGGTCATGGCGCAGGCCGACTTCAAAGTCGTTGGGGTCGTGGCAGGGGGTCATCTTCACGCAGCCGGTGCCGAAGGCCATGTCCACGTACTCGTCCGCCACGATGGGTATCTCCCGGCCCACCAGGGGCAGGATGCATGTCTTGCCCACGATGGAGGTATAGCGCTCGTCGGCGGGATTCACGGCCACGCCGGTGTCACCCAACATGGTCTCGGGGCGCGTCGTGGCCACCACGACCTCCCCGGAGCCGTCCGCCAGGGGATAGCGCAGGTGCCACAGGTGGCCGGGCTTTTCCTCGTACTCCACCTCCGCGTCGCTGAGGGCGGTGGTGCAGTGGGGGCACCAGTTGATGATGCGCTTGCCCTTGTAGATAAG
>CANQQB010000128.1 GCA_947625845.1 uncultured Oscillospiraceae bacterium
CAGGTCTTGACGTTGCTCCACCAGGTCCCGGCGGTGTTGCTCACGGCGGTGGTGAAATTTTTCACGGCTCCCACCTTCGCGCCCCACCAGTTTTTCACGTTCCCCCACCATGTAGCCGCGTGATTCGCCACACCGGTGGTGAACTCCCTGACAGCGCCAACTTTGCCGCTCCACCAGTTCTGCACGTTCCCCCACCACGTAGCCGCATGATTCGCTACGCCGGTGGTGAACTCCCTGACCGCTCCCACCTTCGCGCTCCACCAGTTCTGCACATTCCCCCACCACGTGGCCGCATGATTCGCCACGCCGGTGGTGAACTCCCTGACGGCGCCAACTTTCGCGCTCCACCAGTTCTGTACGTTCCCCCACCACGTAGCCGCGTGATTGGCCACATTGGTGGTGAACTCCTTCACCGCTCCGACCTTCCCGGCCCACCAGGTCTTGACGCTGTTCCACCAGGTCGCCGCGTCGTTTTTGACCCTGGCCGTGAACTCCACCACGGCGTGATAAGCGTCCAGCGCTTTCTGCACCAGCGCGACGATCTTCTTCCTGACCCACGCCTTCAGGCTCGCGCCTTCCGTGACACAGGCGTTGGACAAAGCCACGCTGATGCCGGCGCCCACGGTGAACCCGATGGCCGCGCCCGCCGGCCCGCCTATCACGAACCCCAGCACGCCGCCAAGTATGCCGCCCAGCGCCGTCAGAACGAGCTTCACGATCTCGCTCTTGCTGAGCCTTCCGTCGCCGTTGAACAGGACCTGGCTGAACTTCACGCCCAGCAGCGCCCCCATGGTCAGGCCCACCAGGCCGCCCACCGGCCCTCCCAGCGTGTAGCCGATGATGCCGCCCGCCGCGGCGCACAGGCCCGTAAGGATTTTTTCCGCGATCAGCTCCGGGTTCAAATCATCCCACTCAAAGAGAATATCTCTGAGCCGCACGATGAACCCCGTCGGCTCCACGGTCTGGTCCTCCGGCCCGAAATCCAGATCCACGTCCGGCACGCCGCCGCCACCGCCGCCGCCTCCTGTGGAGGCGGTCTTGTTCTCCTGCCAGATATTGAGCTCGTCCAGCCCGGCCAGATTCCGAGCCGCGTCCTTGGCCGCCTTACCGGTGTTCACCAGGCTTTGCGCGACAACGTCCTGTCCCGCCGCCGCCTTTTTCGCCGCGCTGTACGAACCCCCGCCGCCCAGCGCCGCGAAGAACCGGGCCACATAGCTTGCGGCCCGCCCCGCCAGCTCGCACAGCTTTTCCAGCAGCGGCGCCGCCGCCGTCACGACAGGCGCGAACGCCGTGGCCAGCGCGCTCTTCACCGCGCCCAGACCGGCCCGCAGACCGTCCAGCGCGCCCCTGGCCCTGTCGTTTTCAGCCGTCACCGTGCCCATCCCGGCTCCGGCCAGCTCACAGCCCGCCAGCACCGCGCTGCCGACCTTCTTTGCGCCCTCGCCGCACGCGGCCATGGACCGGGTCCCCTCAGCCATCGCCCTTGTCATGGTCCTGCCCGTCCGCTCCGCCAGGTCCGCGGCTCTCCTGCACCCGGCCTTTATATCGCCCACACCGGCCCGCAGCCCGCCGGTGTCCATCTCCACCTTTATCACGACGGATCCATCCGCCATATCCCGTCACCCCATTCCGAATAATTTTCGCAGCTCGTCCTTTTGCGCCCGCTCCTGCTCTGTCATCTTCCGCCGCAGCTCCACCAGAGCCCTGTTCTCCCGGACGAACTGCTGCTCCTGCTTGTCCAGCTTTTTGCCCCTGGCACGCTTCTGCCGGATGCTGACGATGCTGGAAAACAGGCACTCCCCTATCTCCATATAGGCCCCCAGAAACGTCCACCAATGCAGATAGGGCAGCGCCCGCACCTCCTGCCCCAGCACCCGGTTCACCGCCGGTATGATCACCGGCCCGTCCTGCTCCCAATCCATGGTCCGGGGCATGGGCCGCCGTTTATCCTCCCGAACGCCGGGACCGTCTATGAACGCCGCCAGGGCCTCCATCGCCTCCCGGTATCGCTCCGCCGGCAGGCTCTCCCAGTCCTTCACCATCACCCGCAGGCATACCGCCGCCTGTTCGTCCGGCTCATAATCCGGGTCGTTGAACACGCTCAGCACGTACAGCACCTTGCGAAAATCCGTTTCTATATCAAAGCCCACGCCCCCGATGTCCAGGGACGTGGGCAATTCCCACGCGCTCATTTGCTCTTGGGCGCGGCGGCCACGGCCTTGTTGATCTTGGCCAGCTTCTTGTCCAGCCGCTTCTGGGTAACTTGCTCGACCAGCCCGCCGATCTTTTCGAGGACCTGCTCGAAATAGAAGTCGCCGTTTTTCGTCACCGTCAGCGGCCCGCAAGCCCCGAACAGCCCGTCGGACACCTTATACCCCAGCAGGAAATCGAACTGCCCCTCGATGTCCGCCGCCAGGGCATTCAGCGCATCCAGCTTTTCCTCGTCGGTGGCGTTCTCCCGCTGGGCGATCTGGGTGTTGAAAAAATCGACCACGGCGCCGTACCGCTTCAATATGTTCGAGTCGGCGGGGTTAAAATCGAACGAGCCGATGACCTTGCCCCGCTCGTCCTCCACCTCCACCGTGACCGCCCCGGTCTCCACCTTCAGCTTCATAACTTCTGCCATAATTAAATCCTCCTTCCTTATTGACGGCCCCCCTGTGTAAGGGGGGCTGTCATGCGTCAGCATGACTGGGGGGTTGTCACCAGACCTAAAGCTTGGTAACAACCCCTCCGCCTTCGTCGTCGCTCGCTGGGCTAGGTCGGGATTCGCCGCAAGCGGCAAACCCCGAATAGCCCGCGGCTCCTCCTCTCCCCAAAAGGCAGGCGTGCCTTTTTGGGGCCCCATTGCTCGGCACCTCCCCTTACACAGGAGAGGCTTTACTCGTTTTCTCAGCCCCCGACGCCGGGGATAGCGCCAGCGGTAAATTTGGGGCTGCGGCTCTCGATGCTCTCTTTGGTCACATACCCCTTCTGGCTGGCTCCGTCCTCGCTCACGGTGAAGGGGATGTTGAACCCCTCGGTGCCGCCGCCGTAGCTCTGGGGCTTCACCATGACCTCCCGCAGCCACGCCAGGTGGTTCTCCGCCGCCGTCTCCTCCACGATCACCTCCAGCATCAGGGTCTTGCACCCGTCGCCCTTCACCCGGTCCAGCGCGATGTCCCGCAGCTTGGGATAAAGCTTCTTATCCGGGTCCGCGTAGAACGGGTCCGCGTCCATGCTGGGAGCGTAGCCGTTATCCCGCGTCTTGGTCTGGCCCAGAATGTTCTTGATCTGCTCCGTGTCGGAATTGAGCTCCACGCTCATTTCCTCGATGTCGTCGCCGATGATCTCGAACTCGGCCTTCTCCACGTCGGCCACCTTCGTGTTGAATTTGGTGTCCAGATAATGGGCCAT
>CANQQB010000129.1 GCA_947625845.1 uncultured Oscillospiraceae bacterium
ATCTTTTCATAGTCCAGAAATCCCAGCAGCTCGTCATCCGCCTTGCTCCCGTCGATCACCGAGAGAAGATCGAGGACTTCCTGTTCAAACACGAATCGTTTGTGGCTGCCGTCGTCTGTTTTTCTGATGGAGCGGGGTTTCAACAGGGCAGAAAAGGCATAGGATATGCCTTTTTTACGCAGTTTTTCCAGCCGTCGGCGGGAAGATTCGTTGGGATCGAACGCAAAACGGATCATCTGGGGGAACCCATAGTAGGGGTTCTCCCATTCCTCTTTTGGCTCGTCCGCAGCATCATTTGCCTTGGTCCATTCTTCCTGTGCTTTGACGATGTCGGAAAACTGATAGAAAGCGATAATATCGTCTTTGGAAAACTCGCTGCCCATCAAGATTCGATAAGGCGTTCCGGAAAGATGCAGCGTAACACGGGCGTCCAGGAATTTGATCTGCTCTTTCGCCTCGACAACTTCAACATAGTCATCGGCGTCGTTTTTGTTCCTTACGTCTTTCTCATACCCTGTCCCGCGGAGGACTTGTCCGTACTTTTCAGCGCGGGCGCCGAAATGGGTCTCATCCACGATCAGCAGGTCGACCTGGCGGCCAAAAAGTTCCCTATGCTTTTCTTTGATCGTTTCTCCCTGCAGGTCTTGAAGCGTCAGGAACACGACGACTTTTTTCCCGTCGCCAAGTGTTTGCCTGATTATATTTTCATTGCCGTTAAGCTCTTCTCCGGTGAAAAACAGATAATCTTCAAATCGCACATGGCTCTGGACGGTCTTTTTCCACTCTTCCTTTACATCCGCTTTGGCTGATACAACTGTGACAAGGTTGGCGTCCATCTCGGTGGCACAGCACATAGAGGTAAAGGATTTGCCGAAACGCATAACGGCGTACATCAGAAGGTTGGTTCTTCCACTGTCTATTGCCTTTCTGAACCGTTTGATAGTTTCGTCTTGATTTGGACGCGGCGGATAGGTTTCCGTGCGCGGATAGGTATAGGTCTCGGGCAAGTGGGTATCCGCGCTGTAAAACTGATACTTATTGGTGCTGCCCTTGAAATCCTTTTGAATATCCGCGATCGCCTCTTCCACATCCTGGGCTGTCGCATCCCGGAAGAACTCTCTGGAATAGTATTCTCCGTGCAGAAGATCACCGGGCATTAACCGGATACGACGCTTTTCCTGTTCCAAAAAACTGTGCACGGCGAAATCGCGAAAGTAGGTGTCGTCGCTTACTTTCGCAATGCTCTCATATTCTTTTTGCAGATCGGGAAAATGTTCCCGCCATTCCCGCAGACGCACGGCTACAGGCCGGTAAGTATCGCCTACTTTGAGATAGTTGGGGATCGTATTGGTGGTAAAGGCGTAGATATGCGGATCGACCCTGCCGACGATCCATTGATCCAAAACGCTCAAATCCATCACTTTTTCACCCCGTTCCTTAGCAGCGATACAAACTTCACTGTCTTGTTTGACCGCCAGTCCATGATCCTGCAATACAATCCCGTGTGCTGGGTCATATCCCCGCTGGCACAGCCGGGGCACTGGTGAGAGATCTCCTCAATGCCACCCTCGAACAAAGTAAACTGCTGCCTGTTCAGCGATTTACAGCTTCCGGGAACGACGCATTTCAGGCCGTCCATCTGCCAGATGTTCCACGAGATAATGCGGGCGATCTTTCGCAGGAGCGGTATGTCGGGCATCTGCTGAAACCGTTCATAGTAATACTCAATGTAGGAATAAAGCAGATTCTCCCGCGCCAGCAGAAGATTATCCCCTTGATATTCAAAACCGTAGATACTCTCAAAAGCCCTCTGCGCCCATGTCAGCCAATCCTCGGCAGTATCTGTGTTTTCCCGTACGATACGCATTTTGCGGTCAAGTAGCCCGATACGCCGGTCGAGCGGGATCTTCTCGCCTGTCACCGTATCATAGCGGCTGACAAGGTACGGGGCTTCTCCGCAGGTGATCTCCATCCGCTGCGCATCAACGTATTTTTTCCAGCCTTTCTTGCAGCCGTCAAATGAGATCGGGCCAGTGGTGGCCGTCCATGTATTGTCTTTTTCGATATTGAAAACGTTCTCCCGCCCGAACCACTGCTGGTCTACCAGATTGTTCTGCTTGTTGCAAATCCAGGCGGGGGTGAACACCTCCGCTCTATCTTTTGTTCTGCCAAGACGTGCGGACTGTGATTTCGTGATGCGGGGTTGGATCAGCGTTGCGTATTCTCCCGTGACAAGTTCCGGCATGATCTGGCAAAGCTCTCCAAACTCTGGCCCGCAGGAAACATAGTCCGTTGTTCCCCATAGGATGTTGGTCTTCGTCGTCCGGTCATAGAGAAGGATGTTCAACAGTTCTCTGTCCAAAGAACGGACAGATTCTTCCAATACGTCAATGCCATGCGCCAGCTCTGACATGTTCAGGAAAGCTGAAGATTGAGAGATTATGGCTGAATCAAGATGTCTCGCTTTTTCTTCTGGCAATATGATCCAGCCTCCTTTCGGCACATGCCCAGAGTAATTTGGTGCTGAGACTCTATAAAAATTCATTATTAGAATATCACAAAAGCCGGCAGTTTCCAATAGGCTTCGACAGTGCAAAATAGAAGCCGCCGGATCGCTCCGACGACTTGCTCTTACATATACATAAATCAATTCATTATACACGATCTTCCGCGCGCGGGAGGCAATGTTGTTCATCAGTCCTACCCAGCGCATTTGGTCTGCGGCCTTCAATTCTTCAGTGATGCCCTCCGCCTCCTTCATCTGTTCTACCAACCGAAAGAAAAGCGCTTCTGCCTGTTCGTTCACATCTGCCAAGTGCCCATTCAACTGGCAGTTCACAAGCAAGTGCGTGTATGTCCCCCGCCTGTGATGCTGGAGGAATTCCAGCCGTGCGCGTCCCCATTTGCCGATGGGCCTTATTTTCTGGGGCGGGAGGACCAAGTCTGGAATAAGATAGCCATTTTCTTCGTGATATGTTCCGCCTTGTTCTGCATACGTCTTCATGTGCTTACGCTCCTTTCCTGGAACCAATCACCAGACGGTCCGCACCCACAAATGTGTCGTAGGTAAACTTTAGCGCCCAGGCGGAAGCCGTTTATGAAGTTGTCCGCAGTACAGGCTCCCATCACCACGCCCCAGGCGTCAACATATTCCAAAAATATCGTCTTATCCTGGCCCTGCAGATGCTCCGTGAGCCGTTCCTCATTGGTCGCCAGAAGCTTCATCACTTTTTGAATCTGGCATTCATTTCTGCCTATTGTTTGCGGGTCGATGTTCCCGTAATAGAATTCCTCAATGAAATTTGCCACTGTGTAATCCTCCATAATGATTTGAATTACCCTACAATCCAATCATTCTGGCTGATTACAAAAGCCGAGGGAGACAACTTCTTT
>CANQQB010000130.1 GCA_947625845.1 uncultured Oscillospiraceae bacterium
CACACAAAAGCTCGTCAGCATTCTGTGCCTCTTCGCGCTGCTGATGAGCCTGGTTCCCCTCACCGTCAGCGCGGCGGGCACCGACACGATCAGCAAGGCTGGCGGTTGGTTGGAGTCCGCTTACGTTGAGTGGCCTGTCAACACGGCGTATGACGCCTACCACGTCTACGTGGCGCCCGCCGGCTCCTCCAGCTGGACGCAGTTGGACGATGAGCTGGTGCGGCAGTACTCCGGCTCCATGCGTGCTGACGCCCTCGGCCTGAAGGCCGGCGACTATCAGATGAAGGTCGTGCCCGTGGTCGGCTCCGTCGAGCAGGCCGACAAGGCTATGACCACCGAAAAGCTGAACGTTCAGCCGCATATCCGCGAGGGCTTTGCTTTCGTAAACGCCAAGGACACCCCGGGCGCTTATAAGGCCGACGGCACGCTGAAGGACAACGCCATCGTGGTCTATGTCACCAACGAGAACAAGGACACGGTGACTGTCGCCCTGGACGTGGAAGGAAAGGGCGCGAAGGACGTGGTCGGCCTGCAGAATCTGGTGCTGGCTTATAAGAAGTCCAGCAACAAGGTTCCGCCTATGGCGATCCGGCTGATCGGCAATATCGACGTGCCTACCAATAATCTGAAGGGCGATATCCAGAGCGACACAAACAAGGGCGCCTGCTACATGACGATCGAAGGCGTGGGCAACGACGCCGTGGCCAATGGCTGGGGCTTTACCATGAAGAACACCGCCTATCTGGAGCTGCGGAACCTGGCCTTTATGAACAGCCACAGCAAAGAGGGCGACAGCATCGGCCTCCAGCAGTCTGATGAGCATATCTGGGTCCACAACAACGACCTCTTTTACGGCGACGCCGGCAGCGATAGCGACCAGGCCAAGGGCGATGGCGCGCTGGACACCAAGACCAGCACCAATGTCACCCACTCCTTCAACCACTTCTGGGACTGCGGCAAGTGCAACCTCCAGGGCATGAAGGAAGAGGCTACCACCAACTACATCACCTATCACCACAACTGGTTTGACCACTCCGACTCCCGTCACCCCCGCATCCGTACCTGCACCGTCCACATCTACAACAACTACTATGACGGCAACGCCAAGTACGGCGTGGGCGTCACTTTGGGCGCCTCCGCCTTTGTGGAGAACAACTACTTCCGCAACTGCGCCCACCCCATGCTCAGCTCCATGCAGGGCACCGACGCCAAGGGTGAGGGCACCTTCTCCGGTGAGAACGGCGGCATCATCAAGGCCTTCGGCAACACCATCGTGGGCGGCCAGGGCGTCCTCTACGCCAAGGCCGGCGACCTGAACCAGGATACCGATGCCTATTTGGCCGCCAGCCGGGACGAGCAGGTGCCCAGCAGCCTCAAGACGGTGCAGGGCGGCACGACCTATAACAACTTTGACACCGCCTCCGACTTCTACAAGTACAACGTCCAGTCTCCTGAGAACGCCAAGAATCTGGTCACGGCCTACGCCGGCCGGGTCGAGGGCGGCGACTTCAAGTGGACCTTCACCGCCGCGGACGATACCTCCTATGATGTGAACACAGCCCTGAAGTCGGCGCTTGTGAGCTACAAGACCAAGCTGACCAGCGTGGGCGGCACCATCGATAAGAGCGCGGCCGGCGGCGAGACCCTGCCCCCCGCCACGGATCCCACCGCGGCGCCCACCATTCCCGCCACGCAGGATCCCACGCCCACCGGCAATCCCACCGCGGCGCCCACCCAGGGCACCGATCCCACCCAGACTCCTCCCACCAGCACCGGCCATGTTCTTAGGTACACCGACTTTACCGCCCCCAGCACGGACAGTACTGCCGTCACCAAGGAGGAGATCGCCAAGCTGGCGGATGGGTACTTCACCGTCTTTGGCGACGCGGTGATGAAGCGCATTGATAGTAAGGGGAAGATGAAGTCCATCCAGATGCCCAAGGATGGGACCAGCGGGATCGAGTTCACTGTTGCGGCGGACGCGGTTCCCACTACCCTCACGGCGAATTTCAGCGCCACCAATGAAAATCAGCATTCCGCTTTGGTTCTTTTGAACGCCCAGGGTGACCGGGTCAAGACCAAGGACGGCAAGGAATACACCATCACCACGGGCACCCAGACGGCGGCCATGGACGTTGTCTACGAGCTGACCGAGCCGGGAACCTACCACCTCGCCGGCCTGCTGGTGGAAAATGCGGAGTACGACGCCCGTATCTACTCCCTCACCGTCACCGAGACCGCGTCCAGCACGACTCCCACCGCGCAGCCGACTACCACTCCCACCGCGTCGCCCAGCGAGAGCGCGACTCCCACCTCCAAGCCTGCTGAGGGCGTCAAGTGGGTGGCCGATACGGACAAATTCCCCACCGATCCCCTGTCCAAAGAGACCGTCGTCCTCACGGGCGCCGGGCTGACCTACTCCTTCGGCGGCGGCGCTGACGGCGGCGGGACCAACACCTACGCGCTCCACCCTGCTGAGGGTGACCTCCCCGCTTTCGTCCAGGGCACCGCCGACCCCAAGAATAAGTCTCCCAAGGACGGCCTCCCCACCGTCGGCACGTACTACAAGTTCGAGACGAGCCGGAGCGACAAGCTGACCATCCAGCTCATTGTCTCGAATAAGGACATCTGGCTCTATGACAACGGCACCGCCGTGAGCGGCTACAATCCTCTGAGTCGTGCTAACGCCACCGGCAAGGAGCTGCACACCATCGAGATCGACGCCCAGGCGGGCCACACCTACGTGCTGGCCGCTGCGGGCAGCAAGGCGATGATCGTCAGCGTCGTTTTCGGCACCCCCGCGGAACCCAGTGAGAGCACGCCTCCCACCGCGCAGCCCTCCACGACGCCGACCACGCAACCGACTACGACGCCGACCACGCAGCCGACTACGACCCCGACGACGCAGCCGACTACGACCCCGACGACACAGCCGACTACGACGCCCACGACGCAGCCGACTACGACCCCGACGACGCAGCCCTCCACGACGCCCACCACGCAGCCGACTACGACGCCCACCACGCAGCCGACTACGACCCCGACGACGCAGCCCGGTGAGAGCACGCCTCCCACCGCGCAGCCCTCTACCACGCCCGGTGAGAGTACGCCTCCCACGACGACCCCCACCACGCA
>CANQQB010000131.1 GCA_947625845.1 uncultured Oscillospiraceae bacterium
GCGGGAGAGCGTCGGGGTCTCCTGACGGCGGCGGCGGATAAAGAGAGATGTGGGTATGAAGAGATATGTGATCGGGAACCGCAAGGTGGCGGTGATCGGCGCGGGGTATGTGGGCGCGGCCATCGCCTACGCGCTGGCCATCCGGGACATCGCGCGGGAGATCGTGCTGATCGACCGGGCGGAGGAAAAGGCGGAGGCGGAGGCGAAGGATATCCGCCACGGCATACCGTCCATGGGGACGGCGGACCTGCATGCGGGCACGTACAAGGACTGTGAAAACTGCGACATGATCATCATAACGGTGGGCAGGAGCCGCAGGCATGGGGAGTCCCGGCTGGACATGGCGGAGGAGAACGTGGAGATCATGGGCGGGGTGATCAGGGCCATGCGGCCGTACTATACCCGCGGCGCGATCCTTGTGGTGTCGAACCCGGTGGACATCCTGACCCAGAAGGTGGGCGACTGGATGGGGCTGTACAACGGCACGGTGTTCGGCTCCGGCTGTATTCTGGACACCTCCCGCCTGGTCCGCAGCATCGCCGATTACACGGGCCTGAGCACCGGCGTGGTCAACGGGTACGTTGTGGGCGAGCACGGGGACAGTCAGGTGCCGATCTGGAGCCGGATGACGGTGGGCGGCATCCCGATCCGGGAGTACTGCACGGAGATGTCGATCCCGTGGGGCGAGCAGATCCGGTCGGCGATCGCCGAGAGTACCACCACGATGGGGGCCGATATCATCAAGGGCAAGAGCCGGACGTATTACGGCGTGGCCACGTGCGTGTGCTACCTGGCGGACGCGATCCTGAACCAGCGGCCGATGATCGCGCCGGTGACGTCGCCGCTCAGGGGAGAGTACGGGATCCGGGGGGTGTCGCTGTCGGTCCCGTCCGTGGTAGGCCCGGGCGGGGTGCAGCAGCGGATCCGGGAGAAGTGGACCCAGGAGGAGCATAAGAGCTTTTTGGAAGCGGCGGAAAAGGTGAAGAGCGTGCTGGACAGGCTCAACGCCTGAGAGCGCGGGTCCGCGCAGAGAGAAGACGAGGTGAATGACAAATGAAGGGGATCATTCTGGCGGGAGGCACAGGCAGCCGGTTGAATCCGATCACGAAGGGCGTCAGCAAACAGGCGCTGCCGGTGTATGACAAGCCCATGATCTATTATCCGCTGTCCACGCTGATGCTGGCGGGGATCCGGGAGGTGCTCGTCATCTCCACGCCCCGGGATGTGCCGGTGTTCGAGCAGATACTGGGGGACGGGAGCCAGCTGGGGATGCGGTTTTCGTACGCCGTGCAGGAGCAGCCCAACGGCCTGGCGGAGGCGTTTTTGATCGGGGAGAAGTTCATCGACGGTGACCGTGTAGGGCTGGTGCTGGGGGACAACGTTTTTTATGGCAGCGGCTTTTCCTCGTTTCTGGCGCAGGCGGTGTCCATCGAGGAGGGTGCGGTGATCTTCGGCTATCCGGTGCATGACCCCACCCAGTTCGGCGTGGTGGAGTTCGACGAGAGCGGGCGAGTGCTCTCCCTGGAGGAGAAGCCCATCCGGCCCAGGTCCAAGTATGCGGTGCCGGGGCTGTACTTCTACGAC
The DNA here is from genome assembly GCA_947625845.1 of uncultured Oscillospiraceae bacterium. Taxonomy (GTDB): domain Bacteria; phylum Bacillota; class Clostridia; order Oscillospirales; family Oscillospiraceae; genus CAJOIG01. The sequence goes on from CANQQB010000131.1 coordinate 1,585, forward strand.
GGACAGGTGGTGGATATCGCCCGGCACATCCAGCCCTCGGAGCGGGGCGAGCTGGAGATCACAGCGGTGAACAACGAATACCTGCGCCGGGGCCAGCTGCGGGTGGTGAAGTTTTTCCGTGGCATGGCATGGCTGGATACGGGTACATATGACGGGCTGCAGGAGGCGTCGCAGTTCGTGAACATCATCCAAAAGCGGCAGGGGCTGTATGTGTCGTGCATCGAGGAGATCGCATACCGGCGGGGGTTCATCGACCGGGCACAGCTGCTGCGGCTGGCAGAGCCGATGATGAAGACGGAATACGGGCAGTATCTGCATGCGATCGCCGAGGGGGAAGACGAATGAAAATGCTGATCACCGGCGGGGCCGGATTTATCGGGAGCAACTTTATATTCCATATGAGGGAGCGGCATCCGGAGTATGAGCTGGTGTGCGTGGACAAGCTGACCTACGCGGGGAACATGGAGACGCTGGCGCCCATTCTGGACGAGCCCAGATTCAAATTCGTCCGGGCGGATATCGCGGACCGGAAGGCCATGTATGAGCTGTTTGAGGCGGAAAAGCCGGAGGTTGTGGTGAACTTCGCGGCGGAGAGCCACGTGGACCGGAGCATCGAGGACCCGGCCATCTTCCTGCAGACCAACGTCATGGGTACCCAGGTGCTGCTGGACGCCAGCCGGAAATACGGCGTGGAGCGGTACCATCAGGTGTCCACGGACGAGGTGTACGGGGACCTGCCGCTGGACAGGCCGGACCTGTTTTTCACGGAGAAGACGCCCCTGAACACGTCCAGCCCGTACTCGGCGTCCAAGGCCGCGGCGGACCTGTTGTGCCACGCCTATCACCGGACATACGGCATGCCGATCACGGTGAGCCGGTGCTCCAACAACTACGGGCCCTATCAGTTTCCGGAGAAGCTGATCCCGCTGATGATCGCCAACGCGTTGAACGACAAGCCCCTGCCGGTATACGGGGAGGGGCTGAACGTGCGGGACTGGCTGTATGTGGAGGACCACTGCGCGGCGATCGGCCTGATCCTGGAGAAGGGGCAGGTGGGGCAGGTGTACAACATCGGCGGGCACAACGAGATGCACAACATCGACATCGTGAAGAGGGTGCTGCACATCCTGGACAAGCCGGAGAGCCTGATATCCCACGTGACGGACCGGAAGGGGCACGACATGCGCTACGCCATCGACCCCACGTTCATCCACGACGAGCTGGGGTGGCTGCCGGCGACGAAGTTCGAGGACGGCATCCAGCGGACGGTGAAATGGTATCTGGACAACCGGGGCTGGTGGGAGCACATCATCAGCGGCGA
>CANQQB010000132.1 GCA_947625845.1 uncultured Oscillospiraceae bacterium
CGCAGGGCAGAAATGAGGCGTTTGCATTGCCGCACCAGCGCCAGAGAGTACTTCTTGACATCTATGACCTCAAGGCTCTCCGACGAATCAAGGTTGTCAACTTCAAATAGCCCTCCAATACGCTCTTCAATGGCTATCAACTCGTCTCTGAGCCTATCAAGTTGTGTATACTCAAGAAAACTGCGGTTGAATCGGTCGATGCATGCATCGTGGCACAAATGCTCCTGAGCTACATCACGCAAAAGGTCTGAAATGGCGCGGATAATGTCGGCCTGATCATACCCGCCCTGCTCGAATTCAGTAAAGCGCAAAAAAGGCCGCCGCTGGTCCTTCTTGTCATCTGAAAGTTTCTTAGGCGTTGCATTCATAGTTTTCTCACCCATATTCACAAGTCGCTCTGCCGACAGCCGGTCCCAGTAGAATACCACTATAAGGGCAATTATTCTGTACACTGTTCCGTGCGTATCCTAGATTAAAAGCTATAAGTGCCCCTGGAGGGGACTTCAGAAGCACTTATTTGTTTATTATATCAAAAAATTCCTCGATGTCAAGTGCGTCTTTGGTGGTTAATTCTTAATAAAGCTGATAGGATCAGGTCCATTTAACCACTGACCGAAGTAGGCACAGAGATTATCATGCATAGAGTATAACTCCTCATGCCATAACTATGCGCCTCCCTCTCATTTTGACAGTTTACATAAATGTATATTATACAATACTTTTGGTGCATGCATGTAAGCGCAGGTCCTCCCTTTGTCTCTTTAACTATGCGACACGTCCCAACCATACATAGAGAGCGCGTTCAGCGTGCGGCCCACGGGGGTCACTCTGCTGTTTGCGGATGTGGACGTTGACGAGATCAGCTTCAACCGGGGCTACTACACCGTGGACGTGACCTATTTCTACGAGGTCGCCGGCACCACCTTCCCCGGCGAGAACCCGGTGAACGGCCTGTGCGTATTCAACAAGCGGGTCATCCTCTTTGGCAGCGAGGGTTCCGCCAAGGTGTTCAGCTCCGACGGCACCTTTGCCGACAGCTATTCCCAGCCCATCGGCGTGGTGGAGTGCGTGGACCCCATCGCTCTGAACATGAAGGTGGCGGACGCCTGCCCCACCGGCCTGATGGCGGACATCTCCGCTATCCCCGCCGCCATCCTGGCCCACTTCGGCGAGGACCTGGTGCTGACGGACGGCAGCCGCATATGGCTTGCCACACTGGGACAGTTCTCCATCATCCGCCTGGAGCGGGACAGCCAGCTCGTCGTGCCGGTGTACGACTACTGCCTGCCCGACAAGGACTGCGTGTCCGGCTCGGAGGACGACCCCTGCACGCTCTTCTCCCGGATACGGTTCCCGGTGGAGGAATTTTTCCCGCCCGACAGCATCGACGCGGCGGAAGACTACCGCTCCGCCATCCAGAATCTCAACACCAGCCCGTCCCCCACGGTCGTCCCGGCCAACGGAAACGGCAACAACTGAAACAACTTGGACCTGTTGCATATTTTGCAGCAGGTCCAACCATTTGCGCGTGTTTTAGGCAAAAAGAAGCTGCCCGGCGTTTCCGTCGGGCAGCCTGGTGTGTTTATTCAGTTTTTGCTGTCATGCCGGATGGCGGAGCGGGCCATCTTGTCGGCCAGCTCGGCCTCAAACTCCCGTTCACGCTTCTTCTGCCGGACCATGTGCACGGCCAGCACGATGATGACCGCTGCCAGCAGGACCAGCGCGCCCGCGTCCCACATGCAGAAACCGAATTTCGTGTGAAAATACTCGTGCATTTTCTCGTTTCCTTTCTCCGGGGCTTACCTGCCCAGCTCGGAGCGGACCTCAAATTCCCGCGCCTGCCGCTTTTTCCGGTCGTAGGTGAAGTACATCGCAACCGCCAGCGCACCCAGCAGCAGGATGAAGTGCAGCGCGCAGCACTCACGCTCTTCCACGGGGCTGCCGGCCAGAGGCGTCTCATCTTCCTCGATGACCGTCTCCTCCTCCAGCGTGTACGCGGGCTCGCCGCCATTACCGCCGCCGTTGCCGTTGCCGCCGTTGTCGTCGTCCTTCATCACGGGCAGCGCACCCAGAGGCGTGTCGTCATCCTCGATCTCGACCTGCTCCATCACGTCGTCGTCGGGCAGTTCCGCCATCACGTCGTCGTCAGGCAGTTCGGTCGTTTCGTCGGTGACAGGCTTCGCCGTGGTCACAGGCTTGGCTGTGGTCACAGGCTTGGCTGTGGTCGCAGGCTTCGCCGTGGTCACAGGCTTGGCCGTGGTCACAGGCTTGGCTGTGGTCGCAGGCTTGGCCGTGGTCACAGGTTTCGCCGTGGTCACAGGCTTCGCCGTGGTAGTGGGCTTGCGTGTCGCGGCGGGTTTCGCCGTGGTAGTAGGCCGACGCGTCGCGGCGGGCTTCGCCGTGGTGGTGGGCCGACCACCCAGAGGCGTCTTGTTGTCGGGGATATTGGTCGTGCCGTTGTTGTTACCGGTGTTACCGTTGTTGTTGCCGATATTACCAGCGTTGCCGTTGTTGTTACCAGCGTTGTTGCCGGTGTTGCCGTTGTTGTTACCGGTATTGCCAGCGTTGCCAGCGTTGTTGCCAGTGTTGCCAGTGTTGTCACCAGTATTGCCGGTATTGCCGGTGTTGTTGCCGGGCACCACGGCCGCCGCCGTCACGGTCAGCGTACCGAACCTGGTCGTGAT
>CANQQB010000133.1 GCA_947625845.1 uncultured Oscillospiraceae bacterium
GTTTTTTGCGGGGCGGTGCATGACGACGCGGGGGCTTTCCTTATTGACGTCTCCCTCTGACGAGGGAGGTGGCGCGGCTTCGCAGCGCCAGAAGGAGAGAATTTTTAAATCCTCTTCCTTATGACGGCCCCCTTTAACAAGGGGGCTTTCAATAAAGTAACAAAAACATTGAAATAATTTCAAATAATTACAAAAACTCTTGCATTTATTACAAAACGGTGTTATTATCTCTCCATATGGAAGGAGGTCCTTCACCGTGAACCACTTAACAACGCGCCGGTCGCTGCGGCGGGGACTGGGCAGTCTGCTGGCGTTCATCCTGGCGGCCAGCCTGTTCGTCCCCTGCGCCGGCGTAGAGGCGCAAGCGGCCACCAGCAAGGAGATCCAGAAGGAGATCGACAACCTCAACGGCCAGAAAAACGAGATACAGGGTCGGATGAACGAGATCCAGTCGGAGATCGACAGCCTGGACTATGAGAAGGCCAACACCCTGGAGAAGAAGGAAATTCTGGACCAGCGGAACATGCTGGCCCAGGAGGAACTGGACGTGATCCAGGAGCAGATCGACATCACCGACGGTCTGATGGAGAGCGTGCGGGAGGACCTGGAGGACGCCCGCCAGGAGGAGGAATACCAGAAGCAGCTCTGGATGAGCCGCCTGCGCGCCATGGAGGAGAGCTCCGACGTGGGCTATCTGGAGGTGCTGTTCGACGCCACCAGCTTTTCGGACCTTCTGACCCGGCTGGACATGGTCAACGAGGTCATGGACTATGACGAGTCCCTGGAGCAGCAGTACATCGCCGCCCGCCAGAAGGTAGAGGTCCTGGAGGCCCAGGCGGAGAGCATGTTCAAGGAGAACGAGGCCCGCCGAACGGAGCAGGAGGCCAAGAAGGCCCAGCTGGAGGCCGACATCGAGGCTGCCTGCGCGCTGATCGCCAGCATGGAGCAGGACACGGCGGACTATGAGGCTGTTCTGGAGCAGGAGGCCGCGACCCAGGCGGAGATTCAGGCCCTGATCATCGACAAGGAGAAGGAGCTGCAAGAGGCCAAGGCCAAGGAGGAAGCCGCGCGGCTGGCGGCTCTGGCGGCCCAGCAGGCGGCCATGGGGGCCAGCGCCAACACGGCCAACTTCGTCTCCGACGGCACCACCTGGATGATGTGGCCCAGCTACACCCACTATCTCACCAGCCGGTTCGGTCCCCGATATCTGTCCCTGTACGGCTATGTGCGCAGCCACAACGGCGTGGACATCGGCGCCAGCTACGGTTCCGCCATCTGGTCGGCCGCCGGCGGCACGGTGGTCAGCGCCGGCTGGAACGGCGGCTACGGCAAGTGCGTAATCGTCAACCACGGCAACGGGTACACCACCGTATACGGCCACATGTCCCGTATCGCGGTGAGCGCCGGCCAGAGCGTGAGCATGGGTTCGGTGCTGGGCTACGTGGGCTCCACCGGCAACTCCACCGGCCCGCACCTGCACTTTGAGATACGCGCCAGCGCCACCGCCACGCCCATCAACCCCATGGCGTTCACCTACTTCTCATAATGACTGTGACAACAAATGCAGCCCCCTCTCCGAGGGGGCTTCCTTATTGAACGCCTCCCCTGTGTAAGGGGAGGTGGCCGCCAACTGCGGCCGGAAGGGTTGTCGCCGCTCAGTCCCGTCTCTCCCACTCGTTCCCGTAGCACTCCCGGAACCGCGCGGAGAACGCCGGCGGCTCCCCGTTTGCATACAGGTGAGAGATATCCCCGAAGGCGTTCACCCGAAAGATGGCCGCGCCGGGACGGCGTTCCTCGGTTGTCACGGTGGTGACGGAGGACGGCGCTGCGCAGAAGCCGTTCCACAGCACCATGGCCGACGCGCCCAGCAGATGGCTCAGCATCACGCACTCCACCCCGAAGTGGCAGAAGAACACCAGCGCACCGTTGTTGGCCCCCTCCGCCCGGTAGTAATTCCCCTCCCGGCGGTAGCCGTGCTCCGCCAGCACCGCGTCCAGGCCCTCGGCCACCCAGCGGGCCTCTCTCCCCACGCCGGCCTCGGCCATCTCCGCCGGCTCGGACCACCTGTCCTTATCGTAAAACCTTGGCTCCGCCGTCCAGTCTTTTGGCAGCCAGTCCCATGCCACGTTCCGGTGCTCGGGGCAGTCGGGCCGATAGATGAACGCGGAAAACTCCCGCAGCCAAGGTTTTTCCTCGCATACCCACCCGGTCTTCTCCAGGGTAGGCGCGGCCGTGGCCTTTGCCCGGCCCATGGGGGAGACGTAGCAGCCGCGCACGTCCTTCAGCTTCGCCAGCCGCTCGGAGAGATATTCGGCCTCCCGGAAGCCCTTTTCCGTTAGGGAATCGTGGTCATAGTCCGGGTCCCCGTGGCGGACAATGATGAGTTTCATAAGCAAACGTCCTTTTCCTGATATGCCCATTCAGTATAGCATATTTGTCAAGGAGGCATATTGAAATATTGAAATAATTTAAATCCTCCCTCTGATGCACTGCACTGCCCCAGGAAAAGTGGACAGGGAAAAGAAGAGCTCCCTGCGTAGGAAAAAGGAATTAAGCGGAGTGGCGAA
>CANQQB010000134.1 GCA_947625845.1 uncultured Oscillospiraceae bacterium
CAGGAGCCGATCCGGGGCCTGGCGGTGGTGGCCCTGGTCCTCTCCGGGGAGCGGGAGAAGCTGGACGAAAAGCTGGGGCAGCTTCTGTGGCTGTCCGACTATCTGATTCAGCGGCAGGTGCCCCATCAGATCCGCTGCCTCACCGGACGGGGGATGGAGAGCTTCGCCGTGGACGCGGAGGCGGACATCCTGCCCGCTGTGGACAGCCTGCTGCAGTCCCCCATGGCCCAAGAGGGAAGTACGCTGCCGCCCATCCAGGCCTCCTGGCTCTATGAGATCGGAGGGGTTTCCCATGCGTGAACGGCTGCTTACCGCCGGAACGGGCGCCGCGACCGCCTTCTGCCTGGCTTTCGGCGGAACGGCCTGCCTGATCACCGGCATGTCCCTGGATCTGTCCCTGGGCGTTCTGGCCCTCTGGTGCGCCGTCTGGGCGTTGGTGGGGGCGGGGCTCGTCGTCTGGCGCCTGACGCCCCTGCTGCTGGCAGGCCTCGCCGCCGCAGGAACAGCGGCCTGGTTCTATGGAAATCTCCTGGCCCAGGCCGAGATGCTGCTCTACACCGTCACCGACTTCTACCACATGGCCTACGGGCTGGGTCCCTTCTACTTCGGCACCCAACCTCCCGCCCCGAATACGCCCTACGATCTGGCGCTGTACCTGCTCTGCGCCGCGCTGACCGTGGCTGGCGTGGTGGCGGCCTGCCGGGGAAAGGCCGCCAACTGGGCGGCTACATTGTGCCTGCTGCCCCTGGGCGCCTGCCTGGTGGTGACGGACACCGTGCCCGCCCTTTGGGCGCTGTTTCTGCTGCTGCTGGGTTTTCTGCTGCTGATTCTGCCCCAGTCGGTGCGCCGGGGAAATCCGGTCCAGGGGAGCCGCCTGGCGGCCATGCTGGCCCTGCCCCTGGCCCTGGCCCTGGGGATTCTGTTCCTGGCTGTCCCCCAGGAGGGCTATCAGCGCCAGGATTTTAATGTTCAGGTCCTTTCGCCTCTCAAACAGTTGGCAAAAAACCTGATAAAGGAGCTCCGGCCGGATTTGGGGAACGTGACCGTTCCCGTCTCCCCCGGGTTGGAGGATCTGGAGGAAATGGATCTGTCCCTTCCCAGGCTGGCGGGGAACCGCTCCGGATTGGTCCTCACGGTGACCGCCCCGCAGAGCGGGCCCGTGTACCTGCGGGGCGCCTCCTTCGACATTTATAGCGGCACCAGCTGGCAATGCTCCGGAGACGATCAGTGGGAATCCCTCTGGCCCGCCGGCGGGGACCCCCTTGGGGATGTGACCGTCCAAAGCTACCAGGCTGAACCCCTGCTTTACTTCCCCTATTACATTGCCCAGGCGGGCTGGACCCAGGAGCTTACCCAGGGGAAAATACCCAATACGGAAAATCTGACCTATTATTCCTTCCCCGTGTTTCAAGGGCCGGAGGCGTCGGCCCAGGTCCAAAACCCGCCGGGGCGGGGCAGCACCCTGCTCTCGCTGCCGGACGAGACCCGGCAGTGGGCGGAGGCGCTGCTGGATCAAATCGGGGTAGAGCGGCTGTCGAACGGCTACACCCTGGAGACGGTGCGGAAAATTGCCAACTATGTGCGAAATTCCGCCCGCTATGATCTGGGCACCCCCGCCATGCCGGAGGAGGAGACGGATTTTGCCCGGTGGTTCCTGACGGAAAGCGATACCGGCTACTGCGTCCACTATGCCACCGCCGCCACCGTGCTGCTCCGGGCCGCCGGAGTCCCCGCCCGCTTTGTCACGGGCTTCATGGCGCCGGTCCAAGCGGGGCAGGAAACCGTGGTCCGCGGCGGGAATGCCCACGCCTGGGTGGAATACTACAACGGCTCCTGCTGGGCGGTGCTGGAATGTACCGCCGCCATTGAAGGCGTTCCCCTGCCCACGGAGGCGGAGACTCAGCCCACGGAGAGCAGCACCTCGCAGCCCACGGACCGGCCCTCCGATCCTTCAGAGACTTCGGAGCCTTCCGATCCTTTTGCGTCCTCGGAATCTTCCGATCCCTCCGAACCCCAAAATACGCAAGCCACAAGTGGGTCTGCCCGGCCCGGTGGGAACGACCCGGCGAGAACCTCCTTCCCCTGGGCCGCGGTACTGTCCTGGGTGCTGGGAATCGGCCTGACCGTCGGCGCGGTGTGGGGCCAGTGGAAGCTGCGGCTCCTGCTCCGGGCCCAGAGGTTTGCCGCGGGAAACGCCAACCGGCGGGCTCTGTGCCGGTGGCGGTATCATGTTTATCTGTGCCGTCTGCTGCGGCAAAAGCCGGACAGAGGCCTCCGGGTCCTGGCCCAGAAGGCAAAATACAGCAGCCACACCCTCACCCCGGAGGAATTGGCGAAGTTTGACCTGATTTTGGGTGAAAATGTGGCGGTATTCCAGAAAAAGTCGCCGGTTTCCCAGGTCTTCTACCGGCTGATCTTCGCGATTTGGTGAGATGAGGTTCTAAGTCAAAACCTCCGGCTAAGCCGGAGGCTTGAATAAGCCCTAGAAGGGCATTTTACAGACAATTGCCCCTAAAGGG